>CAYURN010000009.1:0-70685 GCA_964447305.1 uncultured Clostridia bacterium
CATTTTATAAAAGTTTTCATTGATCACTCCTTCGTCGTTTATTTGCTGATTTTATCGCTTTGTATATTGCCGCTATCGCCTTGAACGGCAGACAAATTATCCATACTACAAGCTTGACTATATAAGGCAACACAGGCAATAGGATTATAAGCAACACAAGCAACGCCAATACCATGACTATGCTTTCCCAATTCCCGCAACCGTCAGAAGTTGTTTCTAACGGAGAATCCGCGTCGGCAACCAAATCTACAGGCGACATGGCAACAGGAATAATAGTATCAACGCCGCCGTTTGTAAACGTTACGTCGATAATGTCAAAATCTAATTGCACCCACATTTGCGCAAGATACGCATTAGTATCTTCTTCTACATAATGACGACCATAAGCAATGCTACTCGAATCACCAACTGTTTCAATATAGAGCCCTGTTTCCCAGATACCTTCTGACAACTCAACAGAATAATATTCAGATTGATAGTAACGGAACAAGAACACAGTTTCGTCATTGCTTTCAGCCTCTTTTACATAGCTGTATAAATCGTCGTAATCGCTTTCAGCAACATAAAACGAATCACAGAAAGACGTAACGCTCAAAGCATTATCCATATCACTCAAAGTGACCTGCTGTATAGCGCTCATCTCATAAGTGGTTTCAGACTCTGTAGAGGTCCCCCATATTCTCTGCCACCAATTTTGCGACGATGTTATGCTCGTTAACTTATATTCGTCGGTAGACCGAATCGTAATATCCGTAAACTCACTGTCGACCTGTGCAAACAATGCCGAACTATACTTATCGTTTACAAGTTCACCGCCAAAATTTGCAGTATATGACTCCAACCATGCGAGAATATCTTCCGAAGATAATGTATAACTGTCTGCCGAATCAGTACCGCTGCCTGCATAAAATACATAATTTAAAGCAGATAGTATATTTTCTACATTAGACGTGTAGTTATATCCATAAGAATAATTCACAATATAAAATCCGCCCCAATAAGTACCGGTTGTACTTGTATGGAAAGCATAATCAGTATCAGCATTTTCAATTGCCACTAAATCAAGAAACGCTTTATAATATGTATAATTACCCGTCACAAAAATGGGCGTTGTCTGCGCGTTTAACCATGTCGCATGAACTGCCGCAAGCTCGCCATATTGCTCTAATATGCTGTTCGGAACAGAGAAATACACCGAATGCAACGTATCACGCATATATTCTGAATTTGTATTATATCCCGAAGGGCGATAGTATGTACTTTGTACGTCCAACGTCAGCACTTCGCCTTGTTCGGTATTGCAAACAAGCGTGCTTTCAGAGGAATTGTTATTACCATATCCCGCCGCATAGCCGCTGAACCTATATTCAAGATTTATCGTCGTTGCCGTTGCGTTCGTATCGCCTGCTGTAAGAAGTTCTATTTCAGATACATGGTAAAAACGTTCCGAGCTGTCAAGCCTGTTCAATATGTATGTTTTGTCGCTGTCAGAAAGATAGACCTTGAATTTATAAAACAGACCCACATAATTTGTTTCCTCGCACATACTCAAAAATTCAAGGTGATACTTTGTATAGCTTTCCGAATAATCGGAATCGAAACCCAACGTAATCATGTTCAAAGAACTGTTTACGTCTATGTTCAGTCCCTTAGGATTCCAAACGTACACATACAGTCCGTAATTGCCCTGTTGGTTGGCGTAATAGCTATAACAGTATTCAACGAACATGATTATGTTCGTGCTTCTGCTTTCGTCAAAACCATAATCGGTTATATCGAACGCCTTGCCGTTTATCGTCATGCTTTCGAGATCGTCCATGACATAAGTATCGTCAAAGGATACGTCATTTGAAGCGGCGTAAACGGTGGAGGCCGTAAAGCCTCCGCCGAATACCGACATAATAACGACAGCTATAAGCACAAACAATACGCTTATACGCTTTATAATCTGTTTTCTTTTAGCCCTATTCATCAGAACACTATACCTACCTTGTTTACTTGTAAGCCGTCAATATCCACATATAGTGGTATTGTAAGACTTTCCGAACCGTCAGGCGAAACTATATAAAGAGCTACATACGGATATGACCTAAGTGTATATTCACCGTCCATGGTCACACCCTCGGTATACACTGCATTCAGAATTTCTGACATATCTATAATATATGTCGTTATAGTAAACGTACCGTCAGATGATACAGCTATGCCGTTGCCGTCATAACTATCGCAGAACGCCGCAGATAAATCACTTTCCGAACTATACAACGACGGCTTAGAATTACCGATAACGGTAAACTCGAAATCGTGACTATCGTCCACGTTCGGGATAATTTTAACCGTACAGTCTTGAACCGAGTACACGCCCCAACCGCTCGAATTACATATAGTAAATGTGATCTCGCTGTTATACGGTACACTTACTCCGTCACTCGCAGACGTACTGTCGTATGTAGTACCGTCATACTCGATATACATTCCCTGCGGACGGTTAATCAGATATATTATGCCACCGGCAATACCAAGAATGAGCAAAACAACAAGAATTGCTGTTACGACACGAACTATGCTATCAACTACGCTATTGTTATCAGATTTGCTCATCTAAATCACCACCTTATTAAAAGACTACGCCGTCATAATTCACGTCGAAATCTGTTGCGGTAATAGCCAAAGCCGATACGTCAAATGCTACGCCGACCGAAGAAGAACCGCTGGTAGAATAACTGCCGGCATACGAACCCGACGGAGTATAGCTTATAGTATAATTGACTGTTAATGTGCCGTCTGACGTAGTGCCTGTTGCTATTGTAGCAAAACTGTTATTGTAGGCCGAAGCTAATTGAGTTTCAGTAGGATAACCAATACTGACAACAAGCGGTGTAACACTTAACGTGGACGACGATGACGTTGACGTAGCCGATACAAACGAAGCATAAGGGGTAGTTACGGAAATTGTTGCGCCGTCAAAGGTAACGTCTTTCGTCTCGCTTACGAAACGGCTATAATACGTCGTTCCGCCGCTACTGTTCGATACAGAATTTGTTACGGAAGAAGTAGTACCTGTAAGATTATTGCTCAACGTGCCGCCCGTAATCGTGAACGTGGGGGTGATTGTACCCGTACCCCATACGGGTGTAGCCGTAATGGTAGTGGTCACAGATGAACTCGTTGACGAACTGAACGATACAGCACCGCCCGAAAGAGTATATGTTACGGACGAAAGACGTTTTACATAATCGACTGTAACTTCTGCCGAAAGATCGCTGTTTGAATTGGACGTTACGGTAATAATCGCCTGTGTTCCGAACGCGCCGGAACATGATACTGCGCAGTTCTTGGTATTACTCGAAACAGACAGACTTATCTGTGACGTGTTAGTGCATGACCAACTATATGTATCAGTCGCGTCAGAGGGGTCAGGGGTGACAGTTATAGTGTATGCCGTCTCTGCCAACGGGCTTATGCCGTACTCTTCATATTCGTCTGCCGATAACTTAACCATAGACAGCGATAATGTACTGCCTGAATCAGTATCGTTGACTACCATGCCGCCGTTGTCGTCGTCTGTTGTTTCTTCTTCAACCTGTTCAAACACGCTGAAATCGCTGAACCATTCTGTTCTATAACCAACAACTACAACGCCGCACACAAGCACAAGTGCAAGGACTATCGCTATTACACTAAGTATCGTCTTACCTGTACTGCTTTTACGTCTATTTGACATTTTTTTATCTCCTTAAAATTTTATTTTTTTCATTACTGTTCATGCGCCCGTTGCCCCCGCCGCAGACTATTCCGCGACGGGAACGGGCCTTTTTGGAAGGAAAAAACGAAAAGCCAAAAAACTTTTCTATGGGTGAACTTAATTTTTTACTACATATTAAGCGGCTTCAACTACATGATAAGGGTAAACTTCATCGCCACCGCCATATATTGCGACGTTGCCCGATATCTCGCCGCCTGTCATGGTAAACGTGCCACTAAAATATACGCCGCCATAATAGGTTGCGGTATTGCCCGAGATCTCGCCGCTTTCCATAATGAACGTGCCGTAGTTTACATACACACCGCCGCCATTATAGGTTGCACTATTATCCGATATCTCGCCGCCTGTCATGGTAAACGTGCCGTTGTCTATATACACTCCGCCGCCATAGGTTGCGCTGTTATACGATATCTCGCCGCCTGTCATGGTGAACTCGCCGCCGTTCATATACACTCCGCCGCCAACGCTTGCGGTATTGCCAGATATCTCACCGCCATTCATAATGAACGTGCAACCGTCGGCTTTAATAAATACACCGCCGCCATATCTTGTATCATTGTTTGAGATAGTGCCACCATTCATAGTGAATGTACCGTTCTCGCGGACATGCACACCGCCGCCGTCATAGTCGCCGCTATTGTCCGAAATAGTGCCGCCGTACATGATGAACGTGCTGTTGTTTACACATACGCCGCCGCTATACGTTGCGCTGTTACCGGCAATGGCGCCGCTGTACATGATAAACGTGCTGTTATTGGTAACTATCACACCGCCGCCGTAAGTTGCGTTGCCGCCTGTAATTACACCGCTGTGGTACGTTTCATTGTTGACCACGTTATTAACAACATAGTCGCCGCTTTCATCTGTAACACCGTCCTGACAGTCGTAAAGTACAAAGTATGCGCCGTCTGATACGGTAATAACCGAGCCGTCGCCCGTGCCTGTAAGGATATAGCCATGCAGGCAGAGCGTTACATAACCTGTTATTGTTATGTTTTCGGTAAGCGTTACGTTGTTAAGCAAATGGTAATATACCATGCTTTCTTCGTCGTCGCCGCCCTCTAACGTACCTCCGGCGGAAGTGTCGTCAGGCGGAGTATCGGTTGCACAATTGTTGTAACCTACTACTATAACCCCGACAGCTAAAATAACGAAAAGCAATATGACTATTACGCTAAGCACGGTGCTGAAACCGCCGTTTTTACTGTCGTTTGTCTTTGACATTGCTAACCTGCTTAAAAATCATTTGCCTTTTTACAAAAAAAGCTAAAAATGATTACTTACTTCTTTTTCTTGATTTACTCTTTAAACCGTGTTTACGGTTATAAATTTTAGCCTGTGTTTTGCGTTCATTCAAAACGCCCATGCGGAAACCTGCTTCTGCCTCGGTAAGAGGCGTTCCGTCATGCTTTCTGCCGCTTTTCAACTCCCGCGCATAGCGTTTAGAACGTTCGGCGGGATTGAGTAAAACTACCTTTTTGCCGTTTTTACTCTCTACTATTGTTGCCATAAATTCAATCTCCTTTTGGATTTATTTTCATCTGTTCGGTATTACGCAGAAATTCTTCAGGGACTTCAGCGCGGCGGCAGAACTTTCCGAAAACTTCACCGAAATCTTTTCTTGCGCGTTGCACACCCTTAATCTTATACAATTCATTCTCAAAAACCTGCCCTAAGCCCTTCGGGCGACCGACACTATCTATCTCGTTATAAACGACGAAATCCTTTTCGTTCACAACTACATAACAGGATATTCGGCGGTAAAGCTGTTCCAAAGAATCCACGTTGTTATACCTGTATTGCTTGTACCAATACGACAACGGAACGGAAGAGGTAATGACTATCATCTTGCCGTTGAACACTTTGTTTGAAAAACGGCTGCGAACACTGCTTGAAGTATCGTTATCCAAAATCTTCAGCAAATCTTCGAGCCGTTCAAAGTGACTGTCGCGCAGATCGTCAAGTATTATGGCGTTTTGCCCCATATAATCTTGAAACGGGTCGTTGCTCGACGACGATATACAGTAGTCATAACCTAAGTTACGCAACAGCTTTTTCGCCTGAAACGTTTTGCCCGTACCTGCTTTACCCGTTATAAACATAACATCTATGTGCCTGTCGGTCTGTAAACTCATCACTTGGCATTGAAGTTCCCAAAGCTTTTTCAACTTCGTGAACATTGAGCCCTTTTCGTCTACGGGCAAAGTATTGACGTATTGGAGCATTTGCGCGTAACTGTAACGTTCAAAGTCACCGATTATATCCGCGCTCGCTATCTCGCTCTCAAAATCAAAGTTTGCCACAACTTCCGTAGAGGAGTATTGGTACTTGTTTTTTTGTGTATCGTTCCTATGAGTTAAGTATTTAAGACCGTCCGTCCAGCGCCCTTTTATCTTTTCACAAAACTGCTCTCCGCTATGCTCGGTGCCGTCCTCGGCAGTATAAGCAAGGTTGAACCACTTAGCCACCTGCGCCGTCGAAACACTCGCACCGCCAAAGTGTAGCATTATGTGATAATGCGGGCGCGTATCGTCCTTGTCATGCTTTATGTAAGCCCACTTCTTTATAGTAGAATACTTTTTACATGTTTCCTGAATATCGACCTTTAAATATTCCTCATAAATAACGATTTCCACCTGACGTAAATTCATATTTAACCTCTCAATTTACGTAATCAGTAAAACCGTTACATGTTTTACTATTTCAGCCTGATTTTTTTACACGTTTTACACGTTTTTACACGCCCCCTTGACAAGCCCGAAGGGGGCGTGCATTATATAAGGGGAACTATGGAAAAGTTAAGGTTTTATGCCATTTAATGGGCTTTTTTAATTGAATTGCCTTTTGCACTTGTTACTCCTTTTACACGTTTTACACGTTTTACACGCATTTTAGAATTTATCTGACGATACACAGCCGAAACCGCCGAACTTAGAACGGGATATCGTCGGAATCATCGAACGACTGGTACGGCTGTGCGGGCTTGTCCGTCATTTTTTTTTACGTCTTCGGCAGGTTTCGGCTTATCCGGAAGCACTTCCGAATAAGAACTCATTACCATTCTGCGGCCTGAATACTGCGGATCGTGCCCGTCGGCGTCCTCGAAGTAACATACCTGAACGGGGATAAATGTATCGCCGCACTTTACATAAAAATTTGTAAAGCTCCGCTCTTTGCCTTCCTTACTCACGTAAGTACCCGATTTCTTGAATAATCCTACCTGTGCCATATTGTTTAATCTCCTTTGGCTATACGCCGTTATATATTTACAATGCCTATACGGCTTTGCATTAGGGGGAGGGAACGGCGAGGGTCGAACTCGCTAAGCCACCCAGGTAGCCTACACGCCACACGTTCCCGAAGAGGGGGTTACTATGATGCCGCAACCCAAGGCATAAAAAAAGCGCAGAAAAGTAAAACGCTTTACCACGTTTCATTTACTGCGCTTCTTTTACTAAAAGATACTTTTACAGTTTCAAGGCTTATTGTATTATACGATATTTGTACTAACATGCTTTGCCCCCATACTGCATAAAAAAAATTGCCAAGTAAGGCTCTCGCCCTCCTTGACAAAAAGTTTAGCACGATACAATTGTATATTTTCATACTATTTTAGCGTCTAAAAGCATTGCATATCTCTCTGCATTTTGATATAATAATAAGGTATGAATTTGGTATTTTTCGATATCGAATGTGCAAGTGTACATAAAAACACGGCTAAAATCTGCGCATTCGGATATGTTATCTGTGATGAAAAATTCAATATCATAAAAAAGGAGGATATCCTGATAAATCCTAAGGGGTCCTTTCATCTGACAGACAGAAGTGGAGAAAAGGGGTTGGAACTGCCTTATGACTATGCTGAATTTAAAAAACATCCTCCGTTCCCGGCAGTCTATCCATTCATAAAAAGACTGCTTGAAGATAAAAATAATATCGCATTTGGTCATGCTATAATGAACGACGTTAAGTACCTTGATCTGGAAACGCGGCGTTTTCATCTTCCGTCCTTTAACTTTGAGTTTTTGGACAGCCAGATTATGTACATGACTCACATTAACGATTTTTCCAGGCAGTTTGGTCTGGAATATATAACTGAAAATCTCAATGTGGTATTTACTCCCCATCGTGCCGCCGACGACGCCTATGCTACGATGAAAATTGTAGAAGAACTTTGCCGTTTGCGCGGCGTTTCACCCTTAGGTCTGGCCGACGACCTTGCAATCAGGCGCGGCAAAATTTGTAACCATAATTTGCAGAAATCTATTTCGGCAGCATACGAAAAGTATATCAGCGACCGTGCAATCGCGCGCGAACGCAGAAGCAAAAATCGCACAAAGTTCTATGTCTTTCTCAGTCGGCGCAAGCGCAAGAAGAGCGGCAAACTTTTGGGTCAGGTGTTCACTTTCTCTCGCAATATAGAGGACGATGTGGATATATCCATTCCGCTCGTTGAAAAGATTTATGATGACGGCGGCATTTACAGCCAGAAATTGAATGACTGCACAATATACGTCTGCGACGAGGACGATTTAACCGTACGCACAAAAAACGCCCGTCAGCTTAATTCCTTGCGCATAATGACAACGGAACAATTAAGGGAGCTGCTCAGGTGACAGAAATTCCCAAGGCGTTCATGGAGCGTATGCAAGGTTATTTGGGCGAAGAGGCAGAAGATTTTTTTGCAACTTATTCCCGGCCCCCGGTAAGAGGCATACGCGTAAATACGTTAAAGATATCGGTCGAACATTTTAAAAGTATCACTCCGTTTGCGCTTGAATCTGTCTCGTGGGAGAAGAACGGTTTTTATGTCTCTGATGAAAAACCGGGTAAAACCATTCTTCATGCGGCGGGTGTTTACTATGTGCAGGAACCTTCAGCTATGTGTGCGGCTCCGCTGTTGGATGTTCATGGCGGCGATCGTGTGCTCGATCTGTGTTCCGCACCGGGTGGTAAGGGTACTCAACTTGCGCAGGCCATGGCGGGGGAGGGCATAATATACCTCAACGAGGTCAATTTTTCGCGGGCAAAAATACTTTCGTCCAATGTGGAGCGCATGGGTATAAAGAATGCCGTAGTCACCTGCGCTTCGCCTGACGCACTGGCTCGTCACCTCGGCGGCGTCTTTGATAAAATTCTTGTGGACGCACCGTGTTCCGGTGAGGGCATGTTCAGGAAGGATGCCGCAGCCATCGCCGAGTGGAGCGAGGAAAATGTAAGAATGTGCGCCGAGCGCCAAGCCGATATCCTGCATTGTGCGGCACAGATGCTCGCACCTGGCGGCAAATTGGTCTATTCAACCTGCACATTTTCAACGGAGGAGGACGAGGCACAGATTTCTTCGTTTTTGAGTGCCAATCCGCATTTCAAGCTTGAAAAACAGTTCAAGCTATTTCCGCACCAAATGCGCGGTGAGGGACATTATGCGGCGCTTTTGAGCAGGAGCGATGGTGAGGATGCTCACATAAAAAACATCGTACCGCGCGCTGACAGGGTAGCTTTGTCACTGTTCAAAGAGTTCGCTGAACAGTATTTGAGAATTAAATTTTCAAACCTCCATTCGGTCGGTAATAAGTTATACAGCCTGCCTTGCGGTTACTTTGATTGCGGTGTTCAGATTCTTCGCGCCGGCGTTGAATTGGGCGAAGTTATAAAAAATAGATTTGTGCCGTCACATTCTCTCGCAATGTGTCTTGGGCGTGACGAGGCAAACTTTATTGAACTTGATAGTTCTTCCGCACTTAGTTATCTCTCCGGAAACACATTTGAATGTGCCGTTGATATCAACGGCTGGGCGGTGGCGGCTTATTTGGGTTTCCCCCTCGGCTGGTGCAAAGTGTCCGGCGGCATAGCAAAAAATCATCTGCCTAAAGCTCTCAGAATAAATAAATAAAATTCGGCCGCCGCGCCCTGTACGGGCGCGGCGGCCTTATCATGTCTTTAATAAAAATGCGGCGCGCAAGTTAAACTTGCGCGCCGCAGCCTTTTACAAATCGGCTTTCACGTCAATCAATTATCCTCGTTGCCGTCATCTGTTTCAGGCTCATTGCTGTCAGGATACTCCCTGACGTCCTCGGCGGAAGGCTGTACAGGTGTGATATCAGCTATCTCATCGCCTCCGGGGATGTCGTTTATGTCGGTTGTATCGTTGACTTTTGTTTCGCCATGCTCTTTCACATACGTTCTTACATAGCGCCTGTTCTTTTTATAGTTGTAAGTGTTCTTGCCTACCTTGGGCCTTCTCAACAACTTCCTGCGCATATCTTTTATCATCAGTACGATAATTGCTATCAGAATGGCAACTACCATAACTATAGATGATGCAAGCAGCCAGATGTTCGTTGAGTCGGAATCCGTATCATCATCGTCATCGTCTTCAACATCGGTTGTCGAGGTAATGGAAATACTCTGGTCAACGGTCGAATAATCGATGAACATGTACATGTAACCATATTCAGAGGATGCCATGCTGTCGTCAACCTTCAGAACGGCAAGCGATTCGGAATAATCGCTGTAAGCGTAGTTGTAACCGCTTTCGTCCTCGTCGGCCGTGTCCGCGTTGAAAGGAACATAGGTCAATGAATCGTACAGAGTGTAGGTGTAATACAGAGCCTCATAGCTATAGAGGTCTACAGTTACATTGTACTCGGCTGCCAACTCTTCATAATAAGCTATGGTTTCATCGTTGGAGGCAAACACAATGTCTGAATCCGCTTCGCTCAAAGCCGCTCTGTAGGCTGAAATAATGTTATCCGTATATTCAGAAAGAAGATCGTTATAGGTATCTTCGTCAATACTCAGCGCGCTGTAATCAAACAATACGTAGCTGCCATCTACAACCCCTTCGGTTGTCTGCTCGTCGCGCGTTCCGCTCCAAACTTCCAGTCTGTAGCTCTTTGACTCGCTGCCCGTATGAATGAGGAAGCTTACCGTTATCCACTTGTTGGCTAAATCGGGATTGCTTATCGCGTCGATAGTGAAGGAGTAGGGGGAGCTTTCCAAAGAAGTGTAGCGGGGTGTTGCAACAGTTATATCGAACGTTTTTACTTCAATGTCGGTATCGACTTCATCGTCAACGATATAGTTATAAACCGCGTCGCTGTCTACGCCTGTACCTGCATAGCAGTAAACTCTGTCACCGTCGCTCGTCACAAGGTAATGAGGAGCATACTCAGTACACGAAGAATTCGCATAGTAAATTTCGCCGTCTACAAGGTCATCGAATGCAACGCTGTTGCCGTCGCTGTCATAATAGCTGGCACGCTCATCATAGTACTCGTGACTATAATTATAAAGATTTGCGTAGTAATTGCCGTCTTCATCAGTGTACAGGCCGTTGTCCTGCAGGGTATAAGCTATATTGGCCTGCCTTTGTGCCTTTGTCCAATCGTCGTCAGGCTCTCCCTTTAAAACGTTACCGTCGTTGTCATACCAGAATGTGTAGTTGGGCGTCACATAGGAAAGCGTCTGTTTTGTATCAGGATCTACAAGATATACCGTAGCAATCGCGCCTTCGGAAACCTTAACGCGAACGCTTACTACCGTATAGCTGTCGGAACTGGCTGTTGATTCGCTGCCTATAAAGCCGTAATTGAATATGCCTGTATTCTCGGCTATAGTCCTCACGGTGTTTACAATAAGGAGAGGTTGTTCAACCGTTAAGCCTACAATACTATCCCAATCCGCATCGGAACCAAACAAAGCTCTCAGCGGGCTGCTGGCATCCAGACTTTCAAGCAGTTCTGCAAAGTATTCCTTATACTCATCATAGTAATCTCTGTTTATAAGGCCGGCATACTGATAGTTGTCGACTCTGTCATAATCAGAAATTTCTACAGGCACGCTCTGAACAGATGCGCTCGCTCCGTTTACACCGTTGTAGTTTGCGGGTCTTGCAGGTTGCGTCTGTATTTCGTTGGTGTAGTAGGTGTCGTCAAACTGAGTGTCAGTCGTTGTTTCGTCTGTTATAGAAAGCGAAGCTGTCAGAGAATCGCTGTCCGCATATCCGAATGCTGTTTCATTAACTTCCAACACGGATATGTTTGTTACTGCAACCCAGCCGCCGTAGTAGGAGGAGAACGTGGTATCTTTTATTTCAGTCACGCCATAGTTTACAACAAGCTCAAATTCCTGATCTTCATCAGTCGAATTGGAAATCAATGCGTAGCACTGTACCCAGCCGTTATATACATCCTCTACGTCGTTTATCGTTGTGGCGTCAATGGTGGTGGTATCTACCTCAAACGAGCCGGAATTGCTTGTGTCGCCAACCTGTCTTGCCGAAATTGTTACGGTTGTAATATCGTCAAGATCGCTTGTTTTTACCCACATCGTAACAATTTTATATCCGTTTGCCGCTATAGTGAACGACTCGTCGGAAATTACGCTCTCATAGGCGGCACCCCTCGCGCTGAGCATCAGGAGTACGCTTGCTGAGGTGTCTGAACCAGGCAAATCTACGGCGGTTGACAATGCTTCGTCAATTATATCCTGATAGTTACCACCTATAGCGCTCGACCATGAGCTGGCAGATGTAACTGTAATATTCGCAAGAATATCGTCATCAATATTGATATTCAGGTCGTTGTTGAGGTAAGTGGTCGTCTCTTCAGACTGTGAAATGCTACCAACATAAGAAACAGTTCCGTTTCCCTTGCTGCTCACATAGCCGTCGTCGTCTACGGTCAGGCCGGCCGTCAGGTTGTTCTCGTCAAGCGTAATATCGGTGCGCTGACCGTCCTCAAGTTCTGAAGCTATCGCAAGATCGATATGATAGGTGTATTTATTGCTGTAATGATATACCAGCGTGTCGCCGTTATTAAATTGTTCAATGTCAACACGGAATATCTTTTCGTCGGAGTCGCTCAGCAGAGTGCAGGTTGTGGTCAGATCCGGGTCGTTTACCATGGAATCAAACGCGTCTTGACCGCCTGCGGCTTCAATCATTTCGTCAACGCTCAGATACTTTTCAAATGTTATGTCGTCAAAAAATGCGTAGCCTTCAGTTGTATAGATGCTTGATTCGCCAAGGCCGACCGTCAGCGTAATGGTTGTTGTCGCGTAGTCGCATGCACTTATATACAGTGTGTACTGCACCCAACCGTTATTGCCGTTCGCCCATGTTCCCGTTTCCTCGTCGTAAGGATTTAAAACTTCGGTGTTTATGTTCTTTATTATAAAGCTGTCAATCGTCGTGCCGCCTACGGTCTGTGTCAATTCAATGTAGGCGCCGCGTTGGTCAAGAACTTCCGTGCGGGTGTCATTGTTGCCGCCAAAGTATAAATCGCTCGTCTTTACCCATACGCTTATCTTTGCAGCGGTGTTTATCTCAAGGGTCAGCGTGGTAGAGGAGGTGTAATAAGTTTCAGTGCCTTGCTTGTCGTCCTCCACATAATTGTGGATCATGAGGACATTGCTCTCTATCTCTTCGGTATAATCTTCGTCGAGGTAGTACTTTTCGTCATCTTCATTGTAGTAGTAATCTACTTCATTTCCTTCTGCGTCATACAGCACTGTTTCGCCGTCAACTTCCACCCAACGATAGTTGTGGGTATAGGGGTTCTCTATATACGTCGCGTCGTCGGATATAAAGTACTCGTAGCTGTCGTCGTCATCCTCATCATAGTCCTCGTTTTCAGTGATGGCAGAGGCAGGGTCGCTGAATGGCAGGTCAAATACGGTTGCGTTGTAATCAACGTAATCGTCGTCGTCCGTGTCCAACTTATCGTTGTCCATAAGCGTTTGGGGAAGATCGGTGTCGGTCAGTCTGTTCCAATTCTCAACCGTCGTCGATATTACGCCCGATTGCGAATCAGAAGAAGTCGCCCCGCTGCCGGTGCCGCTCGACCAGTTATCAGGCGAGCCGATGAGGTAAGTGCCGTCGTTGTCGCTGAAAAATTCAAAGTTACCGTTTTTAAGCTCCTGCTCGTCCACTTGGGTGGATGTGCTTGTCGTATCATCGTCATCGCTTGAAGTAGTGCAGGCACTTACAAACATCGCGAACGACGCCGCTATTGCAACTGCTCCCAAAAGCGCTGATTTGTACTTTGCATTTTTCGATTTGATTTTTTTGCTCATATCTGTATCCTTAAAAATAGTTGCAAAATTTTTCTGTCACGTTTGAAAGAAGCGCTTATTAGCACTTCACGCAATCGTACCATTACATTTTAATATAAATCGACCTTTTAAGCAACTATTTCTGAGTGAAAATAAAGCAAAATTTAAAATAATAAAAGTAATTTTGCGCAAACTTATATTATATATGGATAGTGTTAACGCAAGGGGTAGGTTAAAACAGCGCATATTGTGCGGAATACTTATAGGTTTAATTAACGGGCTTTTTGGCGGGGGCGGCGGCATGATCGCCGTACCGGTACTTACAAATGTTTTAGGCTATCCGCAAAAACAGGCTCATGCCACAGCCATCGCTGTTATTGCTCCCGTGTGCGCCGTTAGTGCGATATCCTACATAATCGGCGGGTTTGCGCGGTTGAATCTCTTAATTCCGGCGTCGGTGGGAAATGTTGCGGGTGGGCTGATAGGCGCCAGACTGCTCGGCAAATTGCCGGCCCTCGCCGTCGAGCTGTGTTTTATATGCGTAATGCTGGCCGCAGGAATAAGGATGATGTTTTAGTTATGTCGTTTTTAATTTATGCTGCCGCGGGTCTGTTGTCCGGACTGTTGGGCGGAATGGGTATGGGTGGAGGAACTATTATGATTCCCGCGCTCACCGTCTTTTGCGGCGTCGGACAACATGCCGCTCAGGTTACCAATTTAATTTCTTTTCTGCCAATGTCGGCGTTTTCTATTGCAATTCACAAAAAACAAGGGCTTATCCGTGCCGATGGTCTGTTCGGTATAATCTTGCCCGCCGTTCTCACTTCGGTCGTCGGCAGTCTGATTGCCCTGCTTCTGCCGGCGGGCGTCTTGAGGCGGCTGTTCGGCGCGTTTCTGGTCGTGCTTGCCATTCGCGGAGCAATAAATCTTTTGCCGACAGGCAAAAAATCAGGTAAGCTCTGAACGCCTGCGCTGTCTCCTTTTTGCAATCAGAATTATCGGCTTCAGGTTGACTATGCCGACGGCAATGGCTGCGGCTACTGTGAACAGCGCCACCGCTCCGCCGCATATTGTTATGTTGAGTATCGCGGGCAGTTCGCTCGTCAGTCCGCGCAAAAACATGCCGAAAGCGCATGCGAAAATGCTGACGGCCGTGCTTACCGCAGTATATTTTATGTAAGAAAGGCCCGGGCATTTTTTTCTTAAAAGGTTAAGATTTAAAATAGCTGTAATCAGATTGCTCCCCGCAAGTCCCGCCATGAACGAGTAGACGCCGATGACGGGGGTGAGTATGAATATACATGCCAACATAAACAGTGCGCCGATAAAGAAGTAGATTAGCGTCTTTACCTCGCAATTCATTGAATTTAAAACGGTGGTTGTTATCATAGAAATGCACATCGGCATAAGCATGAACGAAAATTTTGTGATAATTTCCCCGCTGAACGAATTGTCGAACAGAATTACGCCTATGTCGCCGCCCAAAGTGTATAGCAGCGGAAAGAGTACGGTGGCAATCAGGACGGCCGTTTTTATCGTCTTTTCTATGTCATTTTTTAGTTTTTCATTGCGCTCGGCATAATAATGCTCGCTCATTTCAGGAGCGACGACTACTGCAATGGAACCTATCAGCGAATTTGGTATAAAAAGCACGGGAAGACTCATTCCCGTAACGGCGCCGTACAGCACAAGAGCTTCTGAACTCGTCAGTCCGCAAGAGCTTATTAACAGCGCGGGTAAAAAAGTTGCTACTACTGAGTTAAGGAGCGAGGTAGAAGTCCGCATTGCCGTGATAGGCATGGCCGAAGCAAGCAATGGCTTCATCTGCTTTTTGGGATTCGTAAATTTTCCGCCGTGCAAAAGATACCAGCCCACCGAAACAATGAATGAAAATATGTAAGATATCAATACCGCTATCGTGGCTCTGAGCGCCCCGTCTGTCGGCGACGTTGAAAAAAACACTAACACGGTACCCAATATTACCATCACGCTGTCCTCGGCTAACTCTATCAGCGAATAGGGCATAAATTGCTTGTTTCCCCAATATGTTCCTCGCATGACGGCATAAATAGATGTAAGCACAAGTCCCGGCAGAAGTATGAGGAAGATGTTTAAACTGTCCTGGTCAGGAAACAGAAAGGCCAGAAGACTGCGCCCGAAAAAAATTATGATTGCCGCCGGCACCGTAAACATCAGCGTGCTCACTATGCCGGCCGTTACAACCGCGTGCTTGTCGGCTGTTGTTCCTGTGGCGCTCTGCTTTGCTATCATGCGCGAAACGGTTACCGGTATTCCGCTTGAAGCCGCTGTCAGGAATACGGAAAACACCGAAAGGCATATTTGGTAAATGCCTATGCCTTCGGCGCCGATCAGTCGGGAAAGTATTATTCTGTAGGCAAAGGACAGCGTTTTTTCTATTGTTGAAAAGGTTGTTACCTGTGCCGCCGATTTGTAAACGCTCTTTTCCATTATGCTTTATTTTACATAAATTGTGCGCCGATTATGTTAACAAATGCGGGACTTTGTCGCATATTATATATAAATGTTGCAGCTCGTATGTGATCGGCCGCGCTTTGTGCGCATAACGGCCAGACTTACCTCCCGCCTTGCCGAAAGGGAGTATTCATGTCCCGTGCATGCGGAACATATCGGAGAGATTTCTGCCATTGCGCAATCGCCATGCGAAATTTACGTTGCGCAGCCCTTCGATGATTTTTTCTCTATTGCAAGAAAGACGCAAAGGGAGGAGGAAAAGCTCAGGCGGTTTAACGGAGGGATAGTCTATCCCTCCCGCAGAATTTATTTATACTGACGGCATGCCGGCGGTGATAACAAAAAACATCAGAACCTCATAAAATAAAATATCAGATTTAAAATTTTTACGGAGGTAAAAAATGTCCTTTTATTCCAACTTTCAATCTTCGCAGAGTCCCGGTACAATATCGGGCAATGCGTTGAACGGTCTGTGCGAAAAAGTATGTATTCAGGCGCAAAAAATTTTTGATGCCTGCATAAAGCAAATACAAATCGAAAATTACACGCTTACGCTTACCGATCTTGTGCCGGCAAATCCTACATACCCTTTGACTTTCGTGAGCGCACGCTCTATGTCATCGACGGGAACAATCACATCGTTAACAGTCGACCGCTTGGCTGACAAGCCGGGGTGCGCCCGTGTTCAGGCTGTTGTGGCCATACCTGTCGAAGTGGCTTACACTGATGCAAGCGGTGTGGAGGGAGTGGCCCAGTCGGTCATTTCGGTTACTCAGGATGTCCTTCTGTCTGTGCCGGCGCCTTCAATCATGCCTTACAGGGTTACGGCGGAAACTTCTGCTGTGTGTGCAGAAGGCACGTTCAATTCCGATACTCAAACCTTTACGGTCAATGCCTGCATAACCATAATTTTAAAGGTATCTATCGATGTTCAGATACTCCTTCCGTCGTATGGCTATTGCGCCATACCTCCGGCCCAGGATTTCTCAAAGGAGGTCTGCGCCGGGTTCTTTGAACTTCCTCTGTATCCTCAGGCTAAATCTTGCAATAATAAATGTAAATAGTGCAGGTGGACGGCGCGGTATGTTCCGCGCCGTCATTTTGCAATTGTTTTAAAATATCAATAGTACTATGTTAGATATAGTACGTTAAAATTTATTGATTTTTATAATCAATTATGTCCTGATTTATGCTAAATAACTTTTAAACGCCTCAAAAGTGTGTTAAAATATGTGTATGAAAATTTTCGCAATTAGCGATTTGCATCTCTCAGGGCTGACCGACAAACCCATGAATGTATTCGGTGAGAATTGGGATGGGCATTTTGAAAAAATAAAATCTGATTGGTTTAGCAAAGTTGCGGCGGAGGACATCGTTCTTATCTGTGGCGACATCAGTTGGGGAACTACGCTCGAGGAGGGGCTGTACGATATATATTCGTTAAAGGATCTCCCCGGCAAGAAAGTGTTTATTCGCGGCAACCATGATTATTGGTGGAATGGCATTACCAAGCTCCGCCGCTCTGCTCCGGATAATACGTTTTATTTTCTTCAAAACGATTGTATCAGGTTTGAAAATGTCATCATCTGCGGTTCACGCGGTTGGACTTGTCCCGGCAGTGCCGACTATACTGAACACGATGAAAAACTGTACCTGCGCGAAGTCGAGCGTTTCCGCTTGTGTTTTAAAGAGGTGGAAAAGATCAGGCAGGAAAACGATATCCTCATTGCTCTCATTCACTATCCGCCTATGGGTTTAAAGCTTCAGTCCACACTCTTCACTCAGCTGTTTGAAGAAAACTGCGTGGACAAGGTTGTCTTCGGTCATCTCCACGGCGAAGTCTTTTTCCCCTTTCGCCATGTCAGGAACGGGATCGAATATATTCTCACTTCATGCGATAAAGTAAAATTTACCTTGCAAAGAATTTTATAAAAAAATTTTGTCTTTTTTCTTTACATTTTTTCCGTTTAATGTTATACTCTTTTAGAAAATAAATTTTCATTCGGCGGTAAATAAATTGGCTTTGTTCATAAGACAAAATTTATCTATATATTTTAATATCTGTAAATCTATGCGGAATTATTGCCCTGTTTCATAAGGTAATTATTTCCGCTTTTTTTATGCTCGCCGCAGTCGCGGCCGACAATGCAGTTTATAATTAAGGAATTTTAAGGACTGATAAAATGTTGAAATCAAAAGATTTGCTTGGGTTGCGCGACATAACCGCAGAAGAGATTGACGAAATACTTACCCTCGCGGCCGCCTACAAAAAACAGATACTGGACGGAAACAAAAAATTTTCTGACCTGTCAGGTAAAACGCTCGTTACGCTGTTTTATGAAAACAGTACGCGCACGCGCACTTCATTTGAACTTGCAGGCAAATATCTCGGCGCACACGAGGTCAATATCTCCGCCTCGTCAAGTTCGGTACAGAAGGGTGAAACGCTTATTGATACGGGCAAAACTCTTGACGCATTGCAGACCGATTATATTGCCATCCGTCATCCCATGGCAGGTGCGCCCCATCTGCTTGCAAAGACGGTAAAAGCCTCCGTTCTCAACGGCGGCGACGGTATGAACGAGCATCCTACGCAAGCTCTTCTGGATATGCTTACAATGCGTCTTACCTTTGGCACTTTAACAGGTCTTAAAGTTGCTATTTTGGGCGACATCAAGCACAGCCGTGTGGCTAAATCAAACTTGTTCGGGTTGTCAAAAATGGGCGCAGAAGTTTGGGTCTGCGCTCCCAGAACGCTCATCCCCAGCGGGTTTGAAGCATTGGGCGCGCATGTTTCCAACTCGTGTGAGGAGGCAATTGAAGGCGCCGATGTCGTAATGGGCTTACGGATACAGCTTGAGCGTCAGTCCGGTGGGCTGTTTCCCTCGCTGTCGGAATATTCTCAGTTCTATGGCGTCAAGGACGGTATGTTGAAATTGGCTTCACCAAAAGCGATAGTTATGCACCCAGGCCCCGTAAACCGCGGCATAGAGCTTACGCCTACGCTCATAGACGGCGACAGCAGCCGAATAGAGGATCAAGTTACGTCCGGCCTCTGCGTTCGCATGGCGGTATTAAAACTTCTTTCAGAGTACAGGGAGAAAAATGGTCTATGAAAACTCTCATCAAAAACGGTAACGTTGTTTTAAAGGACAGGGTAGTCGCAAGCGATATTTTAATTGAGGACAATATCATTATTAAAATTGCTCCAGGCCTTACCGAAGGTGACAATGTCATCGACGCTTCTGGCAAGACGGTCATTCCCGGCATAATTGATATGCATGTTCATCTTCGCGAGCCTGGGTTTGAAGGGAAGGAAGATATCTCTTCCGGTTGTCTTGCCGCAGTTGCCGGTGGCGTTACTCAAGTCTGTTGTATGCCCAATACCGACCCCGTCTGCGACAACGCCGTCGTTGTCAGTTATATAATAAACAGAGCGCGCCAGACAGATTTATGCAAGGTGCGGCCCATAGGAGCCATAACGCGTGGTGAAAAGGGTGAAAGTCTGGCCGATATAGGCAAGATGGCAAAGGCCGGCGTTGTCGCCCTTTCCGACGACGGAAAATCTGTTATGAATTCTAACATGATGCGCCTGGGTATGGAGTATGCCTCCGACTTCAATTTGAAGTGCCTTTGTCACTGCGAGGATCTTACTCTCGTCGACGGCGGCGTCGTAAACGAAGGCTACAATTCAACGCTGTGCGGACTCAAGGGTCAGCTCAGAGCAGTTGAGGATATAATGATTTCGCGCGATATCTGCCTTGCGCAAAGTCTTAACCTGCCCGTACATATATGTCACGTTTCAACCTATTCCGGCGTAGAGATAATACGGGCGGCCAAAAAGAACGGCGTCAAGGTTACTGCCGAAACTTGTCCTCATTACTTTATTCTGACGGACGATATAATAACCGATTTCAATACATTTACCAAGGTCAGTCCACCCATAAGGGAGGAGCGCGACAGGCAGGCTGTAATAGAAGGTTTAAAGGACGGTACGCTCGACTGCATAGTCACAGACCACGCCCCTCATTCTAAAAAGGATAAGGAGTTGGAATACAATCTTGCGGCTTTCGGCATAAGCGGTATAGAGACGAGTTTTGCCCTCAGCTATACCTATCTTGTCAGGAGCGGTGTAATGACTTTGCCCGATCTGATGTTAAGGATGAGCTATAATCCGGCTCATGTTCTTAATCTTGAGGGCGGAGAAATCAGGGAAGGCGGCGTAGCCGATCTTGCCATAGTCGACCTTGAGTCAAGCTATGTCATTGATGGGGAAAAGTTTTTCTCCAAAGGTAAAAATACGCCTTTTAACGGATACAAAGTATTTGGCAAAGTGTGCTATACTATCGTTGACGGTAAAGTTAAATTTGATTCAAACAATATTAACGCTGAATAAACAGCTGAAATTATAATTTTAAGAGAGTTTTATATTATGATTGATAAATTGATTGACAGAATAATTGAACTTCAAAACCCCACCTGCGTGGGGCTTGATACAGACTTCAGCTATCTTCCCGAAGAGTTGAGAGAAGGCATTGCCACATTTGAAGGCGTTGCCGAAGGGCTGATAGAATTCAATATGAATATCATCGACAAGGTCTGCGACATAGTTCCGGCGGTAAAAGTACAGATTGCTTATTATGAGCAGTACGGTTATGAGGGCCTGCGTGCCTTCGACTACACTGTCAACTATGCAAACGGAAGGGGTATGTATGTCATTGCCGATTGTAAGCGCAATGATATCGGCTCCACCGCCGCAAGCTATTCCAAGGCCTTTTTGGGAAAAACGGATATAAACGGCAAAAAAATCAAGGCGTTCCCTGCCGATATGCTTACCGTTAACGGCTATCTCGGCATCGACGGCATAGCGCCCTTTATAGAGGACTGCAAAAAATACAATAAAGGGATATTTGTCCTCGTCAAGACGTCTAATCCCTCGTCGGGCGAGCTTCAGAATTTAAAGCTTGAAAATGGTAAATATATCTATGAACAGATGGGCGACTTGGTAGAAGAGTGGGGTAAGGATTGTATAGGTAATTACGGCTATTCAGAAGTCGGCGCCGTCGTTGGTGCAACCCATCCGCAGGAAGCGGAAGCTCTGCGCTCACAGCATAAGGGAACTTTCTTCCTTATTCCCGGTTACGGTGCGCAGGGGGGCAATGCTCAGATGCTGAAGTGTTGCTTCGATGAACGCGGCCTTGGCGGCATTGTTAACAATTCCCGCGGCATAATCTGCGCATATAAAAAACCTCAGTACAGCGGTATGTCTTATGCGGAAGCCGCGCGCGCTGCATGTATTGACATGCAGCAGGATTTAGCGTCTGTAATTGGTAAGATGAGCAAATGAAAGAACTGTCTGCAAAGGTTAAGAGCAACGAACTTATCGCCCGCGGTATATATGCAATGACATTAACTCTTCCGCAGGAGCTTACATTCAAAGGCGGACAGTTTTTGAATGTATCAACCGGTAGTGCCGCTCATCTTTTAAAGCGTCCTTTTGGCATAATGCGTGTAGTGGGCAGAGATGTAACGTTCTGTTACCAACTCAAAGGTGAAGGCACTCAAAAGCTCTCGCAGGCTATACCGAGTGACGTGTTGCAAGTCACTTTGCCGCTCGGCAATGGCTTCAATATCCCTCAAAATGCAAAGAAAATAGCCGTCGTCGGCGGCGGTGTGGGCATATTTCCTCTGCTGTCGGTTTTGGAGGAAGCAAAGGGCAGAGAATACTATTCATATATAGGTTTTCGCTCGGCAGAGTACGCCTGCCTCGTCAATGATTTTTCTAAGGCAAGCAAGCGGCTTACTGTTGTTACGGACGACGGGTCAATAGGTAAAAAAACTAATGCCGTTGCAGCTTTTATGGATGATTGTTCATCTGTTGATCCCGATCTCATAATCGCCTGCGGTCCGCCTGTCATGCTCCGCGCTCTCAAAAATCAGTTGAATGAGAGGGGGCTTTCAACGCCCTGCCTTGTATCGCTCGAAGAGCGAATGGGTTGCGGCATAGGAGCCTGCCTTGTCTGTGTGTGTAATATGTCCGACGGCTCAAAAGCCCGCGTTTGCAAGGACGGCCCCGTATTCGATATCAACGATGTCGAACTTATGCCAAAAAATTAAAAAGGTGAAATCTGATGGCAAATTTATCGGTTGAAATATGCGGGGTAAAATTCAAAAATCCCGTTATCGCCGCAAGCGGAACTTTCGGTTTCGGCCGCGAGTTTGATGAGGTGTACGACATCTCATGTGTCGGCGGTGTTTCCACTAAGGGAACAACTCTTGAACCCCGCCTCGGCAATCCCGTTCCGAGAATTGCTGAGGGGCAATCTGTTATATTGAATGCTGTCGGGCTTCAAAATCCCGGCGTTGAACATTTTATAAAAGAAGATCTCCAATTTTTAAAGAGCAAGGGCGTGGTAATCATTGCCAATGTTGCGGGCAGTACCCTCGAAGATTATCAGCTTATTTGCCGTCGTCTGAACGGTCTTGTGGATATGGTGGAATTAAACATCTCCTGCCCCAATGTCCATGCAGGCGGTATGGCTCTCGGAATTAAGCCTCAGAATATCAGGGAGGTCACAACTTTAACAAAGACGGAACTTTCAAAAACTCCGCTCATCGTCAAACTCTCTCCAAATGTAGAGAGTATCTCCGCAAACGCTCGTGCGGCAGAAGACGGCGGAGCAGACTGTATTTCGCTTGTCAATACGTTTACGGGTATGGTCATCGACCTTGAAACGCGCAGGCCTGTTCTTGCGAATAATACGGGCGGTGTTTCAGGTGCTGGTATCAAACCAATTGCGCTCCGTATGGTTTACGAGGCTGCCCACGCAGTAAAAATACCCGTCATCGGTATGGGGGGTATAGCTTCCGGTCGCGACGCGTTGGAGTTTATGTGCGCCGGTGCCAAGGCTGTTCAGGTCGGAACGGCAAACTTTACAAGGGCTGATGCTATGCCGCGTATAATAGATGAAATAAACGATTGGTTGGATAGTCATAACGTTTCCGACGTCAACAATATTGTTGGTACTTTAAAATTAAATTGAAATAAAGGAGATATCACCTATGCCTCTTACATATAAGCAGCAATTTATTAAATTCATGGTCGAAAGCGGCGTCTTAAAATTTGGTCAGTTCACTTTAAAAAGTGGTCGTCTTGCGCCCTATTTCATAAATACAGGTAACTATAAGTCAGGTTCGCAGCTGTCAAAGCTCGGCGAATATTACGCCGCATGTATTGCCGAAAATGGCATAGAGGCCGACACCCTCGTCGGTCCCGCATATAAGGGTATTCCGCTTGCCGTAACAACGGCTGTTTCTCTTTGGAATAATCATAATATTGATGTAAATTATTGTTTCGACAGAAAGGAGGCAAAGGACCACGGCGAAGGCGGACTCTTTGTCGGCAGGCAGCTTGAAGATGGAGAAAGGGTATTGATTATCGAAGATGTCATGACCTCAGGTAAGGCTTTAAGGGAAATTCTCCCCAAACTCGAACAACAGGCAAAAGTGAAGGTTGCTGGCATGGTTATATCAGTCGACCGCATGGAAAAGGGGCTCAATTCTGAATTGTCTGCCGTGCAGGAGGTGTTGCGCGATTTTGGCATCAAGGTCTATTCAATCGTCACCATGCAGGATATTATCGACGCTATTGAAAGCGGTATTATTGATGGAAAAGAATATCTTGCAGAAATGAAGAAATACAGATCTCAATACGGTGTAAATTGATTAAAATTCAAAGTGCCGCGCAGCAAAACTTGCCGCGCGGCGCTTTTCTTTATACAAAAATTCCCCGAAACTAATCCGTTCGGGGCAATGCCACAAGTGAGTTGGCGGGAATGAACGCGCTTAAAGCCGTTCAACTGTTAAACAGTATACCGTAAAATAGAATATTGTCAACTCTCTGCAAGACAGGTTTTGTAGTAAAAAAATAAGACATACATTTAGGCGGCAACAATACTGTTATGGCAGAAAAAAAGGACATTTAATAAAAAATATGCCGCTGAAAAACAATCCTAAAAAATGTGACAAAAAGCGTTCGTATGTCCGCAATGGTGTTATCGAAGACCTACAACAAAATTTCGGTCGTAAAACGATGAAAAATATGGAGTTTTCAAAAGAGGACATGGCGAATGTGAAGAGCAAAATTCGCAAGCACAAATCAGAGCAGCGAAAAAGCGCAAAAAAAGAAGGAGACGAGCCACGCGGATTAAGCCCCGCCAAGCAAGAAATTGCAACGTCTTCCTTCTGCAACGTTTCCATCGCAGTATCATTATATGCTATTCAGGCATAAATGTCAACACCCTTATGATAAAATTTTAAAACGGCAAAAAGCGAAAAGGAGTAAATAAATGACAGCATACATAATAACAATTGTCGTAGAGAGCTTAATAATCGCTCTCGGAATCGGCCTTGGTATTTACGGCGTAGTCCGTCACCGCCGCCGCTTTTTCGTGGAGTTCGGTGCAGCCGCAAGCGGCTGCGGCTATTAAAAAGGAAGTCCCTTAAGAAGAGCGGTGAAAAAATAAAAGACCGCTGAATGGACTTTTATAAACTTTACTGACATTTTGAAATTTGGGGCAATTGGGGGCAATTTCACTTTTTTTATATAAAAAACGGGCATCTTCACGCTTTTTTGACGTAAAAATGCCCGTTTTTTGGTTGAGGTGACGGGACTTGAACCCACGACCTTCTGGTCCCTAACCAGACGCGCTACCAAACTGCGCTACACCTCAGCATCAAGCTTAATTATTATACTTTAAAAATAATAAAAAGCAAACTATTTTTGGGGTGTTTTTATAAAAAAAATAATAAATTTTTTCTGTTTATTTTTTTATATACATTTAAATGGTGTGTAACGCATTATATAATATTAGTATGTGGGATTGGCAATTGGCTTTACAGGTGTCGCTGATAGGCGTTTCACTATCTATGGATACTTTTGCTGTTTCAGTTTGCAACGGAATGTGTTACCGCAATATGAACTTAAAGAAAGGGGGAGCAATCGCCCTCATATTCGGTGTTTTCCAAATGATTATGCCTTTGATAGGCTTTTTTGTAATTTTATGTCTGTCGCGTGGGATAGATATCAATATTATTGATAAGTACGACCATTGGATCGCGTTTGTCATTCTCATGATTATAGGAGTAAAGATGCTGGCTGATTACTTCTTAGAGATACGAAAGCCAAAAGAGCAGATTGTGCCAAAGAGATTCAGTATTGCCGAAGTGCTTGTCCAAGGCGTAGCAACAAGTATAGACGCCTTAGCAGTGGGTGTAAGCTTTATTGCCATGTACAGCGACGGGATAACAGAATTTACCGTGTGCGGCTATGCCGGTATAATAGGTATTATTACTGTCATAGCCGCGGCGTCGGGTGTGTATATTGGTTGGCGTATAGGCAAATTGTTTGAACGCCGAACGGGCATAGCCAGGCTGTTCGGCGGGTTCATTCTGATAGGTATAGGACTGAAGATACTAATTGAAGGGCTCATTTAATGCGCATTTGATTTCCTGAATAATACGTTCATTACCACGTTTTATGTTGTTATTTCTGAGTGACAATTTCAGCTGTTTATCAGCTATCAGTTCATCTATACTGCTTTTAAGTGAACTCGGCGTCATTTTCGATTCATGCAATAACTTACACAGCCCCCGTTCATAAAAATAGAGCGCATTATCCAATTGGTCGCCGCGGCTGGCGCTGTTTTCGAGAGGAATAAACAGCGTAGGTATTTTCATGGCGATCAGTTCACAAGCCGCGTTGGATCCGCAGCGCGAAACAGCATAGTCGGCGCAAGCGTACGCCTCGCCCATGTCGTCAGTATATTCGAGCTGTCTGTAACCATAAATGCTTGAATAAACAGTATTTCCCTTGCCGCATATATGCAGAACGTTGTATTGCCTGCATAGCTCATTTATACAGCTGCGCAAACATTCATTGATTGCCTTTGAACCGCTTCCGCCGCCAATTACAAGTACAGTAGGCCGCAGATCAAAACCGAATGCCCGCTTTGCCATAACTCTGTCCCTGTCAAATAATTCACGTCGCAAGGGGTTGCCCGTATATATTCCGTTGCGTATCTTCATGGCGGTGGTGGGGAAGGTCGTCAGTACGCGGCGGCACTTTTTAGCTATCATCTTGTTGGCCAGGCCGATACTTACGTCCGATTCGTGCGTGAGTATAGTTATTCCCAATTTTGAAGCGGCAGCGGCTGGCGGATAGGATGCGTATCCGCCCTTACAGAACAGCAAGTCGGGCTTTACTTGCCTTAAAATGTCCTCACATTGTCTGATGCTTTTGCGTAATTTCCATGGTATTGATAAATTGCATAGTACTTTCCCACGCACAAGTTTTACCCCGTCAAAGGCAAAAAACTCTATATTCTTCCTTTGGCATATTTCACTTTCAATTCCATCGGTACCAATATAACAAATCTTATATTGGTTATTTAACTGATCGCATAATGCCAGATTGGGTATAACGTGGCCTGCGCTTCCGCCGCCGCAAAACATAATTTTCTTCATGTCATTATTATATTTAATTTACTATAGTATTATGAAGATTCTTTGGGCTGACGCGGATATGGATTATAAAGAACTGTGCGCTGATTCAAGTCGGCTTATCTTATTGAACGACGTTGAAACCTGGCGGTTTAAATTTATTTGTTGACTTTATATTTAAATAATGTTAGAATAAAGCTATGCAAACGATATATATTATTTTTATATGTGCAGCTTCATTGTTTGTCATTCTTCTTTTTGTATATTTTATTCATGCTTGCATTGTAAAGCGGGACAATATGCGTAAACAGAGGAGTATTATGCAGATATATGCGGATAGCAATTTGGCTAAAATGGAGTATGATGTTGCTGTATATGATGATGAAGTAAATAATGCCGGCAATTCAGAGTCCAAAGCTGAAACCGAGTCTGTGGAAGAAGATTCTGACGATGGCAAAAAGGATCAATCTGGTGATTTAGCAGAGTCGGAAACGGATGACTCGGATGGAACTGAAGCGCTGTTTGAAAAAGTGGACAACGAGGGAATGGAAGAAATTACAGGCAACTTTAAAGGGGACTGAGCAGTAAATTAAATTTTGTTTAATTTATTTGACTTTTTATTTTTCAGTTACTATAATACCGTTACATATTTTGTTATTAGTAGATAAAAGTACTGAAGTGGCTTCACATTATTTTCACATTTTGATAGTTGATTTTCGTTGACAAAATTTGCGCAAGTGTTTATAATTTATTTCGATTTCTAACTATTAGGAATCGAAATATTTTTTGATCGCAAATAAATGTTTGCGTAAGTAGGGTGTGGTCTTGGAAAATCAACGCTTGTTCGGTGCTATATGCAGCCTGCACAGGACTCTTATCCGTCAAAACGACATTAACCTGTCAGTATATGGCATATCGGCCGTACAATTTCATACGCTTATATTCGTTCATATCAACACCATGCGCGGTTGTAAAGTTCGTCAGCGCGATATAGAGAGGGAGACGGGGCTTCGTCCGTCGTCTGTTTCCTCTATGCTCTCCAATCTTGAACGCGCGGGCTTGATTGAACGTGCTTCGCCGCAAGATGACGCTCGTACCAAGTGTATTACGCTCACGGCCGACGGTATTGAAATTTGTAAAAAGAACAAGGAAATTATGGATAAGTGCGACGAACGGATTGGCGCCGCTTTGTCTGAAGAAGAACAGTTGATTTTAAAGAAATTGCTTGTAAAGGTTCAGAACAACCTTGATAATAAATGACTTTGCTAAAAATTTTTATGGGAGAAGTTTATGATCAAAAAATTGCTTAAAAGCGTAAGGGAGTACAAAAAAGCTTCCATTGCTGTTCCCGTCCTTATGGCTGTGGAAGCAATAATGGAAATTGTCATTCCCTTCCTGATGACTTTCATTGTCGGTGAGCTTCAAAGTGTTGCTGAAGATACGACCGGTAATGTCACAGTCGACATGAGCAAGATTATCCTTTATGGTGTGCTCATGATTGTCTGTGCCATCGGCGCTCTCGCTGCCGGCACGGTGGGTGCAAAACTTGCGGCAAAGGCTTCTTGTGGATTTGCCCACAATTTAAGGGAAGATATGTACAATAATTTGCAGACTTTCTCGTTTGCGAATATTGATAATTACTCCACTGCAAGCCTTATCACGCGTATCACGACCGACGTAACCAACGTTCAGAACGCCTATCAGATGGCAATCCGTATGCTCGTCCGTGCGCCCATACTCTTCATAGCGTCAATAATCATGACGCTTTTCATAGAACCCACAATGGCGCTCATTTTTGCGGGCGCGGCGATAGTTTTAGGTGTTGTTGTTGCCTTCTGTATGTTCAAAGTAACTCCTTATTTCAGAACCATGTTTAAAAAGTACGACTCGCTCAACGCTGTTGTGCAGGAAGACCTCACTGCCATAAGGGTTGTAAAGTCATACGTCAGGGAAGATACTGAAATTTCTAAGATGAGGAAAGCCACTGGCGACGTATATACATACTCCGTTAAGGCTGAAAGAATACTTACTATCATGATGCCCACAGTTATGCTCGTCATGTTCATAGTAAATATCGTCATTCTTACATTGGGTGCCAACATGTATGTAGGCAATATTTCCGGCAGCATAGCGCCCAGCCAGCTTCAAACGCTCATTCAGTACTCCGTCCAGATTCTTTCGGGCGTAATGATGGTTGCCATGTGCTTAAACTTCATTGCCCTTTCAAGGGGTTCTGCCGAACGTATTGTTGAAGTGCTTGAAGAAACGACTACTCTTCCTAAGGCAAAGAATCCCATCTCTGAAGTAAAAGACGGTTCAATCGACTTCGATAACGTTGAGTTCTGCTACTCTCAGAAAGCCGACGTTGCCGTACTCAAAAATATAAACCTGCACATTGCGTCGGGTGAAACGATAGGTATAATCGGTGCAACGGGTTCGGGCAAGAGCTCGCTCGTCTCGCTCATACCGCGTCTTTATGACCCCAGTAAGGGCAGCGTTAAAGTGGGCGGCGTAGATGTGCGCAATTATAACCTTGATAGCCTCCGCAACAACGTAGCCATGGTGCTTCAAAAGAACGTTCTGTTCTCTGGTACAATTGCTGAAAACCTGCGTTGGGGCGACGAGAACGCCACCGATGAGCAGGTTCGTGAAGCTGCCGTTCAGGCATGCGCCGACGATTTCATTCAGAATCTGCCCGGTCAGTATAACTACGACTTAGGTCAGGGCGGCGTAAATGTTTCCGGCGGACAAAAGCAAAGGTTGTGCATAGCGCGCGCTCTGCTCAAACATCCTAAGATAATTATCTTCGATGACTCGACCTCCGCTGTCGATACAAAGACGGACGCTATTATCCGCGATAATCTCCGTAAGTATGCGCCCGAAACTACCAAGATAATCATCGCCCAAAGAATAGCCTCCGTTCAGGATGCGGACAGGATAATCGTCATAGACGAGGGTAGAATTGACGGCATAGGAACTCACGAAGAACTGCTCAAAAATAATGAAATATACAGGGAAGTTTATGAATCTCAGGTAAAAGGGGGTGAGGAATAATGGCTTCGAAGAAGAAGGAAAATTATGGCGGCGATTTGGTTAAGTCATCCAAAGGTGCTAAAAACCCCATGCAGACGCTTGGCCGATTGCTCAGATATACTTTCTTGCGAAATAAAGTCGCTACGATATGCGTTGTAATTTTTGTGTGTCTCGCTTCCGTGGCAAACGTAACCGCTTCTTCGCGTGTTGCTGTTATCGTTACAGAGCTCCTGCTTGAAAACCCTGACATTCAGACTGTCTACAACAACATCATTTTGATGGCTTGCATATATGCAGTTGGTGCAATATCGTCTTATTCATATAACCTTATAATGATGTATATTGCGCAGGGTACGCTCAAAAAGATGCGCGACGATATGTTTGCAACCATGCAGACTCTGCCTTTGCAGTATTTCGATACCCACACACACGGCGACTTGATGAGCTTGTACACCAACGACGTAGACACAATGCGTCAGCTCTTAACGCAGACGATACCTCAGCTCATCTCATCAGTGCTCACATTGATCGCTGTATTCGCGTTCATGGTATATTACAGTGTAACGCTGTTGCTCGTCGTATGCGTCGTGCTGGTAGGTATAATATTTGCAACAAAAACCATCGGCGGCAGGTCTGCAAAGTACTACCTTGCCAACCAGAAAGCTCTCGGTGCGCTCAACGGCTACGTCGAGGAGATGACCGAAGGGCAGAAAGTAATCAAGGTGTTCTGTCACGAACCCAAGGCTCGTGCCGGCTTCAAAGAAGTAAACGATGCGCTCAATGAAGCGGGCAGCAGGGCAAATGCTTATGCGTTCTTAATGGGACCCGTAACCAATAACCTCGGCTACCTGCAATATGTTCTCGTCGCTCTCGTCGGTGTCATGATAATGGCGTTAGGCAGCGAAATAGGCTTATTGTCAATCTATTGCTCCATAATCAATCCTGCGGATGTGCAGGCAAACAGGGTAGCTCTCATGGCGGGTATGCTTGTATCTTACCTCATGTATTCAAGACAGTTCAACATGCCCGTTCAGCAGGTTTCGCAGCAGTTCAGTGCGATAGTAATGGCTCTCGCAGGTGCGGAACGTATATTCGAGATGATCGACACCGCTCCCGAAGATGTCGGCGGCGACATAACCCTGACCCATGGCGAAGTGGAAGGCGGCGGCTGGGCATGGAAAAAGCCCAATGCCGACGGCACGTTTGAATATATCCCCTTAAAGGGCGATATTCGCTTCAACGACGTAGTTTTCGGCTATACGTCTGAAAAGGTCATTTTAAAGCATATCAGCCTCTACGCAAAACCCGGACAGAAGATAGCATTCGTCGGTTCTACGGGTGCGGGCAAAACTACGATTACTAACCTTATAAACCGTTTTTACGACATTCAGTCCGGTACAATTACTTACGACGGTATAAATATAAGGGATATAAAGAAGTCCGACCTTCGCCGTTCTCTCGGCATAGTCTTGCAGGATACACATCTGTTTACGGGTACTGTAATGGATAATATCCGCTACGGCAGGCTCGACGCCACTGACGAAGATTGCATAAAGGCGGCAAAACTTGCCAATGCTGACAGCTTCATAACCCACCTGCCCGAAGGCTATAATACGATGATTAAAGGCGACGGCGCCAATCTTTCGCAGGGGCAGAGGCAGCTTCTTGCAATTGCCCGCGCTATGGTATCCGAATGTCCCGTACTCATCCTCGACGAAGCAACATCATCCATAGATACCCGTACCGAAAAGCTCATTGAGCAGGGTATGGATAAACTCATGGAGGGCAGAACGGTATTTGTAATTGCGCACAGACTGTCCACGGTAAGGAACAGTCATGCTATAATGGTGCTTGAACTCGGTGAAATTATCGAGCGTGGCAACCATGAACAGCTTATTGCTCAAAAGGGCAAATATTACCAGCTCTATACAGGTGCGTTCGAGCTTGAATAATAATGTATTAAGTCATAATATCCGACGGGGTTTATTCCGTCGGATATTGTTTTATATAAAAAAATGATGAATTAGTATTGCAAAAAATAATGAATTATGGTACAATAATTTTTAGTTTAGTGAAGTAATTTTATATGGATATCATCAAAGAAAAGTTAAAACTTTTGCCTGATTCCCCCGGCGTCTATATAATGCTTGATAAATACAGTAATGTAATTTATGTGGGCAAAGCAAGGGTGCTTAAAAACAGAGTCAGACAGTACTTTCACAATACCCCTAAACCACATAAAGTGGCTCAGATGGTGTCAAATATAGTAGACTTCAACTATGTTATAACAAATAGCGAAATCGATGCGCTGGCTCTTGAAAACAACCTTATAAAAAAATATAAGCCAAAATATAATATCCTTTTAAAGGATGATAAAACCTATCCGTATATCAAGGTTGACATGCGCGAAGATTTTCCCTCTTTTTATGTGACCCGTAAGATAAAAAAGGATGGCGCCAAATACTTCGGTCCGTATATGGGGGGCATAAATTACCGCGATATTTTAGAGGCCGTTCAGCTATTGTTCGGTGTGAAACTTTGCCGCACTACGGTTGGCACTAACCCAAAACGGGAATGTCTTAATTATCATATCGGCAGATGTGCTGCGCCGTGCGCCCATAAAATTACCAAGGAAGAGTATGCCGTGCGTGTTCAGAACGCCATCTCGTTCCTTGAAGGTAACTATAAGGGTGCGCAAGCTTTGCTTGAGAAGAAAATGATCTCAGCGGCAGAGGCTGAAGCGTTTGAGTTGGCAATGGACTATAGAAATAAAATCTCTATGTTGTCCAAACTTGAAGCCAAGCGAATCACTTCCATAAACAGAGCGATCGACGCTGACATAATTGCTTATGCCACTAACGACCTGTATTCTGCCGTCAGCGTTCTCATTACCCGCAAGGGGATAATGCAGGGAGCAAGCTCATTTGCTCTTGACGAGGCGCATATAACTGATGCGGAGGCACTTACGTCCTTTATTACACAGTATTATGCCACGCATGAACCACCCTCGGAGCTGATTGTTCCGCAGTATTGCGAAAAAGATCTGGTCAATTCCTTCTTTAAGGAGAAGTTGGATAAGACGGTTGAAATAACAATCGCAAAACAGGGCGTAAAATTTGACCTGCTTAAAATGGCAGAAAAGAATGCGTGCGACTATCTCGAAAAGTCGGTCGATAAAATCAAACACCGCGACGATATGACTATAAACGCTTGCATGCGGTTGCAGCAGATACTCGGATTAAATCGCTATCCACGCAGAATGGAGTGCTACGACATATCCAATGTGTCGGGCGTCGATAAGGTGGCCTCTATGGTCGTGTTTATTGACGGCGAGGCTGACCGCAATCAATATCGCCGTTTTAAAATAAAGACAGTGGAGGGCGCCAACGACTTTGCCTCCCTGCAGGAAGTTTTGCGCCGCCGCCTTTCAAAATTGGGAACAGACGAGGAGGAAAAGTTTCCAAAGCCCGATCTCATCGTAATAGACGGCGGTAAAGGTCAGTTGTCATCTGTTTCACAAATTTTTGACGAAATGGGCATAAATAATATTGAGCTTATCTCCATTGCAAAACAGGATGAGGAAATATTTACTCTCTCTTATCCGGAGGCGATAAAAATACCGAGACGCGATTATGCGTTGCGAATGGTTCAGCGTATCAGAGATGAGGCTCATCGCTTTGCTATAACCTATTTCCGAAACCTTCATTCAAAAAATATACTCCAAAGCGAGCTTGAAAAGATTGAAGGCATAGGCAAACAGCGAAGAATTGCGCTTATGAATAAGTACTCTACAATAGATAAAATAATGAGCGCCGATGTCGATGATATCGCCGCTACACCGGGCATAAGTTTAAAGGTCGCCCGTGCAATCAAGGATTATTTCAATAATTGATATGACAAAGCTGAAAGCTAAACTGATAGTTTCTGATTTTGATGGGACATTGATAACTTCCGACCAGCGCATCCTTTCGGAAGTGCGCAGAGCTATATCGCAATATGTTGAGGATGGGGGTATTTTTGCCGTATGTACGGGCAGAATACTCGCTTCTATTCTTCCTCAGGTCCGGCAATTGGGCCTTAAAGGGCTTGTTGCCGCATGCCAGAGTTCGGTCATAGCCGACATTCAGACGGGACAATTTATTCGGCATGGCGGACTTACCTCAAAGCAGACTTCTGAAATCTGTGCCGCTATCGAAAGTTTAAATCAGACTGTGCATGCGTACAGTGATGAGGTGTTCTATTCAGATATGCCTGAAGATAATGAATATCTGAAAATGTATGAAAAGATCATAGGCGTCAAGGCAGAACATCCCGATCTGCCGCTTTCTCAGTTCGTTCTTCGCGAAGGTGTTTCTTGCCAGAAAGTTGCAAGCCTTTGCTTTTCGCAAGACAGAGATATGATATACAAATTTCTTGCCGATAAATTCAAAGATAAATATGATGTGACCTGTAGTGCAGATGTTCTGGTGGAGGTTTCTCCCATCGGTGACACCAAAGGTGAAGGTGTTAAATTTCTTGCTGATTATTATGGGATAGATATTGCCGACACGGTGGCAATAGGCGACAATCTCAACGATATGTCCATGATAGAGGTGGCGGGAGTAGGCGTAGCGGTTGGCAATGCCGTCAAGGAATTGAAAGCCAAGGCCGATTTTATATCTTCCTCGAATGACGACGGTGCAGTTGCACAGGTAATTAAAATGTTCGGGTACTGTAATGACTGAGCTGCTTGCGCCTGCTGGCGACATTAAAAGTGCTTATACTGCAATAAACAGCGGCGCAGACGCTGTTTATATCGGTTTAAAAGATTTTTCCGCCCGTGCCTCTGCTGAAAATTTCGATAGCGAAAATCTGGGCCCGCTTTGCGCATCTGCTCATGCGTTGGGCGTCAAAATCTACGTTGCAATAAATACCGTAATTAAACAATCGGAATTGCTTAAATTTGTAGGCTGTGCTATTGACGCACACAATGCTGGTGCCGACGCATTGATAATTCAGGATATATTTTTAGGCAAATATTTAAAACAAACTTATCCGCAAATGCGACTGCATCTGTCTACGCAGGCCGGCGTGAACAATGTGTATGGAGCAACCCTTGCAAAGCGCTATGGTTTTGACCGTGTAATTCTGGCGCGCGAAACTCCATTAAAAGAGATTGAAAAGATTACAAAGATTATTGAAACAGAGGTCTTTATCCAGGGCGCGTTGTGCACATGCTTTTCAGGTCAGTGCTATATGTCCTCTTTTGCGGGCGGCAACAGCGGGAACCGCGGTCGCTGCAAACAGCCTTGCCGCAAACTCTATTCAATTGACCGTACGGGTTTTACTGATTACGCATACGCTCTTTCTCTTTCAGACCTGTCCGTCGGTGAAAATATTATAAAGTTTATCAAAGCGGGAGTAAGTTCATTCAAAATAGAGGGGCGCATGCGCAGACCGGAATATGTTTCGGCTGCCGTCAGATACTACCGCTCAATAATTGACGATAGACCTAATAAAAACAGTTTTTCGGCGCTTAAACGTACCTATAATCGTGGCAACTACACCAAAGGATTGGCCTTTGGGCAGGATAAGACGTTTTTGTCGCGCAATGTGCAGGGGCATATAGGTGAATATTGCGGTACAGTTAAGGTATCCAACGGCAAGTACATCTGTCATAGTACTATGCAATGTTCTGTAGGCGATGCGTTTAAGATACTTCGTTCAGGTAAAGAAGTTGGCGGGGCTGCATTTGCAGGAGCTGCCAAACAAGGTTTTTATCTTTTTTCTAATAATCGTCTTTTAAATGGCGATAAAGTCTTTCTCACTACCGACGCCCGTCTTAACGCCTCGTTGCTCGATGGTAAAAGAATGAGAAAGGTCATTCTTGATATATCGGTGGCGAGCGGGGAAAGGGTATGCGTTTCTATTGACGGACAAAAATATTTCAGTAGTTTTGTTGTTTCACAGGCAGTTAGTCATGCCGTTACAAGTGAGCAGATTATTAAATGCTTTCGTAAAGTCGATACCTATCCGTTTGAAGTATCTTTTTCAGATATCAGTATTTCCAACGATGTGTTCATTCCTGTTTCGTCTCTCAATTCATTCAGGCGGGAGGTGTATGCAGACTATTATGCTGACATCTCGAAAAATACCAATGAGCAGATCGGGAGTATAAAACCGCTCATCAACGAGGATAATACAGGCAATAAAAATAATCGTATCGCTGTCATAGCTCGTGATCTTGATAATATTAGAGCCGATATCGGAATTTTTAAACCTGACGATTACACAAATATAAATGATAAAAATATTTGTGGCTTTGAAGGAGAAAAATTTTTATATTTGCCGCCTTTTTTTAATGGGCAAATTCTCGATAGCATAAGTCAGTTTTTATACCTCTTTGATGGTGTTTATTGTGATGGTTATTGGGCCATAGAGTACTGCCGCGAAAAAAACGTGAAATTATTTGCAGGTTGCGGATTTAATATTACCAATTCACTCTCGTTGGCGCAATTGTCGGCTCAATACGTTGCGCTGTCGAAGGAACTTACTTTAGCGGAAGCGCGTCCTTTGGAAAGACATAATACTTTCTATCTGTCGGCTGGCGACATAAAGGTTATGGATCTTCTCTATTGTCCTTTTGAAAAGTCTTGCTCTGTATGCGACAGGAGGTCTGCGTACAATTTAACCGACGAAGATGGCAGGACATTTCCGTTGCGCAGATATACAACCGAAAGTTGCGTGTTTGAACTTTATAATTGCGTGCCGCTCTGTTCCCCGCAGAATTTTACGGGTACATTGCTCGATTGCACCCTTGGCGGCGCGCCTGCTGTTTTATCGCTGTATAATGATGAAACAAAGTTAAAAGAGTATTATATAAAATATACATCGGGTCACAGTAAAAATCCCGTAATTTAGCCTATGGATGAAAAAGCCTTATCTCGACTCGAACTGAATAAAATTCTTGCTGCCTGTGCAGAGTATGCTTGTCTTGAGGAAACTCAAAATATTTTAAGGCAGCTTCCTCCGGGTACTGATATTGACAGCGTCCGCGAAAGTCTGATCCGCACGGGCGAATGTGTTAAATTGTTATTTGATTATGGTTTAGGCGGCATAGAATTTTTTCCTGACGTCAGCGACCTTTTAAACCGTTCGCAAAAACGTGCAACGCTCTCCTGTGCCGAGTTAAGACAGGTAAATTGTCTTTTACGTTCAGCAAGACTTGCTTATCTGTCTGTAAACTCCGTTGAAGACGACTCGATTGTAAAAATAAAACGCGACAGTACCGCCATATATTTTGATAAGAATCTGGAAGATGATATAAACCAAAAAATTATTTCTGACGACGAAGTGTCGGATCATGCAAGTTCCGCGCTCTTTACAATAAGAAGTAAAATAAAAAACCTAAACGAAAGGATTCGTGCAAAGCTCTCCGATTATATTTCAGGTGACACGGCAAAATATTTACAGGACTCAATAGTTACTATGCGTGGCGACAGATATGTCATTCCTGTCAAGGCCGAGTATCGTTCGCGCGTCAAGGGCTTGGTTCATGACCGTTCTCAGACGGGCGCCACATTTTTTATTGAACCGGAATATGTTCTTGAGCTGAACAATGAACTCATAGCGCTGAGAATTGATGAGAAAGAAGAAGTGGAGCGCGTATTAAAAGAATTGTCTTTAAGGGTAGGAGGACTTGCCTCCCGGCTCGAAACCGACATGCACGTTCTGGCTGAATTGGAAAGTTATTATGCCCGCGCCCAATACTCCTATTACAATAAATGTGTCTTTCCTCAAATAAACAAACGCGGATTTATAAACATAATAAGGGGCAGGCATCCCTTGATTGATTCAAAAAAGGTAGTGCCTGTATCCATAGAACTTGGCAAAGATTACAACTTTCTTCTTATAAGCGGAGCAAATACCGGCGGTAAGACAGTTACTTTAAAGATGTGCGGTCTGTTATGTCTTATGGCTGCTTGCGGCATCTTTATTCCTGCGGATGAAGGTTCTTCGGTTTGTGTGTTCGACGATATCTTCTGCGACGTAGGGGACAGTCAGAGTATAGAAGACAGTCTTTCCACATTTTCCAGCCATATAACCAATGTAATAGATATGTGCAATAAAGCCGATTCGAACTCGCTGGTGCTCATAGATGAACTCGGCGGAGGAACAAACCCTGATGAAGGGCAGGCCTTGGCAAAGGCTGTGGTCGAGCATTTTTTGCAGGTCGGCTGCCGCGGCATTATTACTACCCATTTTACGCCGCTCAAAGAATTTGCCTACAACATTGCTGGCATTGAAAATGCCTCTATGCAGTTTGACGCTTCAACTTTAAAACCCCTTTACGCAATAAAAATCGGTCTGCCGGGATCAAGCAATGCTTTGGCCATCTGTCGGCGGTTCGGTCTTGATGAACGCATTTTAAATCAGGCTGTTTCATATCTGTCGGAAGGCGGCAAAGCATTTGAAAATATTATCCGCAAGGCTGAAGAAAGCCGTATAGAAGCCGATAAAAAATTGCAGGAGGCAGGCCTTCTTCGTCAGGAATTAGAGAAAAAACTTGCCGAGGTAAACCGCCGCATAGATGAAGTAAACAAACAGCGTGAAAAACTGACTGCAAATGCCCGCGCGGAAAGCCGCAGGATAATCAATGAGCGCACGGCCGCCGCCGAAGAGATGCTCAATGAAATAGAAGCTATCTTTGCTAAAGAGGAACTCAAACAGTCAGATTTAATCAAGGCCCGCACACTGAAAAACAAACTGAAAGATTCTGCTTATAATGCAGAGGAGAGCGAGGAAAAGCTTACCGACTATAAGCCTGCAACGGCAGAAAACTTAAAGGTTGGCAGCGCTGTATTTTTCCCCAAGCTACAATCCGTTGGGCAAGTACTTTCGATAAACGCTCAGAAAAAAGAGGTTGAAATTGTCTGCGGCAACATAAAGACCAGGTGTAAAATTTCAGAGCTTCAAATAGTCAATACCCCTGAAAAAAAGATTAAGACAGGCGATGTTGTGGTCAAGCGAAGGGGGAGTTTTTCCCCGTCTAAGCCTGAACTTGAAATCAATCTTTTGGGCATGACCGTGCCGGAGGCGCTGATAGAAGTGGATAATTTTATCGACCGCGGTGTCATGGATAACCTTGATGAGATAAAGGTCATTCACGGCGTGGGTACAGGCAAATTGCGTGAAGCCATTGCGCGCCATTTAAAGGGTCATAAAAATGTCAAATCTTTCCGCTTGGGTAAGTATGGTGAGGGGGAAACGGGAGTAACGATTATAACTCTCAAATAAATAAGCAAAATTTGTTTATCTCTTAAATAAAATAATAATAGTTATTTGAATTAGGGGTAAACTTATTTTGAAAAACAAAATTATAGCCATGGTTATCAACTCCATCCTATGTGCAATAATTGTTGCAACATGCGTGGTTGGGTTCGCGGGCGGCAATGCGGTAGAGGTTTCCGGCGACCATGACGAACCGTATTATTCTGCCGGTGATGGCGGGTGTGGCGTATCTTTGATGTTTAACGTCTATCAGAATACGGCAAACGTATATAGAATACTCGATATTCTTGACAAATACAACGCAAAAGCTACGTTTTTTCTGGGCGGCAGTTGGGCTGACGACAATGTTGACTGTACGCGCGAAATTGCCGCGCGCGGTCATGAAGTCGGCTCGCACGGTTACTTTCACAAAGACCATTCTGTTATGACGTATCGCCAGAATCTCGACGAAATATCTCCAAGCGTCAAGCTTTTGAATGCGATTTTAGATGCGCAGATAACTTTATTTGCTCCGCCCTCAGGTGCTTTTAACGACAGTACAATATCGGCATGCAGCAGTCTTGGCCTTAAGACCATAATGTGGTCGCGGGATACAATAGATTGGCGCGATAATGACGTGGATTTGATTTATGAGCGGGCGACTTCAAACATTTCTTCAGGTGAATTTGTGCTGATGCATCCAACGGATGTAACAGTTTCGGCTTTGCCGGATATTTTATCTTACATAACATCAAACGGGCTGGCTCTTGTCACCGTTTCGGAAAACATAGGTGAATAATGGTACATTATAAACAATTAGATAACGGTATTAGGCTTATTGTAAAACAGATGAGCGGACTTTTGTCCGTAACTATGGGGATTATTGTAGGTACGGGTGCGTGCGCGGAAACTGATGAAGAGGACGGAATTTCACATTTCATCGAACACATGATGTTCAAGGGAACGTCAAAGCGTACAGCTTTCAATATCTCCGATGAGATGGACGCTATAGGCGCCCAGGTAAATGCGTTCACCGGCAAGGATATCACTTGTTACTATGCAAAATCAACGTCTGACCATGCGGCGGAAGCGTTTGAAATTCTTTCGGATATTTTCCTTAACTCCACTTTTCCCGCAGATGAAATCAAGCGGGAAAGGGGGGTTATAATCGAGGAAATAGCTATGAACGAAGATACTCCAGACGATCTGTGTCTGGACTTGCTTTCAAAGGCGTTTTTCGGTGATAAAAATTACGGCAGAAATATTTTAGGTCCGCGCAAAAATGTGCGTTCGTTCAATAAAAAGAATATCCTCGCGTACATGAGCGAACGTTACACGGCAGACAATATCGTCATTTCCATGGCGGGCAATATCTCCGTGGAAGAGGCGCAGTCGCTTGTCGAAAAGTATTTTGCCGATGTGCCAAAAGGCAACGGCAAACAGCGCATTATAGATGTCAGATTACAGAGCAAGAACCTTTCAAAAAAGAAAGATATCGAACAGGTGCATATCGGTATAGCTTATCCTTCAATGAAAAGGTATGAGCCTCTTGCCGATGCAACGATGATTGTCAACGCCGTCCTCGGCGGCAGCATGTCCTCCAGACTCTTCCAGGAAGTCAGGGAAAGGAGGGGGCTTGCTTATACTGTCTATTCCTATCTGACTTCATACAAGGATACCGGCTCGCTTGTCATCTATGCAGGTGTCAATGCGGATAATTATCTTCAGTCTGTCGAAGCTGTCCAGTCATGTATTGACGACATTAAAAATAAAAATATAACTGAGTACGAGTTCAGGCGCGGCAAGGAACAGTTGCTGTCGTCGCAGATATTTGCGCAGGAGAGTACAAGCTCTCAGATGCTTCTCTATGGTAAGGAGTTGATTTATAGCGGCAATATTTATAATTTTGAGGAGAGAGTCAAAAAGATAAACGCTGTCACCTATCAGGATGTCCTTCAGGCGATTGAATATAATTTTGACGATAAATACAGAGCGACGGCCATTGTCGGAAGGGTGGACAGGCATCTGTGACAGAGCGAGTGTATGGTTTTGAACCGTTTTTTCAATCTGACAGCAGGTTGCTTATTTTAGGCAGTTTCCCTTCTGTCAAGAGCAGGCAGCAGAATTTTTATTACGGCAACAGACAAAATGCGTTCTGGCGGATATTATCGACCTTTTTTAAACGACCTATGCCAGACACAGTAGTTGACAAAAAGGCTTTTCTTGAAGAATGTCGTATAGCTCTATGGGACATTGTGACTTCTTGTGAAATATCCGGCAGTGCCGACAGCACAATTAAGAACTACGAAGTGGCTGACCTGAATAAAATATTATCCAAGTGTCCACTTGAAAAAATAATTTTGAATGGTGCTACGGCGTATAAAATATTCTTAAAGAGTTATGGGGATATAGCCGTGCCGTACATAAAATTGCCGTCTACAAGTCCGGCCAATGCCATAAGAAATGATGAGGAATGGTTTGATGAATTACGGGCAACTTTTGGACAAACTTAATGAATTTGCCGATGAAAACTATCGTGCTTTTACCATAAAGCTCCTTAAAAATAACAGAATAAATGTGATAGGCGTGCGCATACCTGATATGCGCAAAATATCCAGATGGTTTAAGGCGGAAGATATAGATGAACTCATGTCTTTTCCTGACTATTATTACGAAGTTAATTTTGTCAAACTTACAGCGGTTGCACGATTGCCATACAACGAGTTTATTCTGCGTTTAGATAGCTGTGTTAAGCTTATGGATAATTGGGCTATCTGCGATTGTTTTTCACCTAAGTGCATAAAAACACACAGGGATGAATTTTTGCCATATATCCAAAAATATCTGTCCTCGGATGGTGAATTTTCCCAGCGCTTTGCGCTGACCACGCTCCTTTCATTCTATGTGGAAGACGAATATTTGGATTACATATTCTCCTGTTGTTCCCACGCGGATACGTCGCTGTACTATGTTCACATGGCTGTGGCGTGGCTCGTAGCCGAAGTGCTTGTAAAATATTACGACAGGGGAGTGGAGTTCTTAAACAGACAATTATTAAACAAGAAAACTCACAACAAAGCAATACAAAAAGCAAAGGAAAGTTACAGGCTTACGCCTGAACAAAAAATAAACCTTAATAATTTAAAGAGATAAGGATATGGAGATCTTAGAACAACTTACAACAGAATTTAACCTCAGACCCGAACACGCCAAAAATGTTGTCAATCTGCTCGATGAAGGAAACACAATTCCTTTCATTGCACGTTACCGCAAGGAGATGACGGGAGCAATTGACGACCAGGTTTTAAGAAAGTTCGCCGACAGGTACGAGTATCTTCAGAATCTTCAGAAGCGTAAGGAGGAGGTGGCCAAAGCCATTACCGAGCAGGAAAAGATGACTGAAGAAATTCAAGCGGCTATCGACGCCTGCACTACCTTGACGGAGATAGAGGACGTCTATCGTCCTTTCAAGCAGAAGAAAAAGACGAGAGCTTCCGTGGCTATCGCAAAGGGTTTGAAACCTCTCGCCGAGTTTATATTAGAGCAGAACGGCGATCCGTATGTCGAGGCGGAGAAGTACATAAATGCCGAAAACGGGGTAGATGACGTTCCTGCGGCGATTGCAGGCGCGCGCGACATCATTGCCGAAATCATTTCAGACAATGCAGAACTGCGTAAAAAACTGCGCACGCTTTTTGAAAATCACGGCGAAGTCCAGGTTAAAATGGTTGAGGATGACGAAAAAGGTACATACGCCATGTACGCCGACTATGCCGAGCTTGTTCCCGAAATCAAAAATCATCGTGTGCTGGCCATAAACAGGGGAGAAAAGGAGGGGCATTTAAAGGTCAAACTATATTTTAACCCCGACATGGCAAAGCGCGTCTGCGCGGCTAAATATGTTCACACAAAGGGGGCGTGCGCCGACATTATAACCGAGGCCGCCGATGACGGCTATGACCGCCTGATAGCGCCTTCCATAGAGCGCGAAGTCCGCGCCATACTTACCGACAGGGCGTCCGAGCAGGCTATAAAGATGTTTGAAGTAAATCTTCGTCCGCTGTTGCTTCAGCCTCCAGTAAAGGGCAAAATTACCCTCGGCCTCGACCCCGGCTATCGCACGGGCTGTAAGGTTGCTGTTGTTGATCCCACAGGCAAGGTTCTGGCTACTTCTGTAATCTATCCCGTACCTCCGCACAGTAAGATTGAAGAGAGCAAAAAGATAATAAAAGATTTGATTGCTAAGCATGGAGTAAATGTCATAGCTATCGGCAATGGCACGGCAAGCAAGGAAACAGAGATCTTTGTTGCCGAACTTCTGAAAGAGATTGAGGCGGATGTCAGCTACGCCGTCGTAAATGAAGCGGGCGCCAGCGTATATTCCGCCAGTCCTCTTGCAGTTGAAGAATTTCCTGATTATGATCTGACGTTGCGTTCCGCCATTTCAATTGCGCGCAGATTGCAGGATCCCTTGGCGGAACTTATTAAAATTGATCCCAAGTCGATTGGCGTCGGGCAATATCAGCATGATATGGATAAAAAAAGGCTTGACAGCGTGTTGGGCGGCGTGCTTGAAGATTGCGTCAACTCTGTCGGCGTCGATCTGAATACTGCCAGCGTATCTCTTCTCAGATTTGTTGCCGGTCTTAATTCGGGTATAGCTAAAAATATAGTCGCTTACCGTGAGGAAAACGGAGCTTTCAGCGAGCGCAAGCAGCTTTTAAAGGTATCAAAACTTGGCGCTAAGGCATACGAACAATGTGCAGGTTTCCTGCGTGTTCCCGGAGGCAGTAATATATTTGATAATACGGCGGTGCATCCCGAAAGCTATTCCAAGGCAGAAAAACTCTTGTCGCTATTTGGCTATACTACCGATGATGTAAAAAACAACAATCTTGTCGACTTGCCTGCAAAAGTCAAAGAATTTGGCGTTGACAAGGCCGCCGAGTATTGCGAGCTCGATAAAGCTACAATGAACGATATAATATCCGAACTTCTGAAGCCTGGCAGAGATGTCCGCGACAGTCTGCCTGCGCCTAAACTTCGCCGCGACATTATGGGGATTGAAGATCTTGCCGTAGGAATGGAGGTTGAAGGTACGGTGCGCAATGTTATCGACTTCGGTGCATTTATTGATATCGGCGTTCACCAGGATGGATTGGTTCATGTGTCTGAAATCAGCGACAAATACATAAGGCATCCTTCCGATGTTCTTAAGGTCGGGCAGCGCGTCAGGGCGGTAATCGTCAATCTCGATGTTAAAAAGCAACGCATAGGCCTTTCGCTTAAACAAGCTAAAAAGAATGTCAATTAAAAAAGTACTTGACAGTTACATTACTTTATTGTAAAATTTTGTTATCATAACACATTAAGGAGAACAAAACAATGTTTGAAGAAATAGCTAAGATGCTTGCGGAACAGCTGGATATTCCTGTATCCAAAGTCACTCTTGAAAGCAATATTATTGATGATCTCGGCGCAGACAGCCTTGACATTGTAGAAATGTTGATGACTCTTGAAGATTCTACAGGCAAAACCATCCCCGATGATAAGGTTGCTGAAATCAAGACGGTGGGGGATCTTGTCGAAGTCCTCAATACTTTATAAGCAGATTTGTGTAATAGGCTTGTGAATCTTATATGAGCTTTTTACCTGTTGAACATGAAAGGAATCCCGCGCAAAAGCGCGGGATTCCTTTCATGTTACTAAATAATAATGTTTATAAGCCGTTTGGGAACGACAATAAATTTCTTTATAGCTTTGTCGCCGATTGCCGATGCAATTTCCGGCAAGGATGAAACTTTTTCCTTTATTTCGTCGGCAGGCATGTCGGCAGGGAGGGATACTTTTGTTTTGATTTTGCTGTTAATCTGAACAGCATACTCAAACATATCTTCTCCGCATTTACTCTCGTCATATTCGGGCCACTTTTCATAGGCGATTGTTCCCTCGTGTCCCAAAACAGTACTCCAGATCTCTTCCGTAAGGAAAGGGATGATTGGGTTAAGCAGTTTGCAAAGTCCTTCTGCGTATTCTGTGGGAAAAGCCTTGCCCTCGCCAATTTCTTTATAGACGGCATTGACAAAGATCATCATCTGCGAAATAGCTGTGTTTACTTTTAAAGCCATATAATCTTCGCCGACCTTCTTAACCGTCTGGTTATATATCTTTTCAAGGTCGGGATTAGCCTCGCTTCTGATCGCACTGCTTTCAAAGTACAGCCTGTGTATTCTGTCTATAAATTTCTTTACGCCCTCTATATTTGCAGTGTTCCAAGGTTTTGTGTCCGCTACAGGCCCCATAAACATCTCGTACATGCGCAGAACGTCGGCTCCGTATTGGCGGACAATATCGTTGGGGTTTATTACATTACCCTTTGATTTGGACATCTTTTCGCCGCTTTCACCTAAAATCATGCCTTGATGGAATAATTTTTTGAAAGGTTCCTTATAAGGAACGTAACCTTTATCGAACAGGAAATTATTCCAGAAACGTGAATAGAGCAGGTGGCCCACCAAATGTTCTTTGCCGCCGCAGTAAAAGTCAACAGGCATCCAATGTTTCAATAGCTCATAATCGGCAAATTTATCGTCGTTGTGGGGATCGCAGTAACGCAGGAAGTACCAACTTGATCCGGCTGAGCCGGGCATTGTTGTGGTTTCACGCTTTCCTTTCATGCCGCGGTACTCAATGTTTACCCAATCTTTTGCATTTTCAAGCGGTGCGTTTCCGCCGTGCGCCTTGTAGTCGTCCATCTCAGGGAGAAGGAGAGGTAGTTCACTGTCATCAAGAAAGGCGATTTCACCATTCTCGAGATGAACTACCGGCAGCGGTTCACCCCAATATCTCTGACGGGCAAAAATCCATTCCCTCAACTTATATGTCACAGCCTTTTTGCCGCAATTGTGCTCTTCAAGCCATGATGCCATTTTGTCTATTGCGTCCTGCTTGTTCAACCCGTTCAGGAATGAAGAGTTGATATGGACGCCGTCCTGTGTCCATGCCTCTTTCTGAATATCTCCGCCTTCAAGAACCTGAATGATGGGAAGGTTGAATTTCTTTGCAAATTCATAGTCGCGCGTATCATGCGCAGGCACGGCCATTATAGCGCCCGTGCCGTAGGAGGTCAACACATAGTCGGATATCCATATTGGCAGTTTGCTGCCGTTGACAGGGTTGATGGCGTAGGCTCCTGTAAACGCACCCGTCTTATCTTTGTTTAATTCTGTGCGTTCAAGGTCGGACTTGCTTGCACAGAGTTCTTTGTACGTTTCTATTTCATCTTTTCTGTCAGGCGATGTGATTTTGTCAACAAGTTTGTGCTCAGGTGCAAGTACGCAATAGGTCGCGCCGAATAAGGTATCGCTTCGTGTGGTAAATACGGTAAACTGCTCGTCCGTTCCGTCAACCTTAAACACAATGTTTGCGCCTACAGATTTTCCTATCCAATTGCGCTGAGCTGTCTTTGAGGATTCCGGCCAGTCAAGTTCATCAAGTCCTTCCAGCAGTCTTTCCGCATATTTATTTATGTCTATGACCCATTGTTTCATGTTCTTGCGGACTACAGGGTAACCGCCGCGCTCGCTTTTGCCGTCGATAATTTCGTCGTTGGCGAGCACCGTGCCAAGTTCTTCGCACCAATTAACGGGTGTATCCACATAGCGCGCAAGGCCGTCTTTTGCCAACTGCTTGAATATCCACTGCGTCCATTTGTAATATGAGGGATCGCATGTGGACACCGTTTGAGTCCAGTCATAAGATAGTCCCAACATTTTTAGCTGTGACGTAAAAGTAGCAATATTCTGTTGGGTAAAACCACCGGGGTGGTGGCCGGTGTTTATTGCATATTGTTCTGCGGGCAGGCCGAAACTATCGAAACCTATGGGGTGCAAAACGTTGTATCCCTGCATGCGTTTCATGCGCGCGATTATGTCGGTTGCTGTGTAACCTTCGGGATGCCCTACATGTAACCCGGCGCCCGAAGGGTAAGGGAACATGTCAAGCACATAATATTTCGGTTTGGAAAAATCGTGAAGATCGGTATGAAAAGTGCCGTTATCTTCCCAATATTTTGCCCATTTGTTCTCTACTTCATTAAAATTTGGATATGCCATATATAACTTACCTTGAATTATATAGTAAACAATTATGTAGTCCATGTTATTATACATTATCCACGCCGCTATTGGCAAATATTTTTAAAGTATATGACCGATAAATAATTGACAAAATCTTTTTAAGGATATAAGATATATGTATAAAACTTAATTGCAAGGGATAAGTACCAGCCAATAGAATTTTTCAGAGAGCGCGCCGTTCGGCTGCAAGGCGTGTAAGTTTTATGGCTTGCGGGAAACCACCTGAGCATTTTTTATTTTAAAGAGCGGTCTGAATGGCAATTAAGGTGGAACCGCGCAAATTGGTATAATTTTGCGTCCTTAAACTGATTTTTTAATTAGTTTAAGGATTTTTTATTGGGAGATTTTGTTTATGAATGTGTTTCTTAAAAATGGAGATCAACTTAAGGTTGAAGAGGGTGCAACTTGCCTGAAAGCCGCTTCATTGATTTCTGAGGGGCTGTCGCGCAATGCTGTGGCCGCAAAAGTCAACGGCGTCTTGTGCGATCTTTCGCATGAGCTTAATGACGGTGATAAACTTGAAATTGTCACATTAAAGGACAAGGAGGGGATAGAAGTTTACCGCCATACCTGTGCGCATGTTCTGGCGCAGGCCGTCAAAACCATTTTTCCCACTTGCAAACTTGCAATAGGCCCTGTCATTGAAAATGGTTTTTATTATGACTTCGATTTCAAAACGCCTATCACTCAGGACGATTTTACTAAAATCGAAGCAGAAATGGCTAAGATAATTAAGGCTAATACTCCCATAACCCGTTTTGAACTGCCCCGCGAGGAGGCGGTCAAGCTGATGTCTGACTATGACGAAAAATATAAGGTGGAGCTGATTAACGATCTGCCGGAGGGAAGCGCTATCTCTTTTTATAAACAGGGTTCGTTTACTGACCTCTGCCGCGGGCCGCATCTGCCCTCTACGGGTAAAATCAAGGCGTTCAAACTTGTATCTATTGCAGGCGCCTATTGGCGTGGAAATGAAAAGAACAAGATGCTCACGCGTATATACGGCGTTGCATTTGCCAAAAAGGATGAAATGCAGGAATACTTTAAAATGCTTGAGGAGGCAAAAAAGCGCGACCATATAAAACTCGGCCGTGAACTTAAACTTTTTGCCCTTTTGAACGAGGGTAAAGGTTTTCCCTTCTTCCTTCCTAACGGCATGGTATTAAAGAATATTCTTGCCGACTATTGGCGCGATCTTCACCGCAAAGAGGGGTATGTCGAAATTCAGACACCGATCATTCTCACAAGATCGCTTTGGGAAAATTCGGGACATTGGGATCACTATAAGGACAATATGTACACCACCAAGATTGATGGTGAGGATTGTGCGGTAAAACCCATGAATTGCCCCGGCGGCATGCTTGTTTATAAGCTGTGGCCCCATAGCTATAAAGATTTGCCCATAAGGATGGGCGAAATGGGTCTTGTTCACCGCCATGAAAAGAGCGGACAGTTGCACGGCTTGTTCCGTGTGCGGTGCTTTACACAGGATGATGCCCATATCTTTATGTTGCCGGAGCAGATAACAAGCGAAATAAAGGGCGTTGTAAAGCTGACGGATAAAATTTACAAACAGTTTGGATTCAAGTATAAGGTAGAGCTTTCCACCCGTCCTGAAGACAGTATGGGAACAGAGGAAGAGTGGAATGTCGCCACGGATGCTCTGCGCGCCGCGTTGGACGAGCTGGGTCTTGAATATGAAGTAAATGAAGGCGACGGCGCTTTCTATGGCCCCAAAATTGATTTCCACCTCCAGGACAGCATAGGCAGGACTTGGCAGTGCGGTACAATTCAGCTCGATTTCCAGATGCCGCAACGCTTTGAATTGGAATACACTGGCGAGGACGGTGCAAAGCATCGCCCCATAATGATTCATCGCGCCATCTATGGTTCGATGGAAAGATTCATCGGTATTCTCATCGAACATTATGCAGGCAAATTCCCCGTCTGGCTTGCTCCTGTACAGGTTAAAGTTTTGTCTATAACTGACAGAACCAAGGACTATGCAGAAAGCGTATGTGCAATGCTGAAAGAACGTGGAGTGCGTGCAGAACTTGATATCCGCAATGAAAAGATAGGGTATAAGATACGCGAAGCCAAGCTTGAAAAGATTCCTTACATCCTTGTCGTCGGCGACAAAGAGGCAGAAGAAGGAACTGTAAATATCAATAAGCGCGGCACAGAGGAAAAGTTGATTCTTTCAAAAGAAGATTTTGCCGATCTTGTTGTTAAAGAAGATAAGGAAAAAATTGTTTTTTGATTGAAAATCAATTGACAAAATTTATAAAACCTTGTATCATATACGGGTAAGCAAAGGTTAGTTCCCTTTCGCCGTACCCGTAGGTGTAACGGCACATAATGTTTTAATTTGCTTTATGGCATAATTTTGCATTGTTCGGGATAGGCTTTTGCTTATCCCGAATACTTTTATATCCGATATGAGGAATATGGAAAGAAAAGATTTTTATCAAGTAAATCAAGCAATCAGAGATAGAGAAATAAGACTTATCGACGCTGAAGGCAACATGGTCGGCATAATGTCCGCCGGTCAGGCTCTCCGTATGGCTGAGGACGCCGATTTGGATCTCGTCAAAATTTCTCCCAATGCCGTTCCGCCCGTGTGCAAAATTATGGATTATTCCAAATTTAAGTATGAACAGGCAAAAAAGGATAAGGAAAATCGTAGAAACCAGACGATAGTTGAATTAAAGGAGATAAGGCTCTCCATGACTATTGATGTGGGTGATATAGCTGTAAAAACCAAACAGTGCCTTAAATTTCTTGAACAGGGCAATAAGGTTAAAGTGTCCATCCGTATGAAGGGTCGCGAAAATGCCCGTGCCTATCAGGGTATAAAGGTAATGGATGACTTCTTTGCCGGTTTGAACGGTAAAGCTGTTCAGGATAAAAAACCTACTGCAGAGGGCAGGTTTATTACTATGATGCTCTCGCCGTCAAAAAATTAAGCATATAGGCGGTTATTCGCTTATTTTTATTTGTAAATTTTCAGGAGGATAAATATATGCCCAAGCAGAAATCGCACAGCGGTTCAAAAAAGCGTTTTTGGCTTACCTCAACCGGAAAGGTTAAAAGGCCTCATGGCGGAAAGAACCACAAGGCAGAAACAAAAAACAGAAAGAGAAAGAGAAATTTGCGTCAGAACACTCTTGTTTCTACTACGCAGGAATCTACAGTCAAGAGTATGATTCCCTATAAGTCTTAAAGGAGGACAATCATTATGCGTATCAAAAGGTCTGTTAACGCTCTTAAAAAACGCAGAAAGATAATGCGTCTTGCAAAGGGTTATTTCGGCAATAAATCCAAGTCATACAGAATAGCAAGGGAAGCTGTAATGAAGTCCCTTAACTATGCCTATATCGGCAGAAAGCTCAGAAAGCGCGACATGCGTTCTCTCTGGATAGCTCGTATCAATGCCGCTGCAAGGCTGAACGGACTTTCATATTCCAAGTTCATGCACGGTCTTAAGGTTGCCGGCATCAACCTCAACCGTAAGGTTTTGGCTGATCTCGCCGTCAACGACGCCGCAGCTTTCGCTACTCTTGCCGAAAAGGCAAAGGCAGCCGTTTAATAAGTTTCTTTCGGGGTAGTTGGCATTTTTTTGACAGCTACCCCTTAAAACGTATATGATAATTACTTCGCGTTCAAATGCGCTTGTAAAAAAATTCATCGCTCTGGCCGATAAGAAATTCAGAAGAGAATTTGGCGAATATCTTGTTGAAGGCGTTAAGCCCGTCCGTGAGTGTATTGCGGCAAATGGCGAGGTGGTGGACATTATCTGTACTCCTGACAACGCTGAAACATTTCCTGAAGCTGTAGTCGTTTGCGAAAATGTTTTTAAGATTATATCGTCAGAAAAAACTCCGCAGGGAGTTATTGCTTCAGTCAGATTGCCTGCCAATACCGTGCGGCCTCCTTCGGGCGCTTGCCTGCTTTTGGACAGAATCCGCGATCCCGGCAATGTCGGAACGATTATTCGTACGGCTAACGCTGCCGGTTATGATGATATTTATCTTGTCGATTGTGCGGATCCGTACTCGCCTAAGGCGGTAAGGGCAAGCATGAGCGGGATTTTTTTTGTCAATGCAATGCGCTGTACGCTTGATGAGGCCCTAAACGCTTTAAGCGGCACATTGCTTATAACGGCAGATATGGGCGGCGAAGATATTTTTAATTTTTGTCCGCCGTCTGAATACTGTATTTGTATTGGTAATGAGGGCAGCGGCGTCTGTCGTGAGATAAAAGATATAAGTTCATGTACAGTAAGCATACCCATGCGCACAACTTGCGAAAGTTTGAATGCCGCTATTTCGGCGGCCATAGCCATGTACGCACTTAAAAATAACGTTAAAGAGGTGTAATAAATGTCAGGACATTCAAAATGGCACAATATAGCCGCGAAAAAGAGTAAAACAGATGCAGCGCGCGGTGCGATATTTACAAAGATAGGCAGGGAGCTTGCCGTAGCTGCAAAGGGCAATCCCAATCCTGAAACAAACTCCAAACTTGCCGACGTAATTGCTAAGGCAAAGGCCGCAAATATGCCTAACGATAACATCAAGCGTTCCATTGCAAGGGCTGCGGGTGAACTCTCCGGCAAGGACTACAAAGAACTCACTTATGAGGGATATGGTGTTGCGGGCTCGGCCGTAATTATAAAAACTCTTACCGATAATGTAAACCGTACTTCTGGAGATATTTCTTCTACTATGTCAAAATGCGGCGGACAGATGGGTAAACCCGGATGTGTAAGTTATCAGTTTGATAACAAAGGCATTATCGTCATTGAAAAGACCGTTGCTCTTGACGAGGACACTATGATGGAATATTGTCTTGAAGCTGAGGCTGAAGATTTTGTCTCTGAAGATGACGTTTACGAAGTCTATACTACTCCGGAGGCATTCTCTTCCGTGCGACAGTATTTCGAGAGCAAGGGCGTGACATTCCTTGAGGCAGAAATTAAGATGGTTCCCCAAAATACAATTACTCTTCCCGCTGACAAGCAGGCTACGTTTATTAAAATGATAGACAAGCTCGAAGAGCTTGACGATGTGCAGAATGTATATCATAATGTAGAGCTTTCTGAAGAGGATGGGGAATAATAATTAAAGATGTAATTTAACGCCGCTGTGCAAATTTTTGCGCCGCGGCGTTAAATTTTTATAATACATGTATAAAAGTTTAAGCTTGGCACAAATTAATTTTACAAGCGGCAACGCTTTGAAAATAGTTTGTTCGTCAAAGCGTTGTTGCGTTTTGTCGGATGAACACGGGGATTATTCTGTTTAGGAATAATCCCCTAAGTTTTATATGAAGTATTTTTTATCGGCTGGATAAATAAAATAATATATGTTAACTAAAAGGCGAATAATTTTATTGGCTATAATGGTTGCGGTGCTTGCGCTCGCGCCGATATTGGCAATGTGTTCTTCCCGAAATGATGAGGATGAGGAGGATAGCATGCGTGTTCTCACGCTGTGGCAGATAGATTCCTTTGAAGGCGGCAGGGGATCGAGAGCGCAATATCTTCAAAATGTTGCCGACAGCTTATTTGATGGAACAAAAATATATGTCAACGTGACAGCTCTTTCGGCAGACGCCGCGCGGGAAAATATTGCTGCAGGCAATATTCCCGATATGCTGTCGTATGGCGCAGGATTTTACGGGATTGAAACGCTTGTTAATCCAGCCGACTTTGCGTGGGTGTGTTGGTGCAGCGGAGCGTATGTTTTGATATGTCTTGATGAGGATGCTGATTTTTCAGATGTCACTTCGCAAAATACTGTGATAAACGCGGGTAAGGATAATCTTGTGCAAGCATGCGCGCTTATTGAGGGTGTGTCGGCTGCAAGTGTTGAAGTGTCCACATCGGCGTATGTGAGCCTGATCAATGGTAAATATAAATACCTGCTGGGTACTCAGCGTGATTTGTACAGAATGCAGACGAGGGGCGTGAGTTATAGTGCAAAACTTATTGATTCGTTCAATGACTTGTATCAGAACATTTCAATTTTATGTACAGGCGAAAATTATGAATATTGTTTAAGTTTTGTGAATGGCTTGGTTGACGCGTCGGAAAATATTTCCTCATTGGGTCTGATTTCAGATAAAACAAACTATTCGGGAGTGATGGGGGAAATGCAGTATGCTGAGTATGAATATACGATAAAAAGTTTTGTCGGTTACGACTATGTTGTTTCAATAAATAATGCAATAGAAAGCGAAGACGTAAATTCTTTAAAAAAGTTATTAAAGTAATTGAAAAAGAGCGTGAAAAATGTTATTATATAATAGTAAAAGAAGATTTGATTTTTCTGATTGCGACAATACCTTAAACAGGGTATGGCGTGACGATAACTTTACCTTTGCAAAATACACGACTTATGGCGTGGGTGGAGGAGCAAAATCGGCGTATTTTCCCCGCAACCTGCTTGAGGCGCGGGCCGTCTACGATAAACTTGCAAATAGTGATGAGAATTTTTTCATCCTTGCAGACGGTTCAAATGTGCTTGCGGCGGATTCTGGTTTTGATGGCAACGTGATCTGTACCAGGAACCTTTGCGGAATTGCGCGCATGGATAAAGGTACTATTTTCTGTCTTTCCGGAACGCCTGTCGGTTGTATATTGAAATATTGCAAGCAAAAAAGTTTGGGCGGTTTGGAATATCTTGCCGGAATACCTGCAAGCATCGGCGGACTTGTGTATATGAATGGAGGGGCCGGGGGCAGATATATCTCTTCAAACGTTTTGGCGGTAAAGATTTATCGTGGCAAAGATTATAATCTGACCAACAGCGATTGTAATTTTACATATAAACATAGTACTATGCGTAATATAAAATGCCTTATTCTCGGTGTGTTTCTGTCAGTTTTTGAAGATTCCAGCATTGATATAACAAAGAAAATCAACGAACGCCTTGCCTTGCGTAAAAAGTTGCCGTCGGGGAGGAGTTGCGGTTGTGTCTTTAAAAATCCGAACGGGATTTCTGCCGGCAGATTGATTGATGAGTGCGGGCTTGCCGGCTATGGAACAGCGCGCGCGTTTGTGTCAGAAAAGCATTGCAATTTTATCATCAATAACGGCGCGTCTGCCGGCGAAATAAAATTATTGATTGATAAAGTAAAAGCCGTTGTCTTTCAGAAACGCAATATCTGCCTTGAAGAGGAAGTCATTTACGTCGGAAGCTTTTAATCTGCAAAATTGCTTTATGCGAACTACTATGTTATGCGTAATGGGAGTTAATAAATATGATTCTTACAGGCGACTATCACACTCATACGCCCTATTCTCATGGCAAGAATACTGTGCTTGAAAATACAGTTGCGGCAAAGAAACTCGGAATAAAAGAAATAGCCATCACCGACCATGGTTTTAATCATCTTTTGTTCGGGCTTAAACGTAAAAGATTGCCGGATCTTCGTAAAGAAATTGAGGAAGCCAAAAAGCTGACGGGCCTGAACGTTTTTATGGGCATGGAGAGCAATCTTATATCTCTTTCAGGCGAAACTGACATGAAAGAGAGTGATTTTGTTGCATTTGATATTTATCTTTGCGGTATCCATGAAGTGTTAAAATATGCTGGCTTTGGTGATGCCTATAATCTGATGTTTAAAAATTATATTGCTTATAAGAGGGGCAGGCGACCTTCTGACAGGGTCATAGCAAACACTACGCGCGCCTATATCAATGCAATAAAAACCAATCCTATCGACATATTGACTCATATAAACTATAAATGTTGTTGTGACCTTGCAGAGGTTGCAAAAGCCTGTGCGGACTACGGCACTTATATTGAAATCAATACAAAAAAACGGCATATTTCTGCCGAAGAATTAAATATGATTGCTTCAACCGGAGTTCGATTTGTAATAGACTCTGACGCGCATTCTGCCGCCAGGGTAGGCGATACCGTCATTGCCGATCAGCTTCTCGCCGAAGCGGATATTCCGTTGGCACAGATTGATAATATTGAAGGCAGATTCCCTCATTTCAGATTTGCGGAATATAAGAAAAAACATGGCTAATTTTACCGAAGATATTAAAAATGAAATAATAGATAATGGTATTGAGCAGGAGTGTTGTAAACTCGCATTCATTTCTGCTTTTATTCGGACAAGCGGCAGTATAATTTCAAAGAGCGGCAACTTTGGTTTTGAAATTATAACCGAAAATGAACGCACTGCCGAATTTTTATCTGAAATGCTTCAAAATGATTTTAATATTTCGCTTGCCCGTGTCGGTGTAGAGTTTGATAAATTTACTGGGCGTGATAAGCTGACGTTTGCGTGTTTGGACGAGAAAACTACAGATTTCTTGATCGGACTCAAGATTTTAAAACGCAACGCCGATGGCTTTGCCCTGAGCTTTGGTATAGAGGATGATTTGTTGCAACGCAGCTGTTGCGTCGAGTCGTATGTTAAGGGCGCGTTTTTGGGCGGCGGCAGCTGTACTTTGCCCGATGAAAACAGTTACAGCCGCACAGGATATCACTTTGAAGTAGTCTTTTCAAATAAAATTACTGCCGACGATTTTTGCGATATTTTATGTTCTTTGGACATTCTTGCCAAACTCATTGCACGCAAAGAAAATACCGTTGTTTATGTAAAGAGTAAGGAGGTGATATCCGATTTGCTCAACGTTCTCGGGGCTGAAAAATGCCTTCAAAAGTTTAACCAACTTGTTGATCTGAAAGATAAGACAAACAATGTCAATCGTGTAAGTAACTGTTCCGCGTCAAATATCGATAAGACGGTTACTGCGTCAGTTGCGCAAATAGGGGCTATTACTACAATACGTCAGACAATAGGGCTAAAAAACCTTACGCCCATTCTCTTTGAAGTTGCTGAAGCGCGTTTGGCTGATCCGAATGCTTCTATGCAGGAGCTTGCGGACAGATTGGGTATAACAAAAAGCTGCCTGAATCACAGGATAAGAAAAATTTTACAGATAGCTAATCAACTATCATAGGTTAAAGGGATAAAAAATGACTGATTTTGTTCATTTGCATTTGCACTCTGAATATTCTCTTTTGGACGGCGCATGCAAAATTGATAATCTGATAAGTTACTGCAAGAAAAATGGCATAGATACGGTGTGCATAACCGACCACGGTAATATGTACGGTACGCTCCATTTCGCCGAAAAAGCTGCTATAGCAGGTATAAAATATATCATCGGCTGCGAATTTTATGTCACGCGCGACATGAATGATAAATCGCAGAACATTTCCGAACATCTAATTTTGCTGGCTAAAAACAAGGAGGGCTACAAGAATCTCGTTCAGCTTGATTCCATGGCCTTTGTCGACGGGTTCTACTATAAACCTAAAATAGATTATAAAGTTTTAAAAGAACATTCCGAAGGTGTTATCTGTCTTTCGGCATGTCTTGCGGGGGGTATTCCGCACAGACTTCTGAACGGTGATGTAGAGGGAGCGGAAAAGCTTGCGCTCTATTTAAAGGAAGTCTTCGGTGATGATTTCTATATAGAGATTCAGGATCACGGCATACCTGAAGAAAAAAGAGTGTTGCCCATGTTGGTTGCGCTCGCTGAAAAAATTGGCGTTGAGATAGTTGCTACAAACGACGTGCATTACATAACAAAGGCTGACGCTGAAATGCAGGATATTCTGATGTGCATTCAGATGAAAAAGACTCTTGATGATCCCAAACGCATGAAGTTTGATACGCAGGAATTTTACTTCAAATCCGGCGACGAAATGGCGCAACTGTTTTCAGCTTACCCCAAGGCCATTTCAAACACAAGGGTCATAGCCGATAAAGTTACTGAACCGGCTTTTAATCTCGATAAAAAAGGTTATCCCGTACGCGATGCTACGCTTATCCCCGGATACACTCCGCCGGATGGGTCTACCCCGGCAGACTATTTAAGACAGCTTACGTCAGAAGGTCTTAAACGCCGCTATGGCGAGGTTACGAAAAGGGAGATTGATCGAGCCGAATATGAACTCGGCGTCATTATCGGCATGGGTTTTGCCGAATATTACCTGATAGTTTGGGACTTCATCAACTGGTCAAAGTCACAGGGCATACCCGTCGGACCGGGGCGCGGATCGGGCGTCAGTTCGATAGTTGCCTATGCTATAGGCATAACCGATGTGGAGCCGTTGCAGTACGATCTGCTGTTTGAACGTTTCTTGAATCCCGATCGTGTATCTATGCCTGACTTTGATATTGACTTTTGTACAGACAGGCGCAGTGAAACTATCGAATATGTCAGGCAAAAATATCATCCCGAAAATGTATGCCAGATTGTTACATTCGGAACAATGGCGGCCAAAAACTCGATAAAGGATGTCGGCCGCGTTATGCGCGTGCCTTATTCCGAAACGGACAGACTGACAAAGATAATGGACGGTAAGACGTCTATCGGCGATCTTTTGGGACGACGTATCCATGATGCGCAGATTGCATACGAAGCTGAAACTGATCCTGACAAAAAAGTCGAAGCTGAGAGTAAATTAAACGATTTAAAATCGATACGAAACAGCGAATTTTGTGAAATATATGAAACGGACGTTACTTTGCACCGTGTAATTGACATGGCTATGCAGATTGAAGGCATGCCCAGGCAGACGGGTATGCACGCGGCCGGTGTTGTCATCTGTAGAAAAAAGATTGCCGACAATGTCCCTCTTTCACGCAATGGCGAAGATATTACTACTCAATTCGTCGCGAAAGAAATTGAAGCGCTTGGCATGCTTAAGATGGATTTCCTTGCGCTTGTAACTCTTACGGATATTAAAAAATGTATAGATTATATTCGTGAAGATTGCAATTTTGATGTCGACTTTACCAAAATTGGCTACAAGGACGAGGGCGCCTATACGCTGATTTCTGAGGGCGATACCGACGGGGTGTTTCAGCTTGAAGCCGGTGGTATGAAAAAATTCATGCGCCAGTTAAAACCCGATTGTCTTGAAGACCTGATTGCGGGTGTATCATTGTATCGCCCAGGTCCGATGCGTTTCATTGACGATTTCTGTAACCGCAAACATGGGTTGGCACCCATCATATATGATACTCCCGAAGAGGAGAAGATTTTAAAAGTAACTTACGGCATACCTGTATATCAGGAACAGGTCATGCAGATTTTCCAATATTTGGCGGGATTCTCCTTGGGAGAAGCTGACCTTGTTCGTCGCGCCATGGGCAAGAAGGATAAGAAGACTCTGATGGCCCAAAAGGAAAAATTTATTCACGGCGGTATAAGCGATACAAACGGCAGTAAAATAGTGGGCTGTGTAAATAACGGCATTTCAGCTGAAATTGCGGCCAAAATATTTGCCGACATGGAAGGCTTTGCTTCTTATGCGTTTAACAAATCGCATGCCGCGGCTTATGCTACCCTCGCATATCAGACTGCATGGTTAAAGAAGTATTATTGTAAAGAGTTTATCTGTGCGCTCCTCAACAACCGTCTTAACAAGATAGAAGAAATCACTAAATATGTTCTCTATCTCAAGGATAAAGGCATAAAAGTTCTTCCTCCCGACATAAACAAATCAAAGACGGTTTTCTCGGTTCAGGATGGCGGTGTGCGCTTTGGGTTGTCTGCCCTCAAGGGTACGGGACAAAGCGCTATTGATGATGTAATCAACGAGCGGCAGAAAAACGGTGATTTCAAAGATTTTCCCGATTTTGTTCTTCGTTGTGCGTCGTTTGTAAATAAACGTATAATCGAAGGTTTGATACTTTCAGGCGCATTTGACAGTATAGGGATTGCCCGTTCGCGTCTGTTTGCCGTGTACGATGATGTCTATTCGCGTGCTGTCGGCATAAATAAGCAAAAAAGTGGCGCGCAGATGTCACTTTTCGGTGAATTTATTGAAGAAGAGCAATTGCAAGTCAATTATCCCGATATACCTGAATATGACGTGATGGAAAAACTTTTTAAAGAAAAACAGGTGCTCGGTGTGTATGTAAGCGGTCATCCCTTTGAAAAATACAAGGTGGCCTTTAAGGATAAAAACTTCAACTGTTCAATGCTTGAATATACTGAGGATGAGGAGGGCAATCGTTCATATACTCAGATTGAGCAGGGCATGCTTGTTGAAATGGGTGGTATAATTTCGGCCTATCGCCGAACAACTACAAAGCGCACGGGCGCAATTATGGCGTTTATAACCATTGAAGATATGTATGGTTCAGTTGAATGCGTGGCCTTCCCTGCGATATTTGAAAAGGTAAAAGCCGCCATAGCCAATGACAGAATTGTCACTGTAAAGGGTAAACTCGACATTGACGGTGGTAAGGAGCCTTCGATTATATTGGACGACCTTAAGGAGTTTGATATTGAAGCTTTTGAAGGAAAACCTTCCGGCGGAATTAAGAGTAATTCCTCAGCGGCAGGCAAGCGACCCGTTTTATGGCTCAATGCAACGGCTCTGTCTGATACCGATTTTGATGATTTTGTCGCAATGCTCGGCAATTATGAGGGGCCTACGACATGTGCGATAGTCAGGGGCAATAAAAAATATAAACTTCCCAACGGCGTGAATTACTGCCGCGGACTGCTTGCTGAAATTTCTTCCTTTATATTTGAAAAAGATATAAAATATGTAGAGTAAAAATTGTTTCAAAAAAGGTTGTAAAGATTCATATTATCTGTTATAATATTATATGGAAATGATGAAAAAATGCTGTGGCAAAGGGGGCATACGGTAAAACCGTACACAGCGTGATTTTTCGGAGGAAGTTGTTTATGAAGAGGATAGGCTTGCTTACTAGTGGCGGAGATGCTCCCGGCATGAACGCCTGTATAAGGTCGGTAGTGCGTACTGCTCTCTATTATGGTATGGAAGTCTACGGTATCGAACGAGGCTATCAGGGGCTTATTGATGACGAAATGGTATCTATGGAGATGCGTTCGGTTTCCGATATTGTACAGAGGGGCGGAACAAAACTTCGTACAGCCAGATGCCTTGAAATGTTGACGAAAGAGGGGCAGAAAAAGGCGGTAAGAACGCTTGAAGCCCGCGGAATCGAAGGCCTTGTGGTAATTGGCGGCGATGGCTCATTCAGGGGAGCAAAATGCCTTTCTGAGGAGTATGGTATACCGACTATCGGTATTCCCGGCACGATTGATAATGACCTTGAATATACAGATTATACGCTCGGATTCGATACGGCAGTCAATACATGTATAGACGTTATAAATAAGCTTCGCGACACAATGACTTCGCATGAAAGAATTTCGGTTGTTGAGGTTATGGGTAGGCGTTGCGGCGATATCGCGTTGTACGCCGGTATAGCTTCCGGCGCGGAAATAATCGTTGTACCTGAAGTTGTGTTTGACCTTGATGATATTGTTATGCGTATAAATCGTTCGCGCGCGAATGGTAAACATTCCAATATCGTCGTTGTTGCGGAGGGCGTTTGCACCGCCGAAGAATTTGCTAAGCAGTTGCAGTCCGTTACGACTTATTCTGTCAGACCTACTACAATCGGCCATATTCAAAGAGGCGGTTCGCCGTCCATGGCGGACAGAATGCTTGCGGCGCAGTTCGGCAATAAGGCTGTCAGACTTCTCAATGACGGAATAGGTAATCGTGTTGTCGGTATCCGTAAAAATGAGATTATTGATATGGATATAATTGAAGCTGTAAGCATGAAGAAGAAGTTCAATTATGAACTTTATGAAACACTTCAAATGATTTCAATGTAACTGCACTAAAGCCGCTTATTTTGTTCAAGCGGCTTAATTTTTTGTCCCCTGAAAATTTCTTGTAAAATTAGGAGGAAACTGATGATTCTTACAGTAAGTTTAAGTCCTTGTGTGGATGTGAATATTGAAGTCGATTCACTGTCCGTAGGCATGTCGCACAAAATTATCAGCAAGCGCACTTTTTATACGGGTAAGGGTATCAATGTTTCAATAGGCCTTGCCAGGCTCGGTGTACAGACCTTTGTAACAGGTTTTATGTATGAAGATAACGGCAGACTGTTCGAACAGGAATTACACCGCGAAGGCTTGAATTATAAATTTGTATGGAATAAGGGCAGGGTTCGTGAAAATTATAAATTTGTCGATCACAAATCTATGTTGACGGAATTTGACGATGTTTCTCCTGAAATATCTCAGCAAAAGCAGGATGATCTGATTAAGTTTATAACTGAATTTGCTCCGGAATGCGAGGCGGTTTTTGTTGCCGGAGGTTTAGCAAAGGGCATGACAGCCGATTTTTATGGCAGAATACTTTCTGCAGTACCAAACGGCGTCAAAAAAATTGTAGACAGCGAGGGGGAAAGGCTCAGGATTTCGCTCGCTTGCGGGGTTGACTTAATCAAACCTAACATAGATGAGCTACAACGAACTTTAGGCATCCGCGTCAAAAGCCGCGCGACTGCGCTTGAAGGCGCAAAACAACTCATTTCTATGGGCGCTAAAAATGTGCTTTTGTCATTGGGTAAGGACGGAGCAATAATTACGGACGGCATTAAAGATTATTATTGCAAATCTAATAATGTCGCTATGAATTCCACTGTTGGCGCGGGCGACGCCATGATCGCTGCGGCAATGTCGGCAATGATGCGCGGGGCAGATAATCCGGAAGTTTTAAAGTGCGGCGTTGCGGCGGGAACGGCTGCCGTAATTACGCCTGACGCAATTTCGTTTAAGAAAGAAAAGTATGATGAAATATATTCTACACTTTCGGTCAAGGAAATCTGACATTATGAATGAAGTGGTATTAAAGAGGGAGTATTAAGGGTAAGTGGAGTGGCGATAATCTCTGCAAACGGCGAAAGAATATCGCAATGTTTATTGTAATTATATATTTCTGTTAAGGAATTTAACATTAGCTCTTGATTTTCATCTTGTCATTGTGTATAATTATAGTACAAAACAACAAGGAGGAATTAGTTATGTGGAATGCAAATGCACCTTTGGAACTTTTAAAAGAGCTTCCTGCTGTACTTAATGACGCTAATTTAGCTCGAATACAGCAAATTATTGATTACGATAAATTTGTCAACAGTGCTGAATGTGGTTATGATCTGTGTGGTCAGTATGCCCCTTTCTGTGAAGGTTGCGATAAATATCGTCAGCATCCTTGTGCTGTTTCTTATGTTAAGATGAAGCAGGCAGAAGGCATGGAAGTAAAACTCCAGTCAGAAGTGGAGGATGTCTTGGCCGGAGTCGAAAGTACTAATTCTGAAAAAATTCGCATTGCTGTTGCAAAGCGCAAGAACTAGTCAAGAATAATTCAAATAGTCATGCCGCAAACAATGGGTTTGTTTGCGGCATATTTTATTGAATTTAATACAAAGCGTACAAGCGTGCCGACGTGCTTTGTATATTTTTAAAATATTTAAATAAATTGCTTGACATATATTATTATATTGTATATAATCAATATATACAATTGTTGAGTTAAAGCAATAAACAGCCGCTTAATTCAAGTATTATGTTAAACGCAGTAGTATTCATTATTGCTTGAAATGCCAACGCCGATATGTTAGGATTATCAGTGTGTATATGATAAAAATTGTTAAATTCTGTGTTTTAGTATTGTAGTGCGTTATGCAACTGCTTGCGTTCCTGTTCGTGGCCTTAGATTTTTTATTATCAAGGAGTATATATGAAAGACGAAATTTTACGAGTAGAACATCTTTCAAAATCTTTTAAATTACCGTTAAAGCAGCGGCGCATCGAAGGTGGTGCGAAGGTTAAAGTCGCAGTCAACGATATATCATTTTCTTCTTACCGTGGTGAAATTTTTGGCTTGCTCGGCCCGAATGGCGCGGGGAAGACGACGACATTGCGTATATTGGCGACACTCATAAAACCTGACGCGGGCAACGCCTTTATTGACGGAGCAAGCGTGATAGACAATCCCTATGCCGTGCGAAATAAAATCGGTTTCCTTACAAGCGAGCTTAAATTGGAAGACTTTTTTACTCCCAATTATCTGTTTGAATTCTTTTCTGAACTTCAAGGTATACCGACGAGTGTTCGTGAAGAGCGCAAGCAGCAGCTGTTCACCCGTTTTGGTATAGATAAGTTTGCTGAAGTAAAACTTGCTAACTTGTCTACGGGCATGAAGCAAAAAGTTTCTATTGTGGTATCTATAGTACATAACCCCGATTTTATAATATTTGATGAGCCGACTAACGGGCTTGACGTACTCACAGCAAAGACTGTAACAGATTATCTTGCTGAATTGCGTGCCGAGGGAAAGAGCATAATTCTCTCTACGCACATATTTTCGCTTGCTGAAAAACTTTGCGACAGAGTGGGAGTAATTGTAGACGGCAGGTTAATAGCGCTCGATTCACTCGCGGCGCTCACGGCTGAAAAAAACCTTGAAGAAAAATTCTTTGATCTCTATTCCGAGGTCATGGGAGGGAGTGCATGAAGGTTTTGCTTGCAATAATTAAAAAGGAATTTCGCAGGTTCTTTTTCGATAGGCGAATGGTTCTTACAACTCTTATTTTGCCGGGCTTGCTTATATATATCGTTTATACGGCCATGGGTTCGATAGTAAATTTGCTTGCTTCCGGTGACGATACCCAGACTCCTGCTATATATGTGCAGAACATGTCTGAAAATCTTTCCTATACTCTCGAAAGCATTTTTGAGATTCGTGAACAGACTGTTTCCGATGAGCAAGCAAAGGAGCAGATTGCCGACGGTGATATTGCATTGCTCGTCATTTTTCCTGAAAATTTTGATGAGTTGACGGTCAGTAACAACGTGCCCGAAGTCAGCATATATTACAATTCATCCAACACACTATCATATACGGCATACACAACGTTTGTTGCCGTGCTTGACGCTTACGAACAGTCTATATCGAATGTCTTTGATATAAATATGAGCGCGGATGAGATATACGACCTTGCCGATACAAATTCAACATCGGCTGCAATTCTCTCTGCTGTATTTCCCTTAGTACTCATGACTTTTCTGTTTTCCGGTTGTATGTCTGTTGTGCTTGAAGCTATCGCCGGTGAAAAGGAGAGGGGTACAATAGCCACATTGCTTGTAACGCCTATAAAGCGCGGTCAGCTTGCTTTTGGGAAAATAATTTCATTATCGGCAATCTCTGTACTGTGCGGTATTTCAAGTTTTGTGGGTTTGATGCTCTCCTTGCCGAACATGTACAGCGGAATGGGGATAGATATTTCCCTTGCGGCATATAGTATTGTAGACTATCTCGGAATGTTCTGCATTTTGATATCAACCAGTCTCATCTTTGTCGGGTTGATCGCAATTGTTTCAGCGTATGCAAAGTCTGTAAAGGAGACAAACTCTTTCATTGCTCCCTTGATGATTATTGTCATGCTGTGTACAATAGGTTCCGCTTTAATAACTTCGCCTTCTGTTGGATTATTCTTTATCCCTGTGTTAAATAGTCCTCTGTGTATTACAGCATTGCTTTCGGGTACATTCACGGTCGCATCATTCCTTATAACCATGTGCATCAATTTGGTATGTGCCGTACTTCTCGCAATTTTGCTTGCTGTTATGTTTAATTCTGAAAAGATAATGTTCAACAGATAAATGGAGCGGCGGAGCGCAAATAATTTTGCTCTCCGCCGCCAATCGTTAATTTTAAAGCGGCGGACTTATGTCCGCCGCTGTGTTTTTTAATTACTGCGCATCCCTTTTTGTCCGCAAAGGCCGAAGCGTAAACCGTACAGGTAGCTACTGCAAAGCAACCTTATGGCACACCGTCGGGACTGTTTAGTGCTGCTATATCCCTATCCTGACACGGTTCGCAGTTGACGGTTGCATAAGACCTTGTTATCAACACCCCTTATACGGCGCGGCCTTCCACCATTACGGTCGGGAAGGGCTTTCAGTCCTGCTGTAGCGGATTGCAGGTACAGGGCACCGCTATCTCCCCACCTAGCGCAGCTATATTATTATAGCAAATGCCGCCTGAATTGGCAAGTAAATTTATGCTGGTTTATAAATAACTTGACTTTTACAATTCTTTGCCATAAAATGTTATGTGTTCATTTAAAGGAGTTTTGTATGGCAGAAAATTGCAATCATGATTGTTCTTCTTGCGGTGAAAGCTGCGCTTCCCGCGACCCCAAAAGTTTTTTAAAACAGCCGCACAAGTTAAGTAAAATTAAAAAAGTAATCGCTGTTGTTTCAGGCAAAGGGGGAGTTGGTAAATCCATGACAAGTGCGCTCATTGCCTGTGCCGCGCAAAACATGGGATATAATACTGCTATTATGGACGCCGATATTACCGGTCCGTCCATCCCAAAAATGTTTGGTATTCACGAACGCGCTATGGGCAGCGAAGCTGGCATACTTCCTGTATTATCGGAAAACGGCATGAAAATAATGTCCATGAATGTGCTTTTGAACAGCGAGGACGATCCCGTTGTTTGGCGCGGTTCGCTCATTTCAGGTACGGTACAACAGTTTTGGACTGATGTGATTTGGTCGGATGTAGACTATATGTTTATAGACATGCCACCCGGAACAGGCGACGTTCCTCTTACAATTTTTCAGAGTATCCCGCTCGATGGCATTATAATTGTCACTACGCCCCAGGATCTTGTGGGTATGATAGTTAAAAAGGCAGTCAACATGGCGGCCCTCATGAATATTCCCATATTGGGTATAGTCGAAAATATGAGCTATATAGCCTGTCCCGACTGCGGCCGAAAAATTTCTGTGTTCGGAGAAAGCAAGGCTGACGCAATAGCATTGGAACACAGCATAAAAAATGTTGTAAAGGTTCCTATTGACCTCTCTCTGACTCAGGCCGCCGATAGCGGAAAAATTGAAAGTTTTGCACCCAATTATTATAAAGAATTTTTTGTAAAAATAGATACACAGTTACAAGATGCTTCTGTAAAGTAATAGCAAATATCCCCCACTCAAGTGGGGGATATTTGCTATTATTCATCGTTGTTTTAAGAATGTTTCAGTACTTGATTACGCACGCGGCGGCAAGTGCGCCCGGGCCGATATGTACTGCCACGCTTAATGAAAGGGGGTCAAGACAAGTAAATTCAACATCAGGTAAAGCGGCTTTAAGTTCATCTTTAAAAGAAAGAGCTTCATCAAGACATTGGGTATGCGCTATGCACACAGTCATCTTGCCTGCTTTACGCTCTTCGGCAAAGCGCGTTTCCAGGTCATTTTTTAATGCGGAAATCATGGTTGCCTTGGCATCGCTCATTTTACGGACTTGAGCAAACTTATCAAGTCTTTCGCCCTGTATCTGTAAAACAGGCTTAATTTTTAAAAGTGTACCGATTGCGGCTGCGGCCGGAGTTAATCGTCCACCCTTTTTAAGATATTTAAGCGTATTTACGGCGATATAAATGGAGGAGGTGTGCGATGTCGCTGTAAGCCAGTCATATATCTCCTTTGCGCTTTTACCTTCGTTTACCATCTTCATGGCGTCAATAACACCCTGTTTTTGTGTGACTGAAACGCGATGATTGTCAAGTGCGTAAACTTTGCCTATGAATTCAGGTTCAGTTTCCGCCATATGTTTGATGATAAGTGCCGTTTCCGAAAGTCCGCTGGAAAGCGGCATATAGAGAATTTCGTCATAATCTTTTAAAATTCTTCTCCATCTTTCAGCTACGTCATAGGGATTGGGTTGCGACGTGGAAACTTTAAAGTTGTCGTCTGTCAGGTACTCATAGAACTTGTCTATGGACAAATTCTCTTCCTGAAAGTACTGCTCGCCGTTTACAAGAATGGGGGTGGGTTGAATCTCGATTCCGAGTTTTTCAGCATCTTCAACAGTATAGCCACAGTTACTGTCTGTTACAATTTTAATGCTCATATTCTCTCCTTACTAAGTGAAAATACATTTAATATTTTATTGTTGCGGCAACTGCCAAAGCACCGGGGCCGATGTGGCACGAAACGCTCAATGAAAGGGGGTCGATATAGGTAAATTCTATGTCAGGGAAAGCTTCCGTAACTTCATTTTTAAATACTTCGGCTTCATTGAAATTCTGTGTATGCGCAATGGCAAGCGTCATTTTACCGGCAGAGCGCAACTCTTTAAACCTTGTTTCCATATCATGCCTGATGGCGTTTATCATCGTAGCCTTGGCGTCTGCCAATTTTCTGACCTTGGCAAACTGGTCAAGTTTTTCGCCCTGAATCTGTAATACAGGTTTTATTTTTAACAGAGTGCCTATTGCGGCGACTGCGGGCGTCAATCTGCCGCCCTTTTTAAGATACTTAAGCGTATCTACCATAATGTAAATACTTGACTGCATTTTTGTTTCCATAAGAAAGTCGCGTATCTCTTCAGCGGTCTTTCCTTCGGATAACATCTTTTGTGCGTCGCTAACGCTTTGGCGCATTGTAATAGATATCCTTTGATTGTCTATTACATATACTTTATCCTTGTATTCTGTTTCAGCAAGATGGGCAAGAGTATGGCAGGTTTCGGATAACCCTGATGACATGGGTATATGGATAATTTTATCGTATTCTTTCAAAAGGCTGTTCCATAGTTCACCCACATCAAAAGCGCTTGGCTGAGATGTCGATATCTGTGCGTCGCCTTTCAATTTTTCATAGAATTGTTCTTGTGTCAACGATATATCTTCAAAATATTGTTCACCGTTAATAAGAACAGGCATGGGAACTACATGGACGCCCATCTCTTTTGCCATTGATTGTGTAATGCCGCTATTGCTGTCTGTAACGATTGCTGTTTTCATAATTACCTCATTGATATAGCTATAATTAGTATAATTTAAACGGGTTGATAAGTCAACCAAAAAAACTTATAATATAGATAATAAAGATTACAGCTCAGCAATAGCCTCAATTTCCACAAGGCAACCCTTCGGAATATCCTTCACAGCAACGCAGCTGCGGGCAGGGGAGGAGGTGAAATAGTCTTTATATACGTCGTTAAAGTCGGCAAAATCTGATATGTCCGACAAAAAGCACGTGGTTTTAACAACCTTTTCAAGCGATGATCCTGCAACCGTCAAAAGTGCTTTTAAATTTTCGCAGACTTGCTTTGTCTGACCTACTATGTCAAATGCTTCTATTTTTCCGGTGGAGGGATTGACGGGGATCTGTCCGGAAGTAAAGACCAGATTTCCGCAGATTTTTGCCTGCGAATAAGGGCCTATTGCTGCCGGTGCCTGTGTTGTTGATACTGTTTTCATGGTTATTTCCTCTTATTATATTTTATAGAACTTTAAAACCATTCTCAATCAATTTATCTTTGATTTCCTTTATGTGTTCAAAGTTTCTTGTTTCTATCTGAAGTTTAAGATAACAACCGTTAACGGCGGTGCCTTCATTGCTTCTTTCATGAAGGACGGCGGTGACATTTCCTCCGCACTGGGCAATAATGGTGGAAACACCGACAAGCTGGCCGGGTTTATCAATTAGCTCAATGGTAAGAGAGTACTGCCTGCCGCTCATTAACAGTCCTCGGTTGATTACGCGGGACAAAATTGTAACGTCGATATTGCCTCCTGAAATAAGACAGCATACCTTTTTGCCCTTTATATTAGGTATTTTGCCAAACATAATAGCGGCAAGACCGACGGCGCCTGCACCTTCGGCAATCATTTTCTGCTTTTCAATTAAGGCAAGAATGGCCGCGGAAACCTGGTCATCAGTAACGGTAGCTATACCGTCAAGATATTTGGTGCATAATTCAAAAGTCAACGTTCCAGGCTCTTTAACGGCAATACCGTCCGCTATCGTTGAAACGGCGGGCAGACATTCAATCTTATGGTGCTCTAACGAGTTGAGCATAGAGGGAGCGCCCGATGATTGTACGCCGTAAATCTTGACCTTGGGGTTCAATGATTTCACGGCAAAGGCAAGGCCGGAAGCTAATCCGCCGCCGCCAATGGGAACGACTATAGCGTCCAAATCCTTTAGCTGGTCCATTATTTCAAGACCTATTGTGCCTTGTCCCGCTATAACATCCTCATCGTTGAACGGGTGAATAAATGTATAGCCGTTTTCAACCTTAAGTCGCTCGGCTTCATTGTGGGCGTCGTCATATACTCCCGGAACCAAAACTACATGCGCACCGTAACTTTTTGTTGCTTCCACCTTTGAAATTGGTGCGCCGTCGGGCATACAGATTATAGATTTTATCCCGAATTTTTTGGCTGCAAGAGCAACGCCTTGGGCGTGATTTCCCGCCGAGCAGGCTATTACTCCGCGAGATTTATCCTGATCATTGAGTTGCGCAATTTTATAATACGCTCCCCGAACTTTAAAGGAGCCGGTTACCTGCAAATTCTCTGTTTTAAGATAAACTTCGCAGCCGCTCACTTCCGATATGACAGGAGAATAAATCATATCCGTCTGTCTTATCGCATCATGCAATACGTACCTCGCGTGGTACACTTTGTCTAACGTTAACATTTTTTTACCTTCAAGTTTCATAAATATACAATGATTATACATTTTTCAACGGCCTGTGTCAACAGCTGTCTTTAAAAAAATTACAAATATAAAAGGATTCTTATATTTAAATAGTTAAACAATTATTGTGTTGGCAGAATAAGTAGTTGTAGATAACACATTCGTTGTTTTATGTTTGCGCGGTATTGGCATTTATATTTGCTTTATTTGGAATTGTTTACTCAATTGTTTCGATATTTCTCAATTTCAAAACTTGTTTAATCGTTGGTTGCATTTTGTTTAGTATTCAAGCTATTAGTTTGCTTTTTCCTGCCTTTTTTGTTGAAAAAAAGTTAAAACATTTTTTTAGCAAAAACGAAAAATATATTTGAATAACTATGGAAAAGTTACAACGGCCTCATGCGTTGTATATCTCGACTGTGGGTACAAGTTATTGAAAGCTGGCGACGGCTCGAACGCGGAAATATTTTGCCCAAAATGCGGTGAGAAAATGATTATCGAATTGAGGACGGCAGAATTACCATTCAAAAAATGGCGTAAAAGAGTCCGTTTTTATTTGTCGTATAAATTTGATTGACTTTTTTCTACATTTACCATATAATATCTTTAAAGAAGTCGAGAAACCTTTTAGGTGGACATTGCGAGAGGATAAAGCCTCTTGTGGGTGACTTCTTTTTTATTCTTTAATTGTCAATATGACAAATAGAAAAGGACGAGAGAAAAATGCTCTCGCCCTTATTTTGTCATTGTTGTTGGGAAGACATAGATTACACAGAGGAATTTATTCTGAAATTTACTGTTTACCGATTTCGGCAACAAAAAAGACGGGTAACGAATTATCCGCCTATGGCGCAGTGAGCGAATTAAAATTCGAACTGACATAGGTGTTGGTGGGCGCAAACGCTCGCCTTGTCAGGGGAAAGCTTTCCCTGAACCCCTTTGCTCTTGCGTGGATTAGAACCTCGCAGAGCCCACGACTTCGCTTGCGAAGTATAGTGGGCCTATACTTCTATTAAAAGTTACACTGAAAACTATTTAGTATTTGTCGGCTGATTATTTAAAG
>CAYURN010000010.1:0-67745 GCA_964447305.1 uncultured Clostridia bacterium
GATTGATTTTGGCTTGTTTTCAAGGTAAGGCAACGGACTCTGACTCCGTCATTCGTTGGTTCAAATCCAGCTACCCCAGCCACTTTGGAATAATCCGAACTTCTTCGCAATTCGTAAGACGTTCGGATTATTTTTATTATCGAATGATTTTGAAGATTACAGAAAAACGTGCCGCGCGCGAGCATTGAGCCGCCCTGCCGAGCGTTTCCGCTGCGGGAAACGCTCGGCAGACAGCGCCTTCGGCGAACGATACGCTATTTAACGGATTATTATCTATAAGGCTTCAATAAATAAAATAGGGCTGGCGGCGCAATTTTGCGCCGCCAGCCCATTGAAATCTTTTTCAGTTATTCTGTATCACGGGTACAAAAGACATTTTTTTTAAATCGTCTTTTTTGTTGTCGATAATCTCGTCAATGAACATTCTTTCCGCCTTTTCAAGCGATTTTTCCAGGCTGTATTTCTTTGCCGATTCTGCGTAAACCTTTCCCATGCGCTCGCGCTCTTGCGGGCGGTCGTACCAATAATCTATCTTTTTGGCCAAAGCATACTCATCGTTGTCTTTAAACAGCGACCTGTTGTCTATCGCAAACTGCGACGTAGCCGACTTGCAGCTGTCCGCGATTATCGGCACAAGTCCGCAGGCTATCGCTTCCAGCGCGGCAATGGCTTCAATCTCCACCGTGGCCGCATGAACATACAGGTCGCTTTCCTGCAGCTTGGCTATCAGATCCTGCTTTTTAAGGAAATCGAAACTTACGTCTACGTTAAGCTTTTTCGCCAGCTTCTGCAATGTCTTTTTCTTCGGTCCGTTGCCCAATAACGTCAGGTGTATGTCGTTCTTGTGCGCGGATTGGGCGATTGCCTTTATCAGCACCTGTTGGTTTTTTTCGGGCGAAAGCCTTCCCGTCATTACTATTTCAAACTTTTCGTTGCTCTTTTTTGAAGCGGGAGGCACAAAATCGGGGTCGTACCCGTTGGATATAACATAAAGCTCCTGCCGGTATCCGTGCTTTACAAGCTGTTCGGCAATAAAGGCGGAGGGGCAGTGTATGCGCTTGAAGTACTTGTAATACCTCTGCCTGAAATGCAGGTAAATCATCTGATTGAACAGCTTGCAGTTCATGTGCGCATTGTAAGATATGTTTTCGGGCTGAACGTGAAAAGCGGCGGTGGTGGGTATTCCCATCTCGTCGGCAAGAAACTTGCATTGCTTTTCAAACTTGAACGGGAAAATAAAGTGAACGACATCCACCCCTTCAAATACCTTTCTTATGCCCTCTTTGTCAAATTTTCCGAACTTGACCTGGTTTTTTGCGGAAACTTCCGTCAGTACGGGGACATACCTCTCTTTGGCATTGAAGTCATTCGGCCCGTCGGCGCCTATTGCCACCATGCGTACCTCGTGTCCGCGCGCTTTAAGCCCCTCGGCAAAACGTACCGCTGTTATAACCGACCCGTTGGTCTTGTTGTCAATTAAATCATTAACTATAGCAATTACCATATTTTTGTCCCTATACTATGCTTATCGTAGTCTATTAAAGTAAATTGACTATAAACTATATGTTGCTTTTTCATTGATTTTATTGTATAATTCAGACAAGATACAGCGTGTTTTCGCGCTAAAATAGTTCTAACAGGTGATTATGGCTAAAATACTTATTGTCGAAGACGACGCCAATCTCCGAATGCTTATGTGCATGCGGCTTAAATCCAAATACGAAATCGTCGCCGAAAGCGACGGGGAAAAGGCCCTTGCCCGCTATGAAGAAGGCGGCATAGACCTTGTTGTCACCGACCTGATGATGCCCGGCATGGACGGCTACGCCCTTGTGGAAAGCATACGCTCGCTGGGGCATAATACGCCCGTGATAATCCTTACCGCCAAGGACAGCATCAGCGACAAGGGCAGGGGGTTTGCCGTCGGCACGGATGACTATATGACCAAACCCGTCAACTTCGAGGAGCTGTCCTGGCGCATTGACGCCCTGCTCCGCCGCAGCAAAATAGCCAACGAGGGCCGCATAAGCATAGGCGAAGTGGTAGTGGATAAACAGTCCTTTACGGTTACGCGCGGGGGGGAGGTGTACGAACTCCCCACAAAGGAATTTCAGCTTCTGTTCCTCCTGCTGTCCTATCCCGGCAAAATTTTTACCAAGGAAAATATACTTGACAGCGTGTGGGGGTATTCATCCGAAAGCGACGAATTCACCGTGCGCACTCACATAAACAGGCTGAGAAACAAGTTCGAAAAGTTTCCCGAATTTGAAATCGTCACGATACGCGGAGTCGGTTACAAGGCGGTCATAAAAAAATGAAAACAGTCAACGGCAGCAAAAAAAAGCGCATGTTAAATACCCATATCTGGGTGCTTGCGGTTATAAGTTTTATCCTCGCCCTCATAGTCGGCGAGGTGATCGTCATGGTATTCATGTACTTCAACAGCGTCAAGCAGATTACGGACGAAAGTTTACTTATAACCATGTACGTCATTCCTTCGATTGCCATCGTGGCAATGTGTGTGGCAATATATATCAATCACCGCTCGCTTCAGACGAGCAACCGCCTGATAATGGCCATAAACAGGGTATCCGACGGCGACTACAACACAAAGATATCTTATAAGCGCCTCGACTCTTTTAACACCGTCTACGAAAAGTTCAATAAGATGACCGATGAGTTAAACAGCGTCAAGACCCTGCGCGAAGATTTCATCCGCGACTTTTCCCACGAACTGAAAACGCCTATCGCCTCCATAAACGGTTTTGCCAATCTCCTGCTGGAAGGCAACATTTCCGAGGAGGAGCGCACGCAGGTCATAAAAATAATCGCCGACGAATCTGCCCGCCTTTCCAACCTTGCCGAAACCATTTTAATGCTCTCCAAACTCGAAAGTCAGCAGTTCATAGGCGAAGATAAACTTTTCCGCCTCGACGTTCAGTTAAAGGATTGCATAATCTTGTTGCAGAACGGGTGGGAACAGGCGGGCCTGACAATAGAAACCGACCTTGATCCCGTAAAATATTCCGGCGACGAAAAACTTTTAAAACAGGTGTGGCTCAACCTCCTGTCCAACGCAATCAAGTTCACGCCCTCCGGCGGAACCGTCACCGTAAAACTCTATACCGAAGGCAGCCATGCCATAGTTACCGTCGCCGATACGGGCATAGGCATACCTCAGGAGTCGCTGCCTAAGATATTCGATAAATACTATCAGGTGCGCCCCGGCAAAGGCAACGGCCTCGGGCTGGCCATCTGCAAGCGTATATGCTCGCTCTGCGGCGGTGAAATCTCCGTCGAAAGCGAGGAGGGCAAGGGCTCTGTCTTTAAGGTAAAATTATAATATCTTTTCCGTACCCTCCCGCAGACTGCGGGAGGGTACTTCAATAAAAAATAGTTGCAACCGCAACTATTTTTTTGTTGCCTATTGACAATAGCGACTACTGCTGATATAATAATGGTTGCAATCGCAACTATTATTTAGAGGAAAACAAGGTATGCCCAGCTTTTTAAAGGATCTGAATGCAATCTCGCGCGGTACGACCCTCTTTCGGGACGAAAGACTCAAATCCCATGGCCTTACAGGCTGTCAGGTCAAGTACATGTTTGCCGTGTGCCGGGCGGAGGGGGTGTCGCAGGAAGAACTTGCAAAGTCCCTCTTTGTCAATAAATCCAACGTCACCCGCCAGATATCCGCTCTGGAGGAGGCGGGCTATGTCCGGCGCATGCAGAGCGCGGAAGATAAGCGGGTGTATAAGCTCTACCCCACGCAAAAAGCCATGGAACTTCTCCCCGTCATCCGCGCCGTCAACGATGAATGGCGCGCTATAATCTGTCAGGGCGTGTCGGAAGAGGAGGCCGAACAGCTCTCCGCCGTGCTGTCCAAACTCGTGGATAACGTCCGTCGGTATGAGGAGGAACGCGGGTGACAAAAACTCTCAATTACATGAAGCCGTACAGCAGCACGGCCGTATGGGCAATAATAATCAAGTTTATCGGCGCAATTGCAGAACTCTTTCTGCCGCTGCTTCTGGACTATATAATCGACGATATAGTCCCGTTAAGGGATATGTCTATGGTAATATGGCTGGGCGCAGCTATGCTCGCCTGTTCGTTTGTAGCCATGTTCGGCAATATCTGGGCCAACCGCCTGTCCGTTCTGGCGGCCTCCAAAATGACCCACGATCTCAGGTACGACCTCTTTAAAAAGATATCCTATCTTCAGAGCCGCCAGGTCGATGAAGTTACAATACCCTCTCTCGTATCCCGCCTCACGTCGGACAGCTATTATGTCAATCAGATGGTTGCCCGCACGCTCCGCCTCGGCGTTCGCGCGCCCATACTGCTGTTGGGCGGCATACTCATGACCTTTATTGTCGACGTCTATCTCGCCCTCGTCCTTCTGGCGTGCGTGCCGTTCGTCATAATAGGCGTAGTCATAATCACAAAAAGATCCATTCCCTACTACGCCAGAAAACAGTCCAACAGCGACGATATGGTTCGCTCCATGCAGGAAAATATAACGGGCGTGCGCATAATAAAGGCGCTCTCCAAAAGCGAATACGAAAAGCAAAAATTCCGCGCCATATCCGACCGCCTTGGCGACACGGACTATTCTGCAAAAAAGCTCATGTCGCTCACAAACCCCTTGGCCACGCTCGTCCTCAACCTCGGCCTCGTCGTCGTAATAATCGTCGGCGCGCTCATGTCCGACGGAGCAGGCAGCGTTCTTGCCGTACTCACTTATTTCACCATGATTCTGAACGGCATGCTCGGCCTGTCAAAGATATTCGTCGTCATCTCCCAGGGCGTCGCCTCGGCCGACCGCATAGAAAAGGTGCTTGAAAAGGACGAAACCCAGCCCGTCGGCCAATATCCCAAAGGCGACAGCTCCTACGCCGTGCAGTTCAAGGACGTCAGTTTTTCTTATAACGGCGTGGAAAACAACCTCAGCAACATAAATTTTTCGCTCAAAAAGGGCTGTACCCTCGGCATAATAGGCGCAACGGGCAGCGGCAAGTCTACCGTCGTCAACCTGCTTATGCGCTTTTATGACGTCGGCTCCGGCGCCGTCTATGTCGACGGCGAGGACGTCCGCTCGCTTCCGCCCGAAGTCCTGCGCTCGCGCTTCGGCATAGCCTTTCAGAACGACTTTTTAATGGCCGCCTCTGTGCATGAAAATATAGACTACGGCCGCGACCTCCCGGAAGACGGCATAACTGCGGCGGTTCAAAGCTCCCGCGCCGACGAATTTATCTCCGGGCTGGAAGGCGGCATGAACTATGACCTCGCGCAAAAGGCCGCCAACCTTTCGGGCGGGCAAAAGCAGCGCCTCACCGTTGCCCGCGCCCTTGCCGACAGTCCGCGCATTTTAATTCTCGACGACGCGTCGTCCGCGCTCGACTACGAAACGGACGCGGCCCTGCGGCGCAACCTTGCCCGCAATTATCCCGACGCCACAAAGATAATCATTGCTCAGCGCGTAAGTTCTGTCAGGTCGGCCGATCAAATTCTCGTCCTCGACGACGGCAGGCAAATCGGCCTGGGTACGCACGAACAGCTCATGAACTCGTGCGCGGAATACAGGCTCATCTACAGGGCGCAGATGGGGGAGGATGTCTGATGAAAAAGTTGATTGATTGCAGTATATATCGGGGGCAATGCCTATGAAAGAGCCTCGCATACATATTTCTGATACCCGCAATCTCGGCAAGAGAAAGGTAGATACAAAGTTTGTTCTCGTCAATCTTTTAAAATATCTCAAGCCCTGGCTGCCGCTGTTTATCGCGCTCTTTATCGCAAACATAGCGTCCGTTGTGCTTTCGCTCGTCGGCCCGCTCATAAGCGGCGACGCAATCGACCTTATCAAGCTCGACGGTACCACGGACATGGATAAAATTTACTACTACTGCGCTCTGCTCGCCGGCATATATATCCTGTCGGGCATACTCAGTTATTTGTCATCAATAGGTATGGCTTATGTCGCGCGCAAAGTGTCCTGCGCCATGCGCGAGGACACATTCAACCGCCTCGTTTCCCTGCCCGTGGGCTACTTCGACAGCCGCCAGGCCGGCGACATCATATCCGTGCTGTCCTATGATATAGACACTGTGGGCGAATCGCTCGCCAACGACGCGGTTCTCGTCCTCAACAGCGTCGTCATGATAGTCGGCTCGTTTATCATGATGCTCACCATCTCGCCCGTGCTCGTACTCGTATTTGTGGTCACCATACCCATTTCGGTACTCATCACCCGCTATATCGCCAGGCGCGTACAGCCTCTCTTCCGCAAACGCAGCGCAAAGCTCGGCGAACTCAACGGCTTTGTCGAAGAAATGATTTCCGGCCAGAAGACCACCAAGGCCTATGGGTGCGAGGAGGTCATTATAGATAAGTTTGAAACAAAAAATACCGAGGCCGTCGACGCCTATGCCGAAGCGGAGTACTACTCCACAATGACAGGCCCCACAAACAATTTCATGAACAATCTTGCGCTCACCCTCATCTCCGTCATCGGCGCGCTCATGTACATGAACTCGCTGTTCGGAATAACGGGTGCGGGCAAGATAGCCTCCTTTGTGCTGTATTCCCGCAAGTTCTCCGGCCCCATAAACGAAATAGCCAACGTGTTCGGCGAATTTCAGTCGGCTATCGCCGCCGCCGAGCGTGTGTTCCGCGTTCTTGAAGAATCTCCCGAAGCTCCCGACCCCGCGGACGCCATCGTTCCGCGCAATATCCGCGGCGACGTAGATATCGAACATGTATCCTTCGGCTACGTCAAAGGCAGGGAGATCATCCACGACCTCTCCCTCACGGCACGGAAAGGCGACCTCATAGCCATAGTCGGCAAAACGGGCGCGGGCAAGACGACGATAATAAATCTCCTCATGCGCTTTTACGACCCCGACGGCGGCAGTATAAAGATAGACGGCGTCGATATCTCGCGCTATACCCGCTCAGGCCTGCGCAGCTGTTTTACCATGGTTTTGCAGGACACCTGGCTGTTTGCCGGCACCGTCTATGAAAATATCGCCTTCGGCAAAGAGGGCGCCACGCGCGAGGAGGTGGAGCGAGTCTGCAAAGCGGCAAAAATACATTCCTTCATCGCCAGCCTGCCGCAAGGTTACGATACCTATCTTGCGGACAACGCCGTCAATATCTCCAAGGGCCAGAAACAGCTCCTTACGATAGCGCGCGCAATGCTGTTGGATTCGCCCATGCTCATTCTGGACGAGGCCACCTCCAACGTCGACACCCGCACCGAACATATAATTCAGCAGGCAATGACAAAACTTATGGAGGGCAGAACATGCTTTGTCATCGCGCACAGACTGTCCACCATCCGCGACGCCTCCAAAATTCTTGTCATGGACGGCGGCGACGTCGTTGAACAGGGTACCCATGCCGAGCTTCTCGCCGCAAAGGGTATGTACTACAAACTCTACAAGTCGCAGTTTGAAAGTTACTGACGATGTTATGTATTTCTCCTTATGGCGGCGGCGCAAATAAATTTGCGCCGCCATTGCCGTAAATGAAATATCCCGTCCGGCTTCAACCTGACCGGACGGGATATATTACATATATCAAATAAGGAGTAATAAAAAAGTGTATAAGAATGTTCAGATTATTACATAAAAGGAAAAAATTCCCTTTCAGATTATATATATTATAGCATATATATTTGTATATGTCAATAGCCGCACACTATATTTTGTGTGTATTAAAAAAATTTGTCCGATAAAACCGTATTGGGTATTGAAATTTCGCCCGCCGTGCGCTATAATAAAAAAGCGGCGGGTTAAATTCATGCCGCTTAAAATTTCCGTCAGGAAGTTAAAGGAGTAAAAAAATAAATGCTGACTAAAAATGCCAAATCTTATATTGAAAAGGCCGGTCTGCCGTGCGGACTTGCTGCAACCGACCCGGAACTGTACGATATAATCTGTAACTTTGCCTGCGACGAGGCGGTAAACGAACATGCCCTGCCGCACAGAACGCGCCATCTCGCCATTCTGGCTGCGCTCATCGGCTGCGGCGGCAGAGAGGTGTTCGGCTGTGAAGTTTCAGCCGCCCTCGCCTTCGGCGTCACTCCTGTCGAAATCAGGGAGGCGGTCTATCAGTCTGTGGCTTATCTCGGCGTCGGCCGCGCTCTGCCGTTTATCAATATTGCAAATGATGAGTTTAAAAAGGCGGGCGTTTCACTCCCCCTGGCCGCACAGGGTACCGTTGAATACGCCGACAGGGTTCAATCGGGTGAAGACGTGCAGGTTCGCATCTTCGGCGAAGGCATGCGCGGTTTTTCCCGCCGCGGCGGCGACACGGAACATATCAACCGCTGGCTTTCGGGCAACTGCTTCGGCGATTATTATACCCGCAGCGGCCTTTCGGATAACGACCGCGAGATGATAACCTTTTGTTATCTTGCCGCTCAGGGCGGCTGCGAACCGCAGCTCATTTCTCATGCCGCGGCAAATATGCGTATCGGCAACGACAAAAATTTTCTCATATCCGTCGTTTCGCAGTGCCTGCCTTATATAGGTTATCCGCGGTCGCTCAACGCATTAAATTGCATTGAGCAGGCGGCAAGCAAATTTTAAAAAAATATAGAGGAAATAATTATGAAACAATTATCTCAATTCCCCATAGGCGCAAGCAACGACGCCTACGCGCAGTATTTTTCGGGCAAAAGCTATCTTTTGCTGCTTTCAACCGAGCAGGTGGTCATTGCCAATGTCACGTTCGAACCCTCCTGCCGCAACAATTGGCACGTCCACGAGGCGGAGGAAGGCGGCGGACAGATTTTAATAGTGACCGCCGGCGAAGGCTGGTATCAGGAGTGGGGCAAGCCCGCCCGCTCCCTTAAACCCGGCGACGTGGTTAACATACCCGCAGGCGTCAAGCATTGGCACGGCGCCAAAAAGGACAGCTGGTTCGAACACCTTGCCGTAGAAGTCCCCTCCGTGGGCGGCAAAAACGTCTGGCTCGAACCCGTCTCCGACGAAGATTATTCAAAACTCTGAAAAGCCGCAAAAAAGAGGACCGCGTATCGGCTGATATGCAGTCCTCTGTATTTTTTTGTTATTGTCTTTACTCTGCGTCTATCTCAACGCACTCCAAAGATGTCAGGTTGTAAACTATCGTGCCAAGGCTGAACGTCAGCGTCTCTTCAACCCGCATGAGTACGGCGCGCATTGTGTTCAGGTCGGTGTTGGATATGCTCGCGTAATAGTATGTCGTGGAAGGCCCCGTCATGTCGGAAACAAGGCTGACCGTCACGGGGGTAAAGGAGTACTCCAACTCCCCGTCGTCGTTCGTTCCCGTCAGAAGATATCCGCTTTCCGTCGCCTCGTCCATGGCTGCCACTATAGACGAGTAACCTTCGGTATCCCTGTCAACCGTGACCGAACTCGACCATACCGCCTGATACTGCGCCGTGGCGCCGTTTACGGGTATATACACCGCGAACGTATTCGTCCCCGACTGGGACATGCTGCGCAGGGCTATGCCGAGCGAGCTTGCGTCGAACAGCGAATACTCCGAGCCTACGCTTACGGAGTAGCTTGTGCTTTCAAGGCTGCTGTCCTCATCACCCTCGCGCACTTCAACCGAGGTAATCGCCGTCACTCCGTCGCGGCTGTAATAGGTTGTGTACTGCCTGTCCATCTTGATATAGCAGTTCGCAAGGCTGCTGGGCTGAAGGGCGTTTGCCGAAACGCATACTATGTCCTGCATGGAATATACGGGCAGCAGGTTGTTGTCCCCCGCCGAACGGAAGTAACTTATAGTCGTCACTTCGTTTACAAATTCATAGCGCTCGTCGCCGTACACGAACGCGCCCGGCTGATATAACACCGTTTCATATACATAGATATAATCGGTGGTGTCCTCTATGCGCAGCTCTTCGGGAATGTCCTGTGCGCTCCAATCATATTCCATGGCATAGAATGTCGTGGTATATGTGCCGTCGTCGTAATATTCCACGGAATAAATGCTGTTGCTTCCGCCGCTCAGGCTCAGGGAATAGCTTGCCACTTCTTTATGGGTCAGCAAATAGGCGCTGCTGTCAAGTTCGTCCGCAGTGCTCACCCTTATCTGCCAGTTGGGCGAAGTGGTTATGGTATATGTCGTTGTACTGCTGCAGCCGCTGCATGCCGAAAGCGACAACACGCTCGCCGCACACACCGCCGAAACAATGATCTTTGCCAATTTTTTCATACTCGCTATTATAGCATACAAATATTAAAAAGTAAAAACTTTTACGCCCCAAAATCTTTAAAAATTGTATTCAATGTGTTATAATAAAATCTATGATAACGTCTTGCACTGCGCCCACACTCGGCGCGGCCTTAAAAAAACTTCAGGAACTCGTCGCCGAAAACGAAGCCCGCGGCGCGCGCACCGTAATATTTTGCGAGGACAGGCTTACCCTCGCCGCCGAGCGCACTGTCTGCTCGGCAGTGGGCGGCACTTTTTCAACTTCCGTCTACACCTTTGCGCGCTTTCTTTCGTCCGAACGCGGCAAATGCCCCAACCTTCTCACAAGCCAGGGTTCGGCCATGGTTCTGCGCAACCTCATTGAACGCAACCGCGGCAGTCTGACCATGTTCAAAAAACTGTCCTCGGCCACTGCCGCGCAGGACGTCTACGATACCATAGCCCTGCTGTATTCCTCGCGCGTCACGCCTGAGGCTCTGTCCTCGATCCGCTCGGAAAATCCCCTGCTCGAAGGCAAGATACGCGACCTCGAACTTTTATACCGCGCCTATGCGGATTACCTTGAGGAGAGCGGCAGCGTGGACAGAAACAGATATCTCGCCCTCCTGCCCGAAGTCATTCTCTCCTCGCCCGCCGTGCGCGGCTCGGATGTGGTTTTCCTCGGCTTTCAGGCCTTCACCTGCTCCGTGGCCGAATGTGCCGCCGCCTGCATGGACGCGGCCAAAAACGTCACGGGCATTTTCATCGGCGGCCCGTCCGACGTGTATGTAAACGAGGCCTCGGCCTCTTTCGCGGGCGTGGCCCGCTCGTATGGCGGCGTCAACCGCATTATGTTGCCGAGCGATCTGATTCCCGAAGCCGAATATCTCCGCGTTCACATATTCGATCCCGAAAGCTTTCACCGCGCAGAGCCCATGCCCACTTCGCGCATCCGCCTGTTTGAAGGCGGGGACGAGGGGGAGGAGCTTGAATATATCGCCGCCAACATAGTGCGCTATGTGTTTGAAGAGGGCGTGCGCTACCAGTCCATATCCGTCATGCTGCCCGATCTCGCGGGCTACGCCCCCGCGCTCTCGCGCATATTCGCCGAGTACGAAATACCTTTCTATCTCGATAAGCGTTACAGCCTTGCCGAACATCCCGTCAGCCACTTCCTTGAGGCCTTTTTAAATTGCGCCGCGGACGGCTGCACCCAAAGTTCCGTACTCGCAGTCGTATCTTCCCCGCTGTTCGTCGTCGGGGAGGGCCGCCGCGAAGGCGAGCGCCGCAAGGATACCGACCTTTTTGAAAATTACATGCTCCGCCTCGCGGGCTATCGCGGCGGAATAAAGCGCAGTCCCAAAGCCGAAGTGCTTGCCGCGCTCAACCTCGATATATCCGCCGTCCAGCGCGTGCGCGAACCGTTTCTGGCGGCGCTTGAATACATCCCCTCCGAAGGCGCGGGCGAAAGGTTTTGCGCCGCGCTCCGCAGCGTGCTGTCTTATTTTAACGCCGACCGCACTCTTGCGGCCATGCAGGCCGACTTTGCCGCCGAATATCCCTCGCTTGCCGCCTTTTCGGGCAGGGCGTATGAAAGTATCACCGCCGTCATCGACGAAGCCGAGCGCCTCACTTCGGGGCAGCGCATGTCCGTCCGTGAGTTCGCCAAGATATTCAAAAGCGGCCTTGCCGCCGCCGAACTGTCGCTCATCCCGCCCAAGCAGGACGCCGTCTTTGTCGGCGACCTCCTGACCTGTGCCAACACGGGCAGTGAGGTAATATTCGTCGCCGGGCTCACGGCCGACGTTCCCGCCTCGGGCGACGATACTGCCATTCTCACCGACAGGGACTTGTCCGCTCTCGAATCGCTCAACATAATTATCTCTCCCAAGATCGCTCAGGTCGACCGCCGCTCCCGCGAAACCGCGGGGCTCAATCTCTGCGTATTCAGGCGCGCGCTGCACCTCAGCTATCCCGTGCGCAAGGGCGGGGAGGAGTGCGGCGTCAGTCGCATAACCGACTATGTCCGCGCTCTTTTTTGCGCGCCGTCGGGCGGGGCCGTCGCTCCGCTCTCGGGCAGGAATTTCATGCGCAACCCCGATAACTTAAAATATCTGTGCTGTCGCCCCGCGCCTGCGCTCAGGCGGCTTGTTGCAGAGGATTCGCCCTCCATCCGTTCGGAGATATATGCCGTTCTCTGCAACAACGGCTACAAAAATCAGGCCGACGCCGCACTCTCCGTCCCTGCCGACGGCGGCAGGATATCCTGCGGGGCAAAACTGTACGGCACGTCCTTTTCGCCCACCGTACTCGAAACTTATTTCTCCTGCCCTTACAAATGCTTCATGATGCGCGGCTTAAAACTTGCCGAGCGTGAGGAGGGCGTCATGCGCCCGCTCGACTGCGGCAACTTCATACACGCCGTTCTCCAGAATGTCTTTTCCCCCGCAATAAACGGCGTTACCGACAGCGCCGTCATTGCCGCGCGCGCAAGGGAGGAGGCGCAGAAACTTCTCGCCCGTCCCCAATATTCGGCTCTTTCGGCCGACAAGCGCGGCGAGTACGCCGCGGCGAGCCTGATAGAGGAGTGCGTATCCGTCTGCCTCGGCGCATTCGAACAACTCAACAATTCCACGTTCGGCGTGGCGGAGGTGGAAAAGACCTGCCGCCTGCCGCTCGACGGCCCGGTCAGCCTGTACGGCCGTATAGACCGCGTCGATTCCAGCGGGGATATGGTGCGCGTTATCGACTATAAAACGGGCTCCATTGACAGCTCCGCCTCACAGTACTACATGGGGCTCAAGCTTCAGCTGCCCGTCTACCTTGCGGCGGCTGCGCACGGCAGAAGGGCGGTGGGCGCCTACTATTTCCCCGCCGCCGTCACCTATGAAGAGGAGCACGACGGAGTCTTTCGGCTCAGCGGCTACATGGACGGCAGCGAGGACGTGGTGCGCAGCATGGACACCACCCTTGCGGATAAGGAAAAGAGCCGCTATGTCGACGCCGCTCTCAACGGCAAAAATCCCGACAGCGCCCTCAGCCGCGAAGATTTTGCCGATTTTCTCACCTATGCAGGCCTCGTTGCGCGCCTGGGCGCGCGCGAAATGTCCGCGGGCAATGTCCGTCCCTCGCCTGCATCCAATGCCTGCAAATACTGTTCGCTGTCGGGCAGTTGCGGCTTTGCCGTCGGCGTCGACGGCGAAGAACGTCCCCGCCAGACGATCAGCTGCAAGCAGATTGCCGAAATAGTCCGCGAAGAGAGAGGTGATAAATAATGGAAAAATACACTCCCGAACAGTCGGCCGCCATCTCCTCGCGCGGCAAAGTAATAGTTTCCGCCTCGGCGGGGTCGGGCAAGACCTTTGTAATGATACAAAAGCTGTGCAACTTTTTGCAGAACGGCGGCGATCTCGACAGCGTCCTCGCCGTCACGTTCACCAAAAAGGCGGCCGCGCAGATCAAAGAAAAGCTGCGCAAAACGCTCATCGCCCGCCTTGCCTCCGCCGCCGACGCCGAGCGCGCCAATATCAAGTCCCAGCTTGCAAAAATTCCCTCGGCGGACATTTCCACCATACATTCTTTCTGCGCCCGCCTCATACGCACCCACTTCTACGCCCTCGGCGTAGACCGTTCCTTTGAAATCGTCGTGGACGAATCGCGCCTTTCGGATATGCGCGAACGCGCCATGGATAACCTGTTTGACAGGCTGTACGAATCGGGCGACGCCGACTTCCTGTTCGTCCTCGACTGCCTGCGCCGCAAACGTTCTGATTCGGATGTCCGTCAACTGATCTTCAAGGCCCATGACAAGGTGCGCAACATTGTCGGTTACAGGCAAAAGCTCGAAGGATACCCGTCAATCTATTGCGAAAAGGGTTTTGATAAGGTGTGCGCCGACATGCTCGCCTTTATGGGCGAAAAATGCGGGTCGCTCCTCGCTGCATTCAACGATTTTTATAACACCCTCACCATACCTCAAAGTTTTGCAAAGTTAAACGTCGTCGCCGACGAAATACGTTCGGCGCTCAGAAATGCGGCAGGGTACGGCCTCTTTGAACCGCTCCCGCCCCTTGCCGTCACAAAACGCCCTAAGGCAGTGACGGAGGAGGAAAAGGCGGTTGCCGAAATCTTCGATTCCTACCGCAAAAAGTTAAAGACGCGCTACGACGCTTTGAAGGCCGGCATTGCCGACAGACAGACGGAGTATGCCGCCTTCATGCAGTGCGGCCGTCTTGCCGCGGCTTTCTCGCGCCTCGTTTTGGAGTTCGACGACGAATATTCCGCCGTCAAGCGCGAAGAAAACAGACTCGACTGCCCCGACCTGGAACATCTCACCCTGCTCCTTCTTGAGGACGAGGGCATAAAAGCGCAGGTCAACGCCCGCTATAAAAATGTATTCGTCGACGAATATCAGGACGTCAACCCCGTTCAGGAGCGCATAATCAACCTTGTCGGCGCGGAGGAGGTGTTTACCGTCGGCGACGTCAAGCAGGCAATTTATGGCTTCAGGGGCTCCAAATCGGTGTTCTTCTCCAAAAAGTATGCCGACATGCAGCGCGACTCCGGCGCAATGCGGCTTTCCGTCAATTTCCGCTCTTCCGACGGCGTGCTTAACTTCGTCAATAAACTCTTCGGCGACATAATGACTCCCGCCTCGTGCGGCATAGACTACGCCGCCGAAGGCGTAATGCTCCGCGGCGGAAAGTATAGCTCAGGCTACGGCGAAGCGGGCATAGTCGTGTTCGGCAAGGAGAAAAAAAATCAATCTCCCCCGCGCGGGGTGTACTCCGTCGAAAATTACGGCGTCGGAAGCGGCGGCCACACCCGCGAAGGCCTCGCCGTGCTGGAAATAGTCCGCCGCGAACTCAGCGGCGAACACTACGACGTCGAAAAAGGCTGCATGGTCCCTACCCAGCCGGGCGATATCTGCATACTCACCCGCAAGAACGCAGACGAAAGCACCCTCGGCATAGTCCGCGCCCTCACGGACGCCGGTTACGGTGTGGAGGGGGCGGGCGACGGCGACCTCTTAAAACGGCCGGAAATATGTCTTATATTGGATATACTGTCGCTCATAAATAATTGCCAGCAGGATATCCCCCTTTCAACCGCGCTTCTTTCCCCCCTCGGCGGGTTCACGCGCGACGAGCTCGCCCGCATAAGAATTTCCCAGAACACCGCACAAAAGCTGTCCTTCCGCGATTGCCTTGTCAACTACCGCAAATATATGACCGACGACCTCGCGGTAAAAATAGCGGCCTTTTTCAAAAAAATCAACGACTACCGCCGTCTGTCCGACATTCTCGGCGCGGCCTCGCTTATAGATAAAATTCTCTCCGATACGGGCCTGGGCGCAAAGTACGCCGCCGGCGGCGGCAACCGCCTTGCGGGCGTAAGGCGGCTCCAGCGGGAGGCGTATTCTTCGTCGGGCGAGCTGCAGCTCAGCGCCTTTCTTTCCCGCATCAAGGCGGCGGGGACGACGCTGAAAGCTCCCGTACCCTCCTCGTCGGATGCAATAAAGGTTGTCACCATGCACTCGTCAAAGGGATTGGAATATCCCGTGGTCATCGTTGCGGATATCGCCCGCCGTTTCCGCAAAAACGAACTCAATGAAATGCCTTTCGACGACGAGTACGGCTTTTCGCCGCGCACGTTCGACGTCGATAAAAAACTCGTCCGCTCCTCCGTCCTGCGCGAACTGTGCGCCAAGCGCGCCCGTCGCGAGGAGATAAAAAACGAACTCAACCTCTTTTACGTCGCCTGCACGCGCGCAATGTGCAATCTGTATGTGCTGTGCGGCGAAATTCCCGCCTACGATCCCGCGGCGTGGTACGAAACCGACTGTTATGCAAAAATGTTCGACGTCACCCGCTATTCCCCCTCGTATATGGAGGAGCCTGCCGATTTCAGCCAAAATCCCGTCCCGCCGGAAATAGTTGTCGGTGACAGGCCGTCGGCCGACGCGAGCGCGCTCTTCAATGCCTCATATACGCACCCTTACAGCGTCGATCTCGCCGTCAAAACCTCGGCTTCACAGCTCCTTCGCGACTACGACTATGAGCATATCCCCGACTACCTGTTCGGCGACGAATATGCAGAGGCAGGGGAGGACGACCCCTCGCTTCCCTCGGGCAGGGAGGCGGGAACGGCCTACCACCGCTATCTTGAAACATGCGATTTATCCAAGCGCACCGCGGCGGGAGTAGGGGAGGAACTGTCCCGCCTGTCCGCCGAAGGCCTGCTCACGCCCGAACAGCTCGGTCTGCTCAGCGCCGAACGCCTTGTTAAAATTCTGTCAATGCCGTGTTTTTCCTCGCTCGACGGCGCGCGCGTCTGGCGTGAGCGCGAATTTCTGTGCCGTCTGCCCGCCAACGCCGTCTACCCGACCCCCGCGGAAGACAGTATCCTCGTGCAGGGCGCAATCGACCTCCTCGCCGTCGGCAGGCAGGGGGTAACTATAATAGACTATAAATTTGTCAGAATGTCCCCTCGTGAAATAAAGGAAAAGTACGCCCGCCAGCTCGATATCTATAAAAAGGCCGTTGCCGTCATACTCGGCGTCGACGCCGCCACAATCGCGGCAAGGATAATCGACTTGCGCCATCTTGAGGAAATAATCGTCTGAAATGCAGATAAATCGACAATATATCCGTCCGATTTTACCGTCGGGCGGATATAATTTTGTTACTATGGATAGTGTAAAAAATTTTTTCGGCTCGATATATTCGTCGTTGGCGTCGGTGCAGTTCGGGCGGCTGGTCGTCATAGCGCTCTGCGCCTATGGCGGCTGTATGCTCGTCTTTGCCGTTATGTGCGCGCTGCTGCCCCGCCTGCGCGCGTCGGATAAACGCCCCGTGTTCTGTTTTGTAAACGCCTTCAGCGCCCTGTTCTTTGCGCTTCTGCTCATTGAACTTACCGTCGCCCATGCGCTATTTTATGCCGTGCTGTTCTGGCTGGCGGGCTATCTCTATTACGGCGCGCTGTGCGCGTTCACGCGCCCCGTGCCGCCGCGCAGGCAGGCCGCCCGCCCGCTGCCGCAGACCGTGCGCCGCCGAGCCGCCGCCAGATCCCTGCCCGCCGCAAATGCCCCTGCGCGCCTCGAACACGCCCTTACCATAACCGATAAGCTTCTCGCCGGACAGCTGTCCCGCGCGGACAGGCAGGAGCTTGAAAGAATAAAGACCTCCCTCACCGTGCTGGAAGTCAAGGGCGAACACTCCCCGCAGGAAAGTGAAGTCATCAACAGCCAGTTTGCCTCGCTGATCAAGCTCATGTCAAAGTACGGCTACTGACATCCTCCCACCACGGCCTCCAGAAACATATCCTTTGCGGCGATGGCCGCGGCCGCGCTGTCTTTGCCCTTCAACAGCGCTATATCCCCAAGGCAAACGCGCTCTGCGGGGTAATTTTTGCCGCCTATCACACAGCTTTTTAAGGCGAACTGCTTCATAGTATAGTCCTCAATATACCCCATAAACCTGCCGTATTCGTCGTAACACGGCACGTTCAGTCTCAGCGTTCCCCTGCGCCCCCGCCTTTTGCCCTCCGTGCGGTAGACTATGCTGTCCGCCGCGCGCACAATGCTGTCAGGCTCGATAAAAAATTCACGCTCGTTCTCGTCGGCGCACAGCAGCGCCGCAATGCCGTCGCCTTCCTTTATCGCCGCTATCACATACCCGCGGCGTCTGCCGTCCATGCGCTCGGCTGAAAGCGTGTACAGTTTGGAAAGATTCATAGTTATTTTTTCTCCTTTTTGCTCTATCCTACTTACATTTTGTGCCTTAAATGTCTGCGTAATCAAGCTTTTTTTGCGTTATTTTGTCGTGTTTGCGGCGCGCGCAGCCTGCCGCTGCGCGCGCCGCAATTTTCTGTTGACTAAGCGCGCCGCTTGTGTTATACTTTTTATGTAGTAAATTTATGGAACGATACATAGCTTTCGACATAGGCGACAAGCGCATAGGCGTCGCCGTGTCCGACCCATTCAACACCTATGCACTGCCCTCGCAGACGTATTTCCGCAAAGGCTTTGCGGCGGACGTGCAGGCGCTTGCTTCCATCGCGGCGGAAAAGGGCGCAACCGCCATAATCTGCGGCCTGCCCGTCAATTTCGATGGCTCCGTGGCCGTCCAGACCCAAAAGACCGAACGCTTCATCGCAGCCTTAAGGGAGGCCGTGTCCGTCCCCGTCATCTGCGAAGACGAACGCTTCACCACCATGATGGCGCACGAGGTGCTTATATCCGAAGGCATGCGCCGCGAAAAGCGCAAAAACTATGTCGACGCGCTCGCCGCCGCCAACATTCTCGATGGCTACCTCAACAAAATCAACAAAAATAAATAAGGAGTATAAATCTTATGAAAGACGACGAAATTCTTGAAGAGGGCGAAGACGAACTTATCGAACTCATCGACGAGGACGGCAACGTAATCAACTTCAAACTTCTCGATGTAACCGAATATAAGGGCGAAAAGTACACCCTGCTGCTCGCCGCCGAACCCAACGACGAAATTGCCGAGGACGAGGTAGTCATCTTCCGCTATAACGAAGAAGCCCAGACCCTCGACCCCATCGAGGACGAGGACCTTTTGCAGGAAGTTTTCGATTTCTATCAGTCCGAAGAAGACGGTGAGGAGGACAACTAATCGCCTGCTCCCCGCAGTTATCGTGCAAAATATAGTGCAAATAACTGAATGACTGCACAAAGAACTGAATTCGTGCAAAGAACTGAATTTGTGTCAAAAACTGAATTCGTGCAAAGAACTGAATAATTGTGCAAAGAGCAAGACCGCCGCGCGCCTTTGGCGCGCGGCGGAAACTATATATCCTAAATTAAAGCCTCCCCTTTGGTTTTCAAAGGGGAGGTGGCACGCTTTAGCGTGACGGAGGGGTCTATAGTCAAATATATATAAAAACCCCTCAGCCTTGCCGTCGCTGACGCTATGGCAAGCCAGCTCCCCTTGAAAAGGGGCGCCTCCAACGCGGAAAGCCTCCCCTAAGCGTAGGACGAGTAAGGAGTTTTCAAAACAGTGGACACCCCCAAGCCTCCCCTAAGCGTAGGACGAGCAAGGAGTTTTCAAAAGAGTGACACCCCCAAGCCTCCCCTAAGCGTAGGACGAGCAAGGTGTTTTCAAAACAGTGGACACCCACTGTTTTGCCTTGCGAGATGAGCGAGGGCAAAAGTCCGCCCGAGCGGTGACCGAGCGCGGCGACATTCCTTACGCCGCGTGAGAAAGGTGCCGAACGAAGTGAGGCGGAGGGGTAATTTAAAAATCAAACAACCCCTCAGCCTTGCCGTCGCTGACGCTATGGCAAGCCAGCTCCCCTTATAAAAGGGCGCCTCAAATGCGGAATAGCCTTGCCCAAGCCTCCCCTAAGCTTAGGACGAGCAAGGTGTTTTCAAAAGAGTGGACACCCCCAAGCCTCCCCTAAGCCTAGGGGAGGTGGCACGCTTTAGCGTGACGGAGGGGTAAATACAAAAAGAAATAATGCGGAGTGGTAAATTAAATCAATCAACCCCTCAGCCTTGCCATCGCTGACGCTATGGCAAGCCAGCTCCCCTTGAAAAGGGGCGCCTCTGTTGTGGAATTGCCTTGTCGTCGCTGGCGCTACGGCAAGCCGGCTCCCCTTTGGTAGGGGAGCCTCTACAGTCAAATATAGAAATACCTTTCCGGCTTTCCCGCTTTAAAATCGTAAAAGTTGCTTTCTAAACACCCCTGAAGGTGTGCGGTTGTTTTAACTATTAAAATGTTGGATATTGACAAAATATGACTAAGGTGATATAATGCCGGCATGGAGAGTTGACAGGCGTAAAGATTCTGTTAAAGGGCATCCCTCTTTCTGCGTCTTTCGGCAAGGAAAGCCTTTAATTATTTTTTTTGTCTGACTTCTGCGCTCCAAATAAATTTTGCGGGCAGCGCCCGCAAGGGAGTACTGATATGAAAAAAGCAAAAAAGATTGCCGTAGCAATCGTTGCCGCGTTCGCGGCTGCATTGCTCGCCGTGGCCTTTGCCGCATGTACTGCCAGCTATGCCGGTACATACAAATTCTCGTCAATGTCCGTCGATATGGGCGGTGTATCTGTCGAATATGTAGCAGGTGAAAAGTTCCTGGGTGTGGCTATTACCGAAGACGCCTTCGTCCTCGAAATAAAGGACGACAACACATGGACCATGACCGCAAACTTTTTGGGAGAAACAGAGACTACCGAAGGTACATGGAGGTCTGACGGCGGCCTTGTTCTCGTCGCCGAAAGCGGCAGCGAAATAGTTGTCCAGGTCGACGGCAATACCCTCGTCATGACGCAAACCGAAGATGGCACTACGGCTTCCATAACTTTCAAAAAACAATGACAAAATGATTTTCGGGGCGGCGCGTCGGGGATGCGCTCGCCCCTGTTTTTTGGTCGGATGCTGTCGTTTTTTGTACTTAATGTTAATTGACAATTGCCGCTCGGCGCTGTATAATGTTCTAACTGAATTAAAGGAGAAACATTTCTATGAAAAGAATATTTGCGGCGCTCTGCTCCGCGCTCGCCGTCGTTGTGCTTGCCGTGGGGCTTTCCGGCTGCGGGGACGCGCTTTCGGGCAAAACGTATATCTTTCTCGATATCACGGTCGAATATGCCGATGACCTGACCGAAACGCAAAGAAATTTAATAGATATAACCGTCGAATCTAACAGGATACTTTTCTACAACGTCGTATATGTGTTTAACAGCGACGGAACGGTCGAACGCGACGGCACTGTCTATAATTACACTATCGAAGGCGATACTGTAACAATAGGCGAAGGAACAGGCTTCGGCTATGTGTTCCAAATGGTCGACGACGATCTCGTCGCCGTCAACACTTCGGTTTATGGCACGATAACCATGATATTCGCGCAACTGTAAAATTTTCCGCCGCGGGCGCTCCTGAATGTGCGCCCGCGGCAATTTATTGCAAAAAAACGGCCGCAAATCGCATAAAATACGGGCTTTTTACTTTACAAGGCAAAAAAATTCTGCTAAAATATCAAGGCTATAAAAATTCACACCCGCAAGGCAGGCGACCCGTGGCGGAAAAATTTTTTCAATTCCGCAATAATCGTCATACAAACTGCGCTCGCGGGGAGGTTTAACGGAGGAATTAAAATGGCAGTTATTACTATGAAACAGCTCCTTGAAGCAGGCGTTCACTTCGGCCACCAGACCAGAAAGTGGAACCCTAAAATGAGCAAGTACATCTACGCGGCCCGCAACGACATTCACATCATCGATCTTCAGATGACCGTCGGCCTCATAGAGGAAGCTTACAAGTTTGTTGTCGAAACAGTAAAGGAGGGTAAGTCCATCCTCTTCGTCGGCACCAAAAAGCAGGCACAGGAGGCCATCAAGGAGGAGGCTGAACGCTGCGGCATGTTCTATGTCAACTCCCGTTGGCTGGGCGGCACCCTTACCAACTTCAAGACTATCCGCTCAAGAATAGACAGAATGGTCAAGCTTGAGAAGATGGAAGAGAGCGGCGAATTTGATCTTCTTCCCAAAAAGGAAGTGGCAAAGCTCAAGGATGAAATGAACAAGCTCCAGACCAATCTCGGCGGCATAAGGAACATGAACAAGATGCCCGGAGCAATGTTTATTGTTGACCCCCATAACGAAGATATCGCCGTATCCGAGGCCCGCAAGTTGAAGATCCCCGTAATAGCTATTACGGACACCAACTGCGATCCCGACCTCATCGACTATGTAATTCCCGGCAACGACGACGCTATCCGCGCCATCAAACTCATTGCAGGCGTAGTAGCCAACGCCGTAATCGAGGCCAACCAGGGCGAAACTCCCGTAATCGAAAGCGCGGAAGGAGCTTTGGCTGAAAAGGCTGAAGAACAGCTTGCCGAACCCTCTTCGGTTGAAGAACTTGCCGAAGCTCAGGCTGCCGGGGAAGAAGCTGCGGAATAATTTTTGCCCGCACTACCCGCAATATCAGATATATAATTATTAAGGAGAAAGATTATGGCTTTTACAGCAAAGGACGTTATGACTCTGCGCGATAAGAGCGGCGCAGGCATGTTAGATTGCAAAAAGGCTCTCATCGACGCCGACGGCGATATGGAAAAGGCCGCCGAACTCCTCCGCGAAAGAGGAATAGCCAAGGCGGTAAAAAAGGAATCGAGAATAGCTGCCGAGGGCGCTGTGGGCGCATACGTCTGCCCCACCTGCGGCGTAGGCGTATTGCTTGAAATCAACTGCGAATCAGACTTCGTGTCCAAGGGCGAAAAGTTCCAGAACATCGTGTCCGCAGTGGCAAAGGTAATTGCCGAAAACAAGCCCGCCGATGTCGAGGCGCTCAACGAATGTAAATTGGGCGACGAAACAATCAAGGAATTCATCACCAACAACACCGCCGTTATCGGCGAAAAAATTTCTATCCGCCGCTTTGAAATTTATCAGACGACGGGCAAAATCGAAACATATATCCACATGGGCGGCAAGGTCGGCGTCATGGTCGAAGCCGTTGATTTCACCGCCGGCAGCGAGGAAACTCTGCACGACGTCGCTCTGCAGATAGCTGCCTCCAACCCCGGCTATGTCACCGAGGCTGAAGTCCCTCAGGAAGTTCTTGCAAAGGAAAAGGAGATAATGCTCGTCCAGATGCAGAACGATCCCAAGAACGCCAACAAGCCCAAGGAAATTCTTGAAAAGATTGTCGCCGGCAAGATGGGCAAGTTCTATTCGGAAAACTGCCTCATGGAACAGCCTTTCGTAAAAGACGACAGCCTGAAAGTATCCCAGGTCATCGGCAGCAAGTTCAAGGTTGCACGCTTCGTCCGTTGGGAGATGGGCGCAGGCATCGAAAAGAAGAGCGAAGACCTCTCCGAAGAAGTGGCTAAGCAGGTTGCCGCTATGAAAAAGAACTGATAAATTTCAGTCATGATTGCATTTATTTGAATATTTTAAAAGCCGCGCACGGCCCATCGGCCGTGCGCGGCTTTTGTTTGTTGCCGCCGCACTTTGCCGAAAGCTTAAATTATGCCCCGCGTAGTCATTTGTGTGTTAAATTTATGCGAAATTATTAAAAATATATTGTCAACCGTCCGCAGATGTGTTATAATCTTAGAAGTAAAAATGGGGGGTGAGCGCGCATTGCCGCGTTTTCCCGCTATGGCGGAGGTATTATGCAGCCAAAATACAAAAGAGTTCTTATAAAACTTTCGGGCGAAGCCCTTGCAGGCAAGGCCGGTCACGGCCTCGATGAGGAGGTCATCTCCCGCGTTGTCAATCAGATAGTCGAAGTGCATAACATGGGCGTGCAGATAGCCCTTGTAATAGGCGGCGGCAATTTCTGGCGCGGCCGTCAGGGCAAAAAAATGGACAGGACTACCGCCGACCACATGGGCATGCTGGCAACGGTAATGAATTCGCTGGCAATGATGGACGCGCTTGAACAGCGCGGCGTACCCTCCCGCGTGCAGACGGCTCTCATCATGACCTCTGTAGCCGAACCATATATACTCAGGAAGGCTCTCTCCCACTTCGAAAAGAGCCGTGTTGTAATAATGGCCTGCGGCACGGGCAATCCCTATTGCTCTACCGATACCGCCGCCGCGCAGCGCGCCTGCGAAATTCAGGCCGATGTCCTTATGATGGCAAAGAATATCGACGCCATCTACGACAGTGACCCCAAACTCAACCCCGACGCAAAACGGTATGAACATATAAATTATATGGACATAATAAAGAACGGCATCAAGGCAATGGATACAACGGCGGCCACTATGTGTATGGAAAACAATATCCCCGCAATCGCCTTCGGCCTGGATGAGGATAACTCCATTGTCCGCGCCGTCTGCGGCGAAAAACTGGGTACATTGATTGATAATAATTGAGAGGTAAAATATCATGTCTAACGAACAGCAGGCAGCAGAAATTGTAGCAGCCCTTTCAGTCAAACTCAACAAAACACTCAATGTGTTGACTACAGATTATATGTCTATCCGCGCGGGCAGGGCCAACCCCCATGTCCTTGATAAAGTCATGGTCGACTACTACGGCTCCATGACCCCCATCTCGCAGGTGGCAAGCATATCCGTGCAGGAGGGCAGGTGTCTGGTCATTGCCCCGTGGGATATGTCCATTTTAAAGGCTATTGAAAAGGCCATCCTCGTTTCCAATGTGGGCATAACCCCCACCAACGACGGCAAAGTCATCCGTCTTGTTTTCCCCGAACTCACCCAGGAACGCAGAAAGGAGCTCGGCAAACAGGTAAAACGCATGGGCGAGGACAGCCGCATTGCCGTGCGCAACATCCGCCGCGAGGCCATGGACGCCCTCAAAAAACTCAAGAACGATAAAGTCATCTCCGAGGACGAGTGCGCCCAGCATGAAAAGAACGTGGAAAACGCCGTCACGGATATCATGCGCAAGATAGACCAAGAGGTTTCCGGTAAAGAAAAGGAAATTATGACCATATAATGAAGACCGATAAACTGAATATACCCTGCCATGTAGCCGTAATCATGGACGGCAACGGCAGATGGGCAAAAAAGCGGCTGATGCCGCGCACTTTCGGTCACAATGCAGGCATGAACACCATGATAGCCATGGCCCGCAAGGCCAAGGCTATGGGCGTGCGTTACCTCACGGTATATGCGCTCTCCACTGAAAATCTCGCCCGCCCGAAGGAGGAGCTGGAGGGACTTTACAGCCTCTTCCGCAGGTACTTCACCAAAAACGTCAAGGATCTCTATTCCGAGGGCGCGGCCGTCAGGGTCATAGGCGATATCTCCGCTTTGCCCGGCGACATTGTAAAACTTATTGAAGACGGAGTGAACAATTCCCCTGCGGACGCGCAGTTTTTTGTCATTCTCGCCCTCAATTACGGCGCGCGGTCAGAACTCACCCGCGCAGTAAATGCGGCCATAGCCCGCGGCGAAAGCGTGACGGAGGACGATATCTCCGCCCTTCTCGATACAAAAGATTTCCCCGACCCCGACCTTATTATAAGGACGGGCGGCGAACTTCGCCTGTCCAACTTTCTGCTGTGGCAGGCGGCATATACCGAACTGTATTTTACCGACGTTCTCTTCCCCGATTTCGATGAGCGCCAGTTTGAAAAGGCCATCGTCGATTTTTCAAGGCGTACACGTCGATTCGGCAAGATTTAAAGATAACTGTTTAACTTTTATCGCATAATGAGCCGCGGCCGCGGATATGTTATGCGTTATTTCAAGGGATATTCCCTGCACGCCCGCGGCGTAAGGAGTAACAATGCAACAGGACAACAAGCAACAGACGCAGCCGCAAAACCCGCCTAAGGAAAACATGAAAGCGCGTTCGTATACCGCTATAGGCTATATTGTCATGCTTGTGGGGCTTATTGCCCTCAAGGCGTGCGTTCCCGGCAACTACGGCGCCATAGGGTTCGATGTGCTGTTCTGGCTCGTTTCGCTCATAAGCGCTTATGAGTTTATGCGCGCAATGGGGTGCGTATCACGGGCGCAGTGGTGGAGTACAATGCTCACCTGCGCATGTATAATTCCCACTTTCGTCATCACTAAGATGGTGTTGGAGTCCAAAGGCGACGAACAGGCGTGGCTGTCCGCGTTGCTCGTACTTATGTCGGTCGGCAGCCTCGGCGCTATGGTCACCGCCGCCATGCTCGTCTTTAATTTCGACCACAGCAATTTAAAGAGTACCACGGCTTCGCTCTTCTGCATACTCTATTGCGGCGTTCTCTGCTCGGTCAGCGCCAACATCAACCACATGGATTCAAACTCGCTCGTTGCGGTTACGTTCATGTTCTGTATCACGGTGGCGGTAGACACCTTTGCGCTTATCGTCGGCAAGTACCTCGGCAAATTCATTCCGTTCAAACTCGCCCCGCGCACAAGCCCCAACAAGACCATAGTCGGCTTTGTCGGCGGCATAATCGGCGGTGTGCTCGCCGCGGTTGTCGTATGGGGGCTGGGCGTCGGTTTGGAAGCGTTCGCGCTCGAATACAGCGGATCCATGAATACGCTCGTCCTGTTGATACTCATTTCCGTTCCCACGTCCATACTTGCTCAGCTCGGCGACCTTTTTGAAAGCGCCATCAAGCGCAGCTGCGGCGTCAAGGATATGGGCAACCTTCTGCCGGGCCACGGCGGCATACTCGACCGCTTTGACTCCATGCTATTTGCATCCGTGTCAATTGTCGTCTGTTTTATAATTATCCGCTGAAAAAATTCCCCCGCGCATGTTCTGCGCGGGGCTTTAAAACTTTTTTCGCAAATATCTCGTCGGGCGTTCCCCGCACAGTCATTAAAATAAAATTTACGGGTATAATATAAATGAAAACAATAGCTCTCGTCGGCTGCACAGGCTCTATCGGCAGGCAAACCCTGTCGGTCGTGCGCCGCCATCCGTTCAAATTCAAAATAAACTGCCTCGTCGTTCATTCCGCTGCGGATGAGCTTATCCGGCTTATCGATGAATTTGAACCGCTCACCGCCGCCGTCGCGTCCGGCACGCCCTCGTGCGGCATAAAGGGCGGCACTGCCTATTTTTCGGGTGAAGAGGGCGCTCTGCGCGCCGTGGAGGAGAGCGGCGCCGATATAGTCGTCGTCGCCTGCGGCGGTTTCGCCGGCCTCAAATATTCCCTTCTCGCCCTCAAAATGGGCGCACGGCTGGCGCTCGCCAACAAGGAAACTCTCGTCTGCGGCGGCGAATTGGTCTTGCGCCGCCATGGCGAAATAGTCCCCATCGACAGTGAACACTCCGCTATATGGCAGTGCCTGAACTTCGAACGCACTTCGCCTTTCAAAAATCTCATCATCACGGCTTCGGGCGGGCCATTCCGCGGCAAGCCGTTCAATAAGCTCGAAGGCGTCACCCCCGAACAGGCCCTCAATCATCCCACATGGCGCATGGGCGCTAAAATCACCATTGACAGCGCCACGCTTTTAAATAAAGGTTACGAGGTAATCGAAGCCCACTATCTGTACGGCGCAGAATATTCCCGCATTAAAACGGTCATCCAGCCCCAGAGCATAATCCACTCCATGGTCGAGTTCGAAGACGGCGCTGTCCTTGCCCAGCTTTCAGCTCCGTCCATGGAACTGCCCATTCAGCTGGCGCTCGGCTATCCTGCCCGCTACAACTGCGGCCTTAAACCGCTCGACTTTTCCAAGGCCTTTTCTCTCGACTTTCTTCCGCTTGAAAGAAAGCAGTACCCCATGTACGACCTTGCCCTGTCCTGCGGCGAGGCGGGCGGTATTCTCCCCACGGTGCTCAACGCCGCAAGCGAGGAGGCCGTGCGCGCCTTTCTCGATAAAAAGATAACTTTCTGCGATATGTGGCGCGTCTCGCGTGAGGTGGTGGAAGGTACGCCGAATTGCTCGGCCGTTACGTATGAACAGCTTGCGGAAGTCGATTCAACCGCCCGCCGTGCGGCGCAAAAAGCAATTTTAAAGAGGTATAATGGCAACTAATGCGCTCCTGAGCAGCAGCGTAATCAATACAATTTTATCTGTATTGCTCGCAATACTCATTCTGCTCGTCATGATAACCATACACGAGTTCGGCCACTACGTTGCAGGGCGCGCGCTCGGTTTCAGGATAAACGAGTTTTCCGTCGGCTTCGGCCCCGCCATATTCAGGCACAAGCGAAAGCGCGACGGTCAGCTTTTTTCTGTGCGCGCCTTTCCCCTCGGCGGCTACTGCGCCTTTGAAGGCGAGGACGAGGAGGTTGAAACTCCCGGCGCCTTCAACAAACAGCACCCTTTCAAGCGCATAATAGTCCTCGTTGCCGGGGCGTCTTTCAACTACTTTCTTGCGCTGATAATCATTCTTATATCCACCTTTGCCTTCGGCCAGATGGCTTACCGCATAAATTCCGTCGAACAGAGCGATATATATGCCTCTGAATACAGTTTGCAGGCAGGCGACGTAATTGTCAGTATCGACGGGCGGGATATCTATCTTGCCTCCGACCTCGTCGCCGCGCTTAACGGCATGTCGGAAGGGGATGTGGTAACTGTCGGCGTTCTGCGCGGCGGCGAACGCACGTCTGCGGAAGTCATGCTCCGCGCCGATTGCAACTTTGAAAATTCCTCGCAGGTATCGCTCGTATTCCGCGCCCTCGGCGTCGGAACTTATCAGAGCGACGACGGCTCCTACTACGACCTTACCACGGTCAGCTGTACCTTCGGCTTTTGGGAGAGCATAGGCCGCTCTTTTGTGTATTCTTTCAAGATAGCAGGCACTATATTCAAGGTGTTGGGCGAACTTCTTACGGGCAATTTAAGCCTTTCCGCCGTCGGCGGCCCCGTTACCACCATAAAACTGACCAGCGAAATAGCCTCGCAGGGAGTGCAGAGCTTTTTGGAAATTGCGGCATATATCGGCGTCAACCTCGCCGTTTTCAATCTCTTGCCCATACCCGCGCTCGACGGCAGCAAAGTGGTATTCTGTTTGATAGAGTGGATATTCAGAAAACCCGTGCCGCGCAAGATCGAAGCGGTCATTCACGTCATAGGTTTTGTGTTTATTCTGGGCTTTGCAATACTTGTCGACGTCTTGCAATTCATATAAAAATACCCGCAGGGCGGCATATATGTGCCGCCCTGCGGGATTTTTTAATGGCGTTGCTCCGTTTTACAAATTTTCAGCCGTCTGCTGTTCTGCGCGCTTTGCCTTAAAATGACTGTCAAGCGAATACTTTTCAACCTGCCGCGCGAAATTCTTTGAAGATAACAAAATTACGCCTACAACCAGCACGATAATCACTTCGGGTATGACGTACATGCACTGATAAATGAGCGAATACAGGTAGGGATTGTTGAGCGCTTCAATGCCGTAACTTTCGGCATATCCTGCGCCGAACGAGCCGAATGCAAAGGCTCCGGAAAAGAAGTGCGATACAAAGCGGAGTACCCCGCCTATCAATGCGCCCAAGGTGAATTGCAGGCGCATGTTGCCGTTAAACAGCTTTAAGTTCCTTATACAACCTGTAACGCCTATCGCCGCGAAGGCAACGCCGTAGTCCAAAAGGAACTGCGCGGGGTGAAGCAGCCAAGGGTCCTGCACGGCCTGCAAAACGCCGTATATCAGTCCCGCTATCACTCCCTTGCGGCAGCCGAACATGAACGAGTACAGCATTACGGGCAGCATGGAAGCAAAGGTTATGCTTCCGCCCATGGGCATTTTGAATAATCTTACGTACGAAAGCGCGAACGACATTGCCACGCACACGGCAGCAAAGGCTATCGAGCGCGAGTCGTAGGGCTTTGCGTCCCTGTCCGCAAAGAACGCTGTCAGCGCAATGACGATTATAAGCGCCACGCAGGATATGTACAGTCCCACGCTGTCTACGTCTTCAAACGTTACCCAGTTCCATTCGGGCGCGTCGCCGCTCTCATAATATACTATCATACATACCAGCGCGGCCACGAGCGCGGCGGCGATTACTGCTGCCGATATCGCTTTGACAACCTTTTGGGGTCTTAGCGCAACCGCAAGCGCGCCGCCTATGCAGGCTATTACGAATACAAGCAGGGGATAGAACGTGATGGGTACCAAATCGTCGTCGAGGAAGGAGCAAGCGGCAAATACGCTGATGCACGCCACGGCGTACACAAGCGCAACTATCAGCGACGCTATGTTTACCTTGTGCTGAAGCTCCTTTCTGACGGCAACCTTGCATGCTATGAACGCAATTACAAGGGCGATTGCAATCCAAAGCATAACGCAAGTGCATACGGCGGTTACGTCTTCTGCGTCCTGCGGGATAAAAAAGTTGGTGATATCCTGCCAGATAGAGGCCGCCATTGTTGAATAGAACATAAAACCTCCTTTTACCGCCGTAAAGTTATGTTGAACGCGCGCCCGCAATTGTGCGGGCGCGCGCCTTGATTGTGTAAAAAAACGCGTTTCCCGCACAAAAAAGCAGGAACGCAGCAATTGTCTACTCTTTTGTCTTATCGCTCAACCATTACGTTGCCGATTCAAAGGGTATAATCTCAGCCCGCGTTAAAGTTTTCGCGGACACCCCCGACGGTAAATTTAATTTTGATACTCAAATTATATTTCATTTTTATATCAAAGTCAATTGAAATCGCCGCCAAATTATTATATAATATACAGGCCTATATAAAAATCAGAAAGGAGTTTTCTATGCCATACAATTTTTACGCCTTTATGGACAGAATGAAATATATCAAAAGGTGGTCGCTCATGCGCTCCGTGCGTGAAGAGAACATAATGGAACACTCCCATCAGGTGGCGGTGTTTGCGCACGCCCTCGCCGTCATAACCAATAAACTATACGGCGGCTCTGTCGACGAGCAGAAGTGCGTGCTTTACGCCGTCTATCACGAGTGTTCGGAGGTTATGACGGGCGATTTGCCCACGCCCATAAAGTATTTCAACAGCAACATAAAGGACGCGTATAAGGATATCGAAGAACGCGCCTGCAAAAAGCTCCTCGCCATGCTTCCCGATGAGCTTGAAAGCGGTCTTGAACCCTTTATGCTCATCGATACGGCCAGCGAGGAATACAAAATTTTAAAGGCGGCGGACAAGCTCGCCGCATACGTCAAGTGCCTTGAAGAACACCGCTGCGGCAACACGGAGTTTGAAAAGGCCCAAAAGAGTATAGAGGACGAACTTCACTCCCGACATCTGCCCGCGGTTGAGTACTTCATGGAAAATTTCATACCTTCGTTCTTGCTCACCCTCGACGAACTTGAGGGCGGGCTGGATTGAAGTTGTACGCAAGACTGATAACAGCGCGCCCGAAAAGTTCTTTTCGGGCGCGCTTCGTCATCGTTTGTTTTTAGTTGTATATAAACAGAACGCCGAGCGTATTTCTTCCGCAATGGCTTGTTATAATCGAGCCTGCAACCGTCTCTATCACCTCGTCAAACTCGAACATTTCCGATACTGCCTTCTTTGCAATATCCACCAGATTTTTGTCCGCAGAGGAGTGGGTTATAAAACATCTCGTTTTGTCATAGCGGGGGTACTGTGCACGCAGGTCGTTGATATACGTCTTTATGCACCTCTCCATAGTCCCCATGTATTTCTTTTTGGCCACAAGCTGACCTTCTTTGTTCTCTTCGATAAGGGGATGGAGCTTTAACACCTTTGCCCCCAGCATGGCGGCAAGCGAGCACCTTCCGCCCTTGTGCAGGTAATTCAGATCGTCCGGCACAAATGAAGTGTTAACGAATGGTATAAGCTCGTTTATTTTTTTAACGATATCCTTCGCGTTCATGCCCTCCTTGCGCATGTCGCACGCCTTCATTACAAGCAGTCCCTGCCCCGTGGACAGCGCCTTGCTGTCAATAACATGTACCTTTCCCCCGAAAGCTTTGGCGGCCATACATGCGGAGGAATGGGTGGACGACGCCTTGGCTGATATACTGAAATGAATGAGCGCGTCTTTGCCTTTAAGCTGTTCTTTAAAGAACTCCTTGTATTCTTCGGCAGACCCCGCCGAAGTCTTGGGCAGTATTCCGTTCGCGGCAACGTAGTCAAATATGTCCTGAGGCACAATGTCAATGCCGTCGCGGAAGGGCTTTTCTCCCAAAATAACCTGCATGGCAAATATGCCTATGTCGTTTTCGGAGATTAGTTTTTCGCCTAAATCGCAGGTGGAATCGGATGTGATTTTAATTTTCATAGCTGTTTCCCTTATCCTGAATGAGTTGGTTACATTGTATCACTTATCCCGAAAAATTACAAGAGAATAACGCAAAAAAGTCAATTTCACATCGTTTTTGGCAATACGCAACCTCAGGTTGCGCAAAAGCACTCCAAATTTGGTTGAAAATGCCCCGCCACCGCTGTATAATCAAATCACAAAACCAAAGGAGCGAACAAATGTCATTCTCTGAAAATTTGCAGTTTTTAAGAAAGCGCGACAAAATCACCCAGGAAGAACTTGCCGATAAACTTCAGGTGTCCCGCCAATCTGTCAGTAAATGGGAAACGGGCGAAGCCTATCCCGAAACCGAAAAGATAATCGCCCTGTGCGATATATTCAACGTGACTATGGACGTTCTCATGCGCGGCAATGCGGCGCAGTATAATGTTTCGTCCGCAGACCGTCGGGAAGCGGAGGATTGCTATGGCCGGACCGAAGGGGAGGGGGAGGAAAATTGCGACCCTCCCGCGGCAAAGAAAAACGGCTCCCGCATAATAGGCGAGGCCATAAGCGGCGCGATAATGGTATGCGCCGTCGCCGCCTATCTGTGCATGGGCATATTTTCCCGCTTGTGGCACCCCGGTTGGCTGGTTTTCCTCCTCGCGGTTTCGCTGTGCGCGTTTGTCGACAAGGTGTTCAAAAACAATTCTGACAACCCGTCTAAAAAGTACAGGCCGCTCGGCGCGCGCATATTAAAAGGTCTTGCCGATATGACCTTGTTCCTGAGCATAACCGTCTATCTGTTCATAGGCTTAGTTTACGGTATATGGCATCCCTCGTGGGTGATATTTATAATAGCCCCCGTTCTTATCGGCATGTTCGATTCAATTGCCAAAGCCGTAGCCGCCAAAGACCGCCGCGGCGATTGAATGCTGTGAAAAAGATGCCGCGCACGGAACGGCCGTGCGCGGCATCTTTTTCAGAGTTTCTCTGCCGAAAATTCAAACGGGTCTGCGCTTGACTGCGCAGACCCGTTCTTAGTCATGACTATTTTATCGTTTGTTACTCATTTTTGCTTTTCTTTTGTTACCTTGCACAGTTGAGAGTGACGTATGAGAGGGGAGAGATTCCGATCTCATTCTTGTCGCTGTCAAGCTGAGCGATTTCTTCATAAATTTCGATCATACTATAACCTCCTGAATTATGCGTCTTACTTTTGTGTCTTGGTTGGTTTCCTGTTGCCCGGCGCGTGAATTATCTTGCGCAGTCGAGCACGACGTATGAAAGAGGGTTGACGCCATAAGCAGTTCTTTCATCGTCTATCTGGTTTAATCTTTCATAAATATCCATATATCTCGTACCTCCTTAAAGGTATTAAGGTTACGCCTCGGTTTGCCCCAAGGCGCCCCGTGTTTACTTTTATTTTTTTGAATACAAGGGGGTGTTCCCTTAATTCGCTTGCAGTATAGCATACTATTTTTTGTTAGTCAATAACATTGCAAAAAAATCATAAAAAGTCTTAATTGTAATTTTACAACACTATTTTATGATAATACGGATAAAATTTGTTAATTTACATTTTATTTGTGAACTTTTTGTTGTAAAATTTCAAAAATAACAAAATAAACCCTGATTCGCCAAAAGCTCTGCGTTTCCCGCTTCTTGCGCCTAAAATAGTCTGCTTTCTGCTTTGAATTACAATATAACCCGCTCACGGTTCGGCTAAACGCGCGGCATATAAATTTTAGTTTAACAAATTTTTTTAATTTAATTGAAAAATTTCTGCAGTTATGGTATTATAAGCGTATCAGGATTCAAAACATTGAAAGGAGAAAAGTATGTTAGGTAATTTTACTTTTTGCAATCCCACGCGCCTCTACTTCGGTCAGGGCGCCATTGAAAATCTCAAAGACGAACTTCAAAAATACGGCCCCACAGTCATGTTGGTCTATGGCGGCGGGTCTATAAAAAAGAACGGCATTTATGATAAAGTAGTCGCCGTTTTAAACGAGTGCGGCAAAAAGGTGGTGGAGGACGCCGGCGTAATGCCCAACCCCACATCCGAAAAGCTCAACGAGGGCGCGCGTATCGCCCGCGAAAACAATGTCGACCTCATTCTCGCCGTCGGCGGAGGTTCCGTGTGCGACTATTCAAAGGCGGTCTCCGTATCGGCATATTGCAATGACGACCCTTGGGAAAAGTATTACATCCGCTTTGAAGAGCCTGTCTGCAAAATCATACCCGTCGGCTGCGTGCTTACAATGGTCGGCACGGGCTCGGAAATGAACGGCGGCGCCGTAATAACCAATCACGAACAAAAACTCAAAATAGGTCATGTGTTCGGTTGTGAAGTGTTCCCCAAATTCTCCGTTCTCGACCCCACATACACCTATACTCTGCCCAAGTATCAGATGGTTGCGGGCATATACGACATAATGAGCCACATTCTGGAGCAGTATTTTTCGGGCGAGGACGACAACACTTCAGACTACATCTCCGAAGGCCTTCTGCGTTCGCTCATCAACTCGTCGCGCGTTGCCGTCAAGGATCCCGAAAATTATGAAGCCCGCTCCAATATAATGTGGACGGCAACATGGGCGCTCAACACGCTCGTCGCCCAAGGCAAAACAACCGACTGGGAAGTTCACATGTTCGGTCAGGCCGTCGGCGCATATACCGACGCCACGCACGGCATGACTCTTTCCGCTGTGTCCATGGCTTACTACCGCTATATAATGCCCTTCGGCCTCAAAAAATTCGCCCGCTATGCCGTCAACGTCTGGGGCGTGGACGCCGCAGGCAAGACGGATGAGGAGGTAGCCACCCTCGGCCTCGTCGCCATGGAAAGCTGGATGCACGAAATGGGCCTTGTAATGCACCTCAAAGACCTCGGCGTCACCAGCGACATGGTGGAAGGCATTGCCGACGCCACGCTCATAATGCAGGGCGGCTATAAAGTGCTGACGCGCGAAGAGGTAGTCGCAATCTTGAATGAGAGCATGTAACCGTTTTAATTTACCGCAACAGAATACCGCGCCCGTCGCTTCAGCGACGGGCGCGGCCCGTTTAATATAGTTTAAAAGTTCGGTTTGTCTTTGCTTTCGGCAATTTTATTCAACTTCACCGTCGCGCTCACAATCATTATAATGCCAAGCACTATGGCCAGCGCGCACACTATAAAGCCCGTTATAGTGTTGAATATATTCATCGTCATCTCCTTTCCGTCAGAAAAAACTGCCACCATCGTCACCTGAAGTGAAAAAAGCGAAACTGCGGCGTCTACAAGGTTTATGTTTCGCAGCGACTGCAAAAGCGGGTTGTCAAGCTTTTTTACCTTTTTCAGGTTGATTACGGCAAATATGATTTTATAAAAGGTGTATGCTGCGCAGGCTATCGCCATCACCTCGGAAAACGCCGTCGGCCGTTCGGACAGTATCATCAGCGCCACGGCCGCGCTCAGCGCAATTTCCAGCAAAAACAAAAATATTCCGCACCTGCGGTACAGCCTCAGCGCCAGCGCATAAGCTGTGCGATTGTCGCCGTTCGCACGGTCTTTTATTCTGTGTCCGCCCCACAGTATCCCGCCGCGAAGCCCGCTAAGGAATATGTAATAACATGCCATTATGCCGTACCATACCGAAGCCGTCGCTATGCCCATTGCGCCGTTGAACAGGGCAAAGCCGACGTTTACCGTCAGCGACAGCGCAAAGAACGCAACCGTGCGGAATCCGTAGTCTGAAATCATGTTGTCCGTAAATCTGTGCCGCCTTGCGCGGGCAACTATTGCGCGCTTAAGCCCGGTTATGCCCTTGACTGCCATATAGACCGACAGCGCAAGCGTAACAGCTGCGGCCGCATACACTATACAGGCGTACCAACTTGTGCCCGAACTGACTGTAAGCGCTATTGCCGCGGCAATTAAAATTATGCATACCGTCCATACGGCAAGCATCAGCCACGCGGGCGGAGCTTTTAAAATTTCAATTACACGCAATTTCTTTTTCACGCGATATCCCTCTGTAAAATACAGCATACCAAATGTATCTTAAAAATAGTATAGCATTGTGTTAAAATATTGTAAACAATTTTGCGCGGCGGCGCAGGGTTTATGCCCTGCGCCGCCGCGCACCCGTCAGTCATAATTTTTTACTTTTCGGCTATATCCAGATAGTCGTTGGGGTCGGCAAGCTCGCCGTCCTGCGTAATTTCAAAGTGCAGGTGCGCGCCCTCCTTGTATTCGCTGCCCACGGGCTCGGCAATCGTACCTATCACGTCCCCGCGTTCAACGGTGTCGCCCACGCTCAGTCCCTCGGCCGCGTCAATAAAGTAGTATGTCGTCTTTATGCCGTTCGCGTGCGCAAGCACTATCTTTGTTCCGTCCAGAATATCCCCCACCGTAATGCTCTCCACGGTTCCGTCCAGGCAGGCCACAACTTCCGTTCCGGCGTCTGCCGCAAAGTCAAGCCCCGTGTGGTAGTGGTAGCAGTCCAACGTCTTGTTGTAGTAGAAGGTGTAGTCGTTTATTACGTTTACGCTCGCAACGGGCGAAATGAATTCATACGCGCTCGTAACATCTTCGGAATCGTCGCCGCTGTCATCGCTGTCCGAGTCGCTGTCGATACTATCGTCGCTGTCGCCGTCTGCGTCGTCGTCCGTGTCGTCCGTGTCGTCCGTTCCGTCGTCGCTGTCAATAACGTCGTCGCCGCCGTTGTCTATCTGGAACGAATCGTCGTTGGCGCGCACCGCAAATATAACCGTAACCGTCACCGCGGCTATCAGCAATATACATGCGCCCAGAATAAGATAGTAAGTCAAAAGCCTCTTTTTACTGTTTTTTTGATTGTTTTGTTCCTGGCTCATAATTTTTATCTCCTTTTATGTAGCGTTTGCCGCTCACAACACTTTTATTGCCCGCCGTCCGCTCCTTTATACCTTTCTCAGTAAAAATTTTTGTGCGGATTTATTTTTTATTCCCCGTTCAATACCCGCCGAATATTATCGGCGAAGCCACCGTCACGCCGCTTTCCTTTATGCAGATGTGCAAATTTACCGTCTGACCGTACAATTGTATGGAATAGGGCAGGTCGGCAGAACAGTAGTAATTCACGCTGTCCGAAAGTTTCTCTTCAAACAGCACCTCGCCGTTTACGCTCTGCAAAAATTCGTTAACGTCGAGTGAGGAAAAGGTGGTCGCCTCGCCGCACACGTCTTTAAGCGTCAGCAGAACAATCGCGGCGTTTCTCTCCACGGTCAGCACTTTGCAGTCAGAGGAGGAGCTGCCGACATAGAATGTGTAGCTTTCGCCGCTCTCGAACGCCGTTCTCTTGGGCAGCGACACCGCCGCCGCGCACACGACTGCGGCTGTTGCAAGTATTATTCCAAGTTTCAATGCGCGCATGTATGCCTCCTGTACACCTTGAACTTATTGCCCTGCACAAGGTTTAATATTCAGGTTTTTAAAAATTTATCGTCTTTATTCAATCCTCCCCTGTTGAAGGTCGAGCAAGGCGCGCTCAAAACAACATTATAGCCTCCCCTTATAAAGGGGCGCCTCTAACGCGGAACCTCCAAGAGCCTTCCCTGTTGCAGGGGAGGCTATAATAATGCAGAAAAAACCGCGGCGGACTGTTTAACAGTCCGCCGCGGTTTTTTGCGTTGCTATTTACGTTTTTTGCGTTGCTATTTACGTTTTTTGCGTTGCTATTTACGTTGTTTTCGCGGGCGTGCTTTGCGCGCATATCAACGGCAGCCGCCGCAGGTCTTGCAGTTTCCGCTGCACTTGCCCGAAGATTTACCCGTCGCCGACCATACGGCCCCGGAATAACTTCTCTCCGCCCGCACCTTGCAGTCGGGGCAAAGCACTTCATCGTCATATTTTTTTACAAGTTCTTCAAATTCCTTGCCGCACTTGCGGCATCTGTACTGTAAAATAGGCATATCAATTGTTACCTGTGCGTCTTTTCTTTAATCTCTTGTGTCTGCGTTTTGCGGCGGGCCTGAACTTCATGGATTTTACAAGCAGATATGCTACGGCCGCGGTCAGCACAAACGTGGCGGCTATAATCACCCAGAACCATATTGTCGAGGTGTCGCCGTCCTGTATCTGCCAAGGCACGGGTACGTTCATTCCCCAGAACCCTGCGATCATGGTAGGTATTGCCAGCAGAATGGTTATAACCGTCAGCTTTTTCATGGTGTCGTTGGCGTTGTTTGATATCACCGAGCCGTACGCGTCCATGGTTACGGACAGAATGTCCTTGTATATGCGGCACATCTCTATGGCCTGACTGCTCTCTATCACCATGTCGTCGTACAGGTCGCGGTAATCTTCCCGCGTCGCCACGGCTTCCACTTTGGAAAGTTTTTCATGCACCTTGTAGTTGGCATTCAGCGACGTTGAAATATACACCAGCGAATTTTCAAGCTCCAGAAGCTGTAAAATATCCTCGTTTTTCAGCGTCCTTTCAAGTTCCGACTGTACGCGGTGGGCCTTTCGGTCTATCTGTTTCAGGCAGTACAAAAACCGCTTTGCGTTGCCGTACATAAAGTTTAAAATAAACCCCACGGGCTTGTCGCAAAACACCTTGATTCTCCCCGTAATAAAATCTTTCAATACGGGGTTGCCTTTAAGGCTTACGGTTATTATGCACCGCTTGTTGTATATGATTGCGAGGGGCAGGGTAGAGTAGGTGTCGTTGCCGTCGTTATCCTCGATTATGGGACAGTCAACAACGAACATGCTGTTTCCTTCGTCAAATTCTGTGCGCGCCGGCTCCTCTTCGTCGAGCGCCGCTTTTATCATGTCCTCTGAAACGCCGGAAACTTCCGCCACGTCGTCCACTTCGTCGTCGGTGGGGTTTACCATATCTATCCAGCAAAGATTTGCAAATCGTTCGGACTGAACAAGCCGCATGTCCTCTCCGGTCATAAAATATTTAACCATACTGCTTTTCTCCGTAAAAAATAATAGTGCGCGAAAAAACTCCCGCGCACATAGCAGTATAAGTTGCAGCGGCAGTCAGTTATTCGCAAAAATCAAAACTTGGGTTAGCGTCCATAAAAAATAAACCTTTGTCCTCAGGTCATCTCTATGCGTATATTTTCCTTCGGACGCTTTTATTATACTTCATAATATTTATTTTGGCAACAAAAAGTGAAAAAATTTTTTGCGGGCGGCGCCGTCTGAATTTTTACGAAAATTACGGGGCGGCGGCCGCGCACGCCGCGCGGCCGCCGCCCCGATTCCGAATGGGTCATATTATCACTTTTCCCAGCAAAAAACTTTCAAAAATGCCTTCGCAGTCGGCATATCGGCAGAACGCCGCCACAAGCGCGTCCGGCTCAGCCGTCTGCAGTGAGTATTGTTCAAAATATTCGGCCAAAGCCTGCACAAAGTTGTCGTCGCCGCAGGCGCTTCGCACCGCGTCGAACATCAGAAGCGCCTTGTTGTAAGCAATGTTCGCGTACTCATAGTCGCCCGTAAATTCATCCAGCGTCCGCTCCATGCTCGTGTCCACGCCCTCGAACAGCTGACTGTATACCGAAAAGTACGCCCTGTATGCCTTGGTCGCGCTGCCTGTAAGCCCCGTGCGGGTATAGCCGTACTCCGTGTTCTGTTCAAAATACATCAAAGCGGAATACTCCGCAAGCCCTTCGTCCTGCCAGCTGTGCGCAAAGCTGTCGCTGCCAACGGCGGCATACCACCATTGATGTGCGTTTTCGTGTACTATCGTGTACAGCGCCGTTTCTTCGTCGCAGTCGGCTGAAATCATCGTCAGTCCGGGGTATTCCATGCCGCCCTGATAGAACGCCGTCTGCACTACCGAGAGCGTGGAGTAGGGGTATGCGCCGAACTTCTCCTCAAAGTATGCAAAACTGTCCGCGGCTATTTCAAGTTTGCCCGCCGCCCCGCCGTCGTCCGTGTAGTAATAAAATATCCGCGTGCCGTTCACGTCGCGGCTTATTACCTTAAACTCCTGCGAAAGCACTATGGCAAAATCTCTCGTTTTCTCCATGGTATAGGTCAAGGTCGTCGTGCCGCCCCCGGTACTGCTCTCCGCCAGCTCCCCGCTCGCCGCGGCTGTGTAGTCCTCAGGTATGGTCAGGGTAACGCGGTAGTCGGCAATGTCCGATACAAACGGGTCGCCCGTGGAGCAGTAAGTGTATTCCAGCCAGCCGTATTGCCCGTACGCGCACAGTACGGGATAAAAATTGCCCAGGTTTACCGTCCCCTCGGCTATGCCCGTGCGGCCGTTTATCTCGGCCAGTTCCAGCACATATTCAATCGTCACCACGGCGCTCTCTTCGGGGTATAGTGTGGCTCCAAGCTGCACTTCAAGCAGGTTTTCGTCCTCGCCGCATATCTGCCATTCCCCGCCCGTCACGGCCGTTACGGTCATGCCGCCGTAGCTCTCCCCTGCATAGTACGCCCGCGCCTGAGCGGAATCCGATACGGGCGATATGAGCGCGCCCTCGCGGAAGGCGTTGCCCCAAAGGTTGAATTTCAGGCAGTCGAGCGCGTTGTCGGTATTGTTTACAAATGTGCAGATAACGCTGCCTGTCAGGCTGTTGCCGCCGTCAAACTGCACGTCTATTATGTAGGAGGCGGCGCTCTCCTCCTCGGGCGCGCAGGCATACAGCGGAATGGTTCTGGCGCACACCGCCGCCGCAGTCACTATTATAATTGCCTTTTTCATATTTTTAATCTATGCCGCCGCTCTGCCGCATAGAACGTGCGCCGCGCAAAAAGCGCCTTTCCGTCTACTGTATAATGCACCATTTTTTCCGTTTTTTAATAGTATAATATGTATGAAAATCTGCGTCATTCCCTGTCCGCGCGCCGTAAATATGCCTCCCTCAATCCCCGAATGTGATGTCGCCTTAATCGGCTTCGGGTATATAGGCGACGTCGATTACAGCAGCGAACTTTCAGGCAAAAGCGATAAACTCGGCGGCTTCGCGCGCCTCACCCACGGCGGCCGCGCCGCCGTGTGCGGCTGTCGCACGGACAGCCGTGGTCTCAGGCGCAAGTCTGCGGCGGTGGCGGAAGGCGGCCGCCTGCTCGGCATCACGGATATGCTGCATGTGGAGGGCGGCGAGGACTATAAAAGCGGCGCATATCTCGGCCTGTATAAGCTCGGCGGCTACAAGGTCGGGCTGTGCATAGAAAACGATATCCACTATCCCGAAAATGTCAAAAGCCTTTCGCTCTGCGGCTGCAACGTTCTGTTCTGCCTTGCGGAAAACTGCCACGCCATGTTTCCCCTGCTCGCTCGCGCGTATGCCTACCTCTACGGAATGCCTGTCGCCATGTGCGCGGGCAACTGCGCCTGCTTTTCGGATATATCGGGCAACATATTCACCTCGCTTGCGCCCTTTACGATTTTCAATACCCAGCCCCGTAACAACTACCGCGTGGTCAGCACGCGCGAACGGGGCGCCCTCTGCGACGACTCCGCCGACTACTGAAACTGTACCCGCGTTTATAAAAAGTTTATTAAAAATCCCTGCCGCGGCTTGAAATTTTCAGATATATGAGTTATAATAAAAGCAAACCGATATTAAAAGTTAATTTCAGGGGTTATATATATTATGTACAGCATGACCGGTTTCGGCAGAGGCGAATATAGGGAGGGCGGCATAGAGCTTACGGCGGAAATAAAGACGGTCAACAACCGTTATCTCGATATCTCCGTCAAATGTCCCAAAATTTTTTCAGGCTATGAGGACGCCGTCCGCTCAATCGTCCGCAGCTCGCTCACCCGCGGGCATGTCGACGTATTCATCAGCTTCACCGATAAGCGCCAAAAACCCAAAACGCTCTGCGTGGACGAGAGCGCCGCAAGGGCGTATGTCGACGCCGCAAACCGCATCGCTTCACTCTTTCCGGAAGTCCCCAACGACTTTACCGTAACATCCCTTCTCCGCCAGCCCGACGTGCTTAAAGCGGAGGAAAGTTCGGGCGCCGACGAGGAGGTAGTGGCCGCCCTGCAATCGGCGCTTCAATCGGCGCTTGAAAAACTCAACGCCATGCGCGCCGCCGAAGGACAAAAACTTGCAGGGGACATGCTCTCCCGCATAGACAATATACAGTCGGGCGTAGACGCCATATCCGCCCGCGCCCCCGTCGTCGCGCAGAATTACCGCGCAAAATTAGAGGAAAAGATAAGGAGCTATCTCGAAAATGTCCCCGTCGATGAAAGCCGCCTTTTAACCGAAGTAGCCGTGTTCACGGACAAGGCCAACATCGACGAAGAGCTTACCCGCCTTCGCTCGCATATCGTGCAGTTCCGCACCATCTGCGGCGAAGAACTTGTCGGCCGCAAGCTCGACTTCCTAATCCAGGAATTCAACAGGGAAACAAACACCATTTGTTCCAAGTCCAACGACCTCGCCATAACAAAACTCGGCCTCGAAATGAAGAACGAAATCGAAAAAATAAGGGAACAGGTACAGAACATTGAATGATAAAAACGGAATGTTGATAGTCATCTCCGGCCCGTCAGGCGTGGGCAAGGGGACGGTTGTGGATATGTTGCTCAAAAAGTTGGACGACGCCGTTCTTTCGGTGTCGTGTACAACCCGCGCCCCCAGGGAGGGCGAAACAAACGGCAAGAGCTATTTTTTCATCACCAAAGAAACCTTTCTCAAGATGATAAACGACAACGGTTTTTTGGAATATTCTAACCACTTTGAAAATTATTACGGCACGCCACGCTTTTTCGTCGAGCAAAAACTTGCCGAAAAAAAGACGGTCATCCTCGAAATCGACGTCGACGGCGCTCAACACGTGCGCAACGAATTCCCGCAGGCGCTGCTTTTGATGATAACTCCGCCCAGCCGTGAAGAACTTGTCCGCCGCCTCAGACTGCGCGGCACCGAAAACGAGCAGATAATCGCCGACCGCCTCAGGCGCGCCGATTACGAGATGTCCAACAGCAAGTTCTATGACTACACGATAATAAACGACGATCTTGACAAAACTGTCGAAAGCATAATAAAAATTGTAGAAAATAGGAGAAGAAGTGAAAAATGATAAACGTCCCCCCCGTAGATTCTTTGATTGAAAAACTTGATGAAAACGGCGAAAGCGTTTCTCGCTACGCGCTGTGCGTCGTCGTGGCAAAACGCGCCCGCCAACTCATAGAGCAGAACAGCATAAACAGCATTCGCGAAAACCCCCATCACCTCAAGGAGATAGCCCTCGCCTGCGAAGAGATAGAGGAGGGCAAAATCAAGGCCGTAAAAGATTAAAGATTAAAATCGCCCCGCGCGGGGCGATTTTGTCAGCTTTCCGGCCATCCTTTGCCGGGTAGCGGAAAAGCTTTGCCTCAGATATATGTTCGCTCAGGTAATAGTAGATATAGCCCACAGTCAGGTGGACAAAATTTTTGAATATTCCTGCCCGGACGACGTTCAGGTCGGTTGCAGGGTAAAGGTTCCCTTCGGAGGAAGGGTGGTGGAGGGGTTTGTCATCGGCGTCAGCGCAGCCCCTTCTTTTGACGCGTCCAAAATAAAGCCTGTAAAATATATCTACGACGAACAGCCCGCGCTCATCCCCGAATGTTTTTCGCTCATGCAGAACATTTCTCAGCGCTACCGTGTTCCTAAGGCGGTTGCTCTCAGGCTGTTTCTGCCGTCGGAAATGCGCCTCGGCCGCGTCAGCGAAGTCTACACCAGGTATGTCCGCCTTAAAAACCCGCACATACCGCTCAACAAGACCGCCAAAAAACAGTCGGCGGCTGTTCAGGCGCTGTCCGCGGGCGACATGGAGTTTACCGACCTTTGCAACCGTTTCGGCCGTGCCGCCGTTAACGCCATAATACAGAAGGGCGGGGCGGAAGTGTACAAAGTGCGCCGCAGCCGCACGCCCATGCTCGGCGAGGAGGAGGCGTTCTCCCCCGTGGAGCTAACGCCTGCCCAACGCGATGCGCTGTCCCGCATAGAGAGTTCCGAAAAAACAGTTCAGCTCATTCACGGCGTCACGGGCAGCGGCAAAACGGAAATATATTTAAGTTACATAGCCGAAGTTTTAAAGCGCGGCAAGACGGCCATATTCCTTGTGCCTGAAATTTCTCTCACTCCCCAGATGCTCCGCCAGCTCCGCCGCAGATTCAAAGGCCTTGCCGCCATAATGCACAGCGGCCTCTCCGCGGGCGAGCGCTTCGATGAATGGTGGCGGCTGCGCTCCGGCGAAGCTAAAATAGCCATCGGCGCCCGTTCGGCAATCTTCGCCCCCGTCGAAAATCTTGGCGCGATAATAATCGACGAGGAACACGACTCTTCATACCAGTCGGAATCCGCCCCGCGTTACTCCACGGTGGAGGTGGCAAAACTCCGCGCCGCATACAACGGCTGCAAACTCATTCTCGGCAGCGCAACGCCGTCGGTTGAAAGCTATATATGCGCCTCCGAAGGCACTTACGGCCTTGAAGAACTGCCCGAAAGAATAAATAAAAAACCCCTGCCTGAAATTATTATTTCCGACATGCGTGAAGAAGTCCGCCGCGGCAACAATACGGCCTTTTCCCGCGCGCTCAGGCAGGAGCTGGAACAAACCCTTGCCGAAGGCAACCAGGCCATTATCTTCCTCAACCGCCGCGGCTATGCCAAAACGGTCATCTGTCAGGACTGCGGCTATGTCGCCAAGTGCGAAAACTGCGACGTATCCCTTACCTATCATTCGGAAGAAAACTGTTTAAAGTGTCACTACTGCGGCGCAAAGTACCGCATGCTCACGGCCTGTCCGCAGTGCGGCGGCAGGCACCTGCGCTATGGCGGCACGGGCACGCAACGCGTAGTCGCCGATTTAAGGGAGCAGTTCCCCGCGGCGCGCATACTCCGCATGGATAACGACACCGTGTCCGGCAAGGACGGGCACTACAAAATACTTTCGGCCTTCGGCCGTCACGAAGCGGATATCCTTGTCGGCACCCAGATGATAGCCAAAGGTCACGATTTCCCTTCCGTCACGCTCGTCGGCATACTCGATGCCGACATGAGCCTGCATTTTTCCGATTACCGCAGCGGCGAGCGCACCTTTCAGCTCATAACCCAGGTTGCGGGCCGCAGCGGCAGGGCGGATGAAAAGGGCAAAGTCGTTCTTCAGACCTATTCGCCCGAAAATTACATTCTTCGCTACGCCATAAACTACGACTACAAGGGCTTTTTTGAAAATGAAGTAAGAATCCGCCGCGCCACCGATTTCCCGCCCTATTCGCTCATCTGCCGCATAATGGTCACGTCGGGCGACGACAAATCGGCTCTCGCCGTTTTAAAGGACGTCTATTTCGCCGTGGAAGCCGTCAGGCGGGAAAATCAGGATGAGTTCATATTCTTCAACAAAATGCACTCGCCCATCAAAAAAATTCAGGGCAAAGTGCGCTATCAGGTGCTTATGCGGCTCAAATCGGGCAGACTTCTGCCTTTTATTTACGACATCGCCGTCCGCTGTTCCACGTCCGACGCCTTGGCGTATGTAGAGGAGAATCCTGCAAATCTGTCCTGAACGCGGCGTTTGCTCCGTTCGTATATGTGAGGTTTATTTATGATAAAGTATGTTGTTCAGGTGGGCGACGAGGTCTTAAGACAAAAGTGCGCCCAAGTAAAAAAATTCGACTCTCAGCTCGGCTCGCTGTTGGACGATTTAAAGCATACCGTCCGCGCCGAAAAAGGCGCCGGCCTTGCCGCCCCTCAGGTTGGCGTTCCCGTCCGCGCCGTCGTCATCGACGTGGAGGAGGGCTTTTTCGAGATGGTCAACCCCGTCATTGTCGCCGTCAAGGGCGAACAGACCGGGCCGGAAGGCTGTCTGTCCGTCAAGGGCAAGCAGGGTACCGTCACCCGTCCTTACAGGGTAAAGGCCGAATACCGCGACCGCGCAGGCCGCAAACACAAACTTACGGCCGAAGGCTTTTTCGCCCGCGCCGTTTGCCACGAACTTGACCACCTCGACGGGATAATCTACACGGACATCGCGTCCGAAGTCTACGACCTCCCCGAAGAGGAAAACTGAGCTATATTTTAAAGGGGGATTTATTATGAAGATAGTCTTTGCCGGTTCGCCCGCCTATGCCCTGCCCGCGCTTGAAGCCCTCTGCCAAAAGGGGGAAGTCGTGGGTGTAATCACCCAGCCCGACAGGCCCGTCGGCAGAAAAAAACTGCTCACGCCCACGCCCGTCAAGCAGTTTGCCGCAGAAAGGGGTATCCCCGTCCTCGATCTGCCCAAAATACGTCACCATGCGGACGAAGTCAAAGCCCTCGGCGGCGACGTAATGATAACCTGCGCCTACGGCCAGATTCTGTCCAAAGAAATTTTGCTCTCATTCCCGCTCGGCGTATGGAACCTTCATGCCTCGCTTTTGCCGAAATTCAGGGGCGCAAGTCCCATTCAATCGGCCATACTTGCGGGTGAAAAATATACGGGCGTCACCGTCATGCGCACCGAAGAAGAGCTTGACAGCGGCGATATCCTCCTCGTCAAGCGCTGTGAAGTGGGCGAAAAAACATGCGGCGAACTCTCGCAGGAGCTGTCGCTGTTGTCCGCACAGGCGGCGTTGGAGGCAATAGATTACATTGCCGCGGGCGATCCGCAGGTGCTGTTGCAGGACCAATCTCAGGCAACCTATTGCAAAAAAATTAAAAAAGAGGACGCCCGCATATCGTTCGAAAGCGCTTCGGGCGCAGTCCGTCTCATCAATGCAATGAGTCCCCAGCCCCTCGCATACTGCTTTGTCAACGGCGTTCAGCTCAATGTATTCAAGGCCGCTCTATGCGGCGGCGGTTACGTCGGCGCCGTCGGCGAAGTCGTGCGCGCCGATAAAAGGGAGGGCATAGTCGTCCGCTGTGCCGACGGCGCTTTTAGTATAATCAGCGCCCAGTTTGCCGGCGGCAAGGTTTTGTCCGCCGCAGATATAGTAAACGGCAGAAAAATAAAGGCGGGCGATATACTTGACTAATCCTCTCACCGACCCCTACATAGTATTGAATAAAGTATATTCGGGGGGCAAATACCTAAAACAGGCCATTGCCGAAAGCGGAATAGAGCCTGCCAACAAAAACCGCACGGTCGCCGTGTGCTACGGCGTGCTTGAAAGGGATATATACTTAAACTATATAATCTCCGCCAACACCCAAAAATCACCCAAGTCCGCCGTTCGGCTTATTTTAAAAATCGCGCTGTACGTTCTCGAATATCTCAGCATAAAAGATTACACCGTTGTGGATAACGCCGTGGAACTCACCAAAAAACTCGGCAAGGGCGGTGCGGCAGGCTTTGTTAACGCATTTTTGCGCTCTTACAAAATTCCCCCGCTCCCCGCGCAGGCCGATATGCGCCTTTCTGTCGGCGCGTCCGTTCCGCTGTGGCTGGCAAAGCTCGTCCGCCGCGCTTATAAGGACGAGGCGGAGGCTATTCTCCGCACTCCGTCTGAAGGCGTGTGCGTGCGCTTTGAACGTCGGGCAGATGAATACCTTTCAAGGTGTAACGACGGCCGGAACCCACCGCCCCTGCGCACCCCGTTCGAGGGCGTGTATATTTTCAGAAAATTTGTGCGTGACGACGGCTTTTTTACGGGTGACTACACCTTCCAGTCTGTCGGCTCGATAGCCATCTGCTCCGCCATAAGCGGCGGCGAACGCCTGCTGGATATGTGCGCCGCTCCGGGCGGCAAAAGCGTGCTGCTCTCCAAAAAGTTCACGTCCGTCACGGCGTGCGAACTTCACCCGCACAGGGTCGGGCTTATAGAAAGTTATTGCGCTCGCATGGGCGTTGATAACGTTCGGGCTGTCTGCGCGGACGGCACGGTATTCAATGCCGCATACAGCAACGCGTTCGACGCCGTTCTCGTCGACGCCCCCTGTTCGGGTACGGGCGTCATAAATGAAAATCCCGACATAAAGCTCAACAGAAAGGAAGAGGACATCCCCTCGCTTATGGCAACGCAGTCGGCTCTTTTAAACAACGCCGCGCGGTATGTAAAGGCGGGCGGCATGTTGTACTATTCCACTTGTTCCATACTCCCTCAGGAAAACGACACTGCGGCATACAACTTTTTGTCGGAACATGCCGACTTTGAACTCGCCGTCCCGTCAAGCCCGCTCAACCACAAGCGCACGCGCTTCGGGCTGCAATTTCTGCCGCATATATCCATGGGCGCAGGCTTCTATCTGACGGCCTTTAAAAGGCGCGATGCGTCAGCCGCTCCGCAACAAACGCTATGAAAGATATAATTCAGGACTTAAATTTTGAACAATTAAAGGCGCTCACCGCCTCGCTCGGCCAGCCGTTATTCCGTGCAAAACAGCTCTGCGAAGGCCTTGTTCAGGGCAAGGATATCTCGCAGATAACCACGCTGCCCGCCAATTTCAAGGCACAGCTTCTTGCGCGGTTTGAAGACTGCGCCGTAAAGATTGCCGAAGTTTTCACGGGCGCTGACGGCACAAAAAAATTTCTCTTCGAGCTTGCCGACGGCAACATAATCGAAGGCGTGCTCATGAGCTATAAGTACGGCAATACCCAGTGCGTATCCACGCAGGTCGGCTGCCGCATGGGCTGTGCGTTCTGCGCCAGCACGCTCGGCGGGCTTGTGCGCAACCTCTCTTCGGGCGAGATTTTGTCCCAGATATTAAAGGTAAACGCCGCCATGGGCGGCACTCCGCAAAAGCGCGCGGTCACAAACGTCGTCCTCATGGGCAGCGGCGAACCTTTCGATAACTACTCAAACGTCGTGTCCTTTCTTAAAAATCTCAGCGCGGAGGAGGGCTTGAATATCTCTCCCCGCAACATCTCACTTTCAACGTGCGGCCTCGTCGATAAAATGTACGCCTTTGCCGAAGAGGGCATACCTTTAAATCTCACAGTATCTCTCCACGCCACAACCGACGCCGAGCGCGCCCGCACCATGCCCGTCGCAAACAAGTGGACAATCGCCCAAATTCTTCAGGCGTGCGACAACTATTTTGAAAGAACGGGCAGGCGGTACATATTTGAATACTCCCTTATCGAGGGCGAAAACTGCGACAGGCGCCATGCCGAAGAACTGATAAATCTGTTGAAGGGCAGACCCTGCCATGTCAATTTAATTCGCCTCAACGAGGTAAAGGAGCGCACGTTAAAGGCCACGGACGAAAAATCTGCCTACCGCTTTTTGGGTATGCTTGAAAAGGGCGGCCTGTCGGCCACCCTCCGCCGCCAGATAGGTGCGGATATCGGCGGAGCCTGCGGTCAGCTCCGCGCAAAATATATTGGCCGTCAAACCTGATTTATGCGCAGGCTGTACTCTGAACTGTTTAAGGAGAAATTTATGCAAATCAAAATAGCGCCCTCAATACTTTCTGCCGATTTTTCGGATATGGGCGGAGCAATTAAAAAACTCAATGCGGCGGGCGCCGACCTCATCCATTGCGACGTAATGGACGGCTCGTTCGTCGAACCTATAACCTTCGGCGGACAGATGGTTAAAAATATCCGCCCCCTCACAAACCTGCCTCTCGATGTTCACCTCATGATAGAACACCCCAAAACGCAGATCAGGTTTTTTGCCGAGGCGGGCGCGGATATAATAACCGTGCATTATGAAGCGTGCGCAAAAATTTCCCCGTCGTATCTGCGCGAAACGCTCGAACTCATAAAATCTTATGGCATAAAGTGCGGCGCGGTCGTCAACCCCGATACCGACGTTGAAAATATCTTCCCCGTGTTCGATATCTGCGACATGGTTCTTGTCATGTCCGTCTTTCCCGGCTACGGCGGCCAGAAGTTCATTCCCTCCGCGCTCGAACAGATTAAAAAGGCGCGCGCCTATGCGGAAAGCATTGGCAAGGCCGATATGGATATAGAAGTCGACGGCGGCATAACCGAAGGCAACGCCGCGGCGGCAAGGGCGGCGGGCGCAAACGTCCTCGTGGCGGGCTCGGCCGTGTTCAGATCTGCCGACATGTCCGCCACAATATCGGCGCTTAAATCATGAAGGGCATACTGCTTTTGAACGGCGAGCCTTACGGCGGGACGATCGACGCGGCAGACGCCGTAGTCTACTGCTGCGACGGCGCATACGAATGGGCTAAACATGTCGTGCGCATAGATAAAAACGTTGGCGACTTCGACAGTCTCGGCTATATCCCCACGCCCCCGCCAGAGGAGATATTCCCCTCGGAAAAGAACTTCACCGACGGCGAAATTGCTATGTACAAGATGATTGCCGCAGGCGTTGACCGGATAGAAATCTACGGCGGCGGAGGCGGCAGGGAAGATCATTTCCTCGGCAATCTCCAGCTTCTGTATGCCGCCCTCCAACGTGGCGTGCGCGCAAGCATGATAACCGCGCGGTCGGTCATCTTTGCCGCGGTCGGAAGGGTGGAACTCGGCGGGTATGTCGGTAAAACTTTCTCCGTGTTACCTTTCGGCGAGCGCGTTCATATAATGGATAGCAGGGGGTGCAAGTATTCCTATCCTCCCGCAATAGCCCTTGGCGAGTGCCGCGGCATATCCAACATCGTGGAAAGCCCTTCGGCGTATGTGCGGATAGGCGAAGGCGATACCGCCCTAATCATAATCAACAGGGGGAGTGTATGACGATAATTTGTGTAAAGCCGCCTAAACCCGTAAGGAAGGTATTAAGGGCAATTTACAAAAAATAACCCGTGCATTACAGCCGCCGCCGTCCGGAATATCCGGACGGCGGCGGCCCTTTGTCTGCCGTAACGGCTGAAAAGCGGCAGGTAAGAATTTCCTTACATGTTTTATGGCCTGTATTCGGGCGTCGGGAATAAATTTCACCCAACCTTTATATTTCTCTCTTGCATGTTGCCGCATTTTGTGGTAGAATATACCCGTTATGAAAAAACTCATTGCCACCCTGTCTGCGGCAATATTGATTGCCGTCGGGCTTGTAACTTTTTCGGCGTGCAGCGAACCGCAGGCCGTCTATACCGTCAGCGACGACGGTACGTATTACATTTTAACCAGCGTATCAGGCTACAGCTCTTATGAAATTCTCTCCGTCTATGACGACGGCGAGCACGGCGAATTGCCCGTCACAACCATAGGCGAGCGCGCCTTCATGGGCGTCAGCATAAACAGCGTTACCATTCCGGACAGCATAACGAGCATAGAAAACTACGCTTTTGCCTATTCCAAGCTCATCACGCTTGAAATTCCCCAAAGCGTCACCTATATCGGCTACGCCGCATTTGCCTACTGTTCCGCGCTTGAATCGGTATATATCCCCTCGTCCGTTACGGCGCTCGGCCCTTATTCGTTCGCCTATTGCTCTTCGCTTGTCAGCGCCGTGGTCGACGCTGAAATAGACACGCTGTATGTCGGCACCTTCAAGGGCATTGTTGCAAACGACGCTACGGGCGTATATACAAATACAAGCCTTACGCAGATCAGTCTGCCTTCAACGCTTAAGTATCTGCACCGCGAATCTATCTCCGATAACTTCCTCACGGATATCTATTTCGGCGGCACGGCCGAACAGTGGCAGGCTATAGAGGTTTTCTATGCCGAAGAGCAGGAGTCGGAGGAGGACGACGGGCAAACTGAAGTCGTCGTTGTCTACCTTTCCGAGAGTGAAAAGATAGACTATTTCACGTCGGACGGTCTTACTATTCACTGCACCGATGCAGACATAACCTATTCCGATGGCGAGATTCATATTGTTGAATTGTAATTTTTATATAAACAGCGGGCGCGGCGGGCAATAAATTGCCCGCCGCGCCCTGTTTTAATTGTATGCGCAACAAAAACGCCCATACCGAACAAACTTCCGGCACGGACGCTCTTAAAATAAAATACAAATCAAGTGCGTCTGCATTCTCCGCAGTCGGCGCAAAATAGCATCGGCATTTTTTTAAACGCCCGCAGTGCTGCAAACAAAATAAATTTTATTTTTATGCGCGCTCAACTGTCTTAAGGCAACGTGTGCAAACGTAATCGTTTACAATCTTGCCTCCCTTGTCCACATACGAAACTTTCTGTACGTTAGCCTTAAAAGTTCTTCTCGTCCTTCTCTTGGAATGGCTTACGTTGTTACCGGTCGTCTGACCCTTTCCGCATACGCTGCATACTCTCGACATGGTTTTATATACCTCCTTAATTAAGGTTAGTTGCTTAAAAAAAGTGTAAAATATAAGCCGTTTGCAAAAACAGCTATATAAATATATCATGCCTTTTAAAAAAAATCAAACAAAATAACGGTGTAAAAGCGATTTTTTTAATTTTCCCGCCGTGATTTTCGCACAGTTTTCAGACAAATTATATAATTTTGCAATAAACACTTGCAAAATAGTTTAAAGTAGGTTACAATAATTTTACAGGTGCGATTATTCCGCACCTCATTAGTGTGCCTTTGCACACTCAGTCAAGGAATTTTTCTATGTCAGTAAACACAAGTAACGTCTATGGTAAAATATCTATATCGGACTTAGCTATTGCCAAAGTGGCCTCCAACGCCGCTCTCGAATGTTATGGCATAGTGGAGATGGTGTCCCGCCGTTTTACCGATTCCCTTTCCGAGCTTTTAAAAAAACAGCCCGGCGGCAAGGGCGTCAAAGTAGTCACCAATGGCGACAGGATTTTTATCGATGTGTATGTAATTATCAAATACGGCGTATCCATCAACGCCGTAGCCGAAAGCCTTAAAGAAGGCATAAAATATAAGGTTGAAAAGTTTACCGGTATGATAGTTGACACGGTAAACGTCAACATTATCGGGGTTAAGCTGTAAAATTTTACTATTTTACGGTTTAATCCTTTTTTGCGGTATATGGGGCCAATAAGTTAAAAATACCGCGTCTTTGTTTGATTAAGGAGAAGAAATGTCTAAAACATTGAACAGCACCGATTTCAGAAAGATGATTTCATCTGGTGCCAGAATGCTTGAAATAAACAGGGCTAAAGTCGACGCACTGAACGTCTTTCCCGTTCCCGATGGCGACACGGGTACAAACATGTCGCTCACATTACAGTCAGCCGTCAAGGAGATGAACGGCTGTTCTTCTAACCGTTTCCAGGAAATTTGCGACGCCGTTTCCAAGGGCGCGCTTCGCGGCGCGCGCGGCAATTCGGGCGTAATTTCCTCGCAGATCCTCCGCGGCGTTTGCTCTGTTCTGCGCGATTGTTCGCAGACTTTCGACACAAAGACCTTTGCCAAAGCTCTCGAAGCCGGCACAAAGGTGGCGTACTCCGCCGTGTCCATTCCCAAGGAAGGTACCATCCTCACCGTCGTCCGCCTCATGAGCGAATCGGCGGGAAAACTCGCTTCCAAAAATAAGGACTTTATAGATTTCTTCAAAGCCCTCATCGAAGTCGGCGATGACGCTCTTGCCCAGACTCCCGAACTCCTGCCCGTCCTCAAAAAGGCCGGCGTTGTGGACTCCGGCGGCGTTGGCCTCATGCACATCATGCGCGGTTTCCTCACCGCCCTCACGGGCGAAGAGGTCGCCGGCGACGTCCCCACCGAAGCAATCGAAATCAGTAAAAAAGAACCTGAATTCGGCGACAACTCGGATATAATCAATCTCGACCTCGGCGAGATCCAGTTTGCATACTGCACGGAATTTTTTATCATACATTTAAAGCAGATGACTACTCTTGCCGATATCGACCGCCTCAAGGAAAAACTCATGTCGATTGGCGATTCGGTCATCTGCATAGGCGACCTCGAACTCGTCAAAGTGCATGTCCACACAAATACCCCCGGCGTAGCGCTCACCTATGCTGTCGAACTCGGCGAGCTGGACAGAATTAAAATTGAAAACATGCTCGAAGAAAACCGCGAACTCAAGGCCAAACTCGAAGCCGAAAAGAAGGAGATGGGCATGCTTGCCATCTGCGCGGGCGAAGGCCTTGCCGAAATTTTCAAAGACCTCACCGTCGACAGAGTAATAGAGGGCGGCCAGACAATGAACCCCTCGGCTTCGGATATAGCCGACGCCGTTCAGAAGATAAACGCCGCAAACGTCTTTGTATTCCCCAATAATTCAAATATCATTCTCGCGGCCGAACAGGCAAAGGGCCTTGTCAACAACCGCACCATACACGTCATTCCCACCAAAAACGTTCCTCAGGGCTTTGCCGCCGCGCTCGTGTTCGATCCCGAAGTCAGCGTAGAGGAAAATAAGGCCAACATGATTCACGCCATCGACGGCGTGGCCTCCGGGCAGGTAACTTATGCCGTCCGCAATACCACAATGAACGGCTTCAAGCTTCAGGAAGGCGACATCATCGGCCTTGACGCAAAAAAGATTCTTGCCAAGGGCGACAACATCGGCGAAACAACGCTCGACCTCATCAGAAAGATGAAGCGCGACGAGCATGAGATGATAACGCTCTACTACGGCGAGGGCGTGGAGGAATCCGACTGCGAAAGTCTTGCCGCAAAGGTTTCTGAAGAATTTCCCGACTGCGACGTCGATTTCCATTACGGCGGCCAGCCCGTATATTATTACATGGTATCTTTGGAGTAAAATTTTATATACAATGCAAAAAGGCGGGATCTTCTCGCCTTTTTGTGTTATAATTTCCCCGAACATGTTCCGCAACGGTGAATATTATGAAGCTTACGGATTTAAAGTACATCTCCGAAAAGAGGGAGAAGGACTTCAACAAACTCAATATCTTTTCGCAGGAGGATCTCATCCGCCATTTTCCGCGCGACTATCTCGACCTCACCCGAACGGACACCATATCCTCCGCCTACCACAACGACGTAATTTTAACTCTGTGCGAAGTACTCAGCGTCGAATTCAACCGCTTTTCCAAGCGCCCGTATGTCAGGGCGCTCTGCCGTCAGGGCGACTATATGTTTTCTGCCATCTGGTTCAATCAGCCATATATCGCCACAAAGCTGCAGTGCGGCGAATACCTGTTCTATGGCCGTGTTCAGAACCGCTACGGCATGGGCGCGTCCATGGTCAATCCGTCGTTCGAGCGAGCGGATAACAACCTCAAGCTCAAAGGCTATGTCCCCGTCTATCCCCTCGCGGGGTCGCTCACGCAGGGCGCGGTGCGCATGGCGGTAAAGCAGGCCCTCGGCAATGTCCCCATCCACAGCGCCATACCCTTTGCCCTTCAAAAAAAATATAACCTCATCGATTTAAAGTCGGCCTATGCCGGCGTCCATATTCCCACGGGCGAGCAGTGCGCGGCGGCCGCGGCCGAACGGGTGGCGGTGGAGGAGTACTTCCTTCTCATCTCCGCATTCAGGATAATCAAGGGCGACGAGCAGGCCGTCCGCCTCAACGCCTATTCCGCGTCGTCAGAGGACGTGAAAAACTTTGTTTCGCGCTTCGAGTTTGAATTTACCAACGGTCAGAAGGAGGCGGTCAACGCAATATATACCGACCTCAAATCCCCCCACGTCATGAACAGACTTCTTCAGGGCGATGTGGGCAGCGGCAAGACGGCTGTTGCGCTCGCCGCAATATATATGGCGGTCAAATCAGGTCATCAGGCGGCAATGCTCGCCCCTACCGAAGTTCTCGCCCGCCAGAACGCCGCCCTCATGCGGCGCTATCTTCCCGAATATAAGGTCGAATTTCTCAGCGGTTCAACGCCGGCGGCGGAAAAGCGCGCCATAAAAAAGGGCATTGCCGACGGCAGTATCGACGCGATATGCGGCACCCACGCCATCATTCAGGGCGACGTAATATTCGCCGACCTTTCGCTCGTCGTCTGCGACGAACAGCACCGTTTCGGCGTCGGTCAGCGCGCGTCGCTCACGGGCAAGGGCGGCGCGGTAGATACCCTCGTCATGTCGGCAACACCCATTCCGCGCACGCTCACGCTCATATTCTATGGCGATCTGGACGTCACCACCATAAAGGACAAACCGCGTTCGCGGCAGGATATATCCACGTCAATTATTCCCGAACGCAGGTATGAAGATATGCTTGCCTATATTTCCTCGGAAGTCAGAAAGGGCGTTCAGGCCTACTTCGTCTGTCCCAAAATCGAAGGCGACGACGAAGGTGCTGTCATGTCCGTCACCGAACTGTACGACGAACTGTCCCGCAAGATGCCCGGCGTCCGCCTGGGCCTCATGCACGGCAAACTCAAAGACAAGCAGAAGGACGAGGTCATGACCGCTTTCCGCAACGGCGGGTATGACGTCCTCGTTTCCACCACCGTCATAGAAGTCGGCGTCGACGTCCCCAACGCCACCATAATGGTCATATACAATGCCGAACGCTTCGGCCTGTCCCAGCTCCATCAGCTGCGCGGCAGAGTGGGCAGGGGGGATAAAAAGAGCTACTGCTTCCTGCTTATGGGCAGCGATACGGATACCGCGCGGCAGCGCCTTTCAATACTTAAAAACAATTCGGACGGCTTCGCCATTGCCGAAAGCGACCTTCAGCTGCGCGGCGGCGGCGACTTCATGGGTACGCGGCAGAGCGGGCACATGATGAGCGAACTCAAAAATCTGCGTTTTCCCGTGTCCGCCATATTCACCGCCAAAAGCATCTCCGACGACGCCTTTTCAGGCTCGTTCGATATCGCCGCCCTGCGCACGGCGGCGCTCAGAAAATATCAAAGCCTGCAAAATGTTGTGTTAAATTAAATGTCTGTGCAATAATATAAGCCGCGCGCAAAAATTTTGCGCGCGGCTTGTCTGTCCGGTTTTATGTATTTAAATGTTTTCGCTCTGCGTCTGCTCGCAATCCTGTTCGGTATTCTGTGCGGCGGCTGCAAGCTTCTTTTCTTTATGGCGCGCGGGGTAAACAAAAATCGCGCGGAATATCAGCCTTACAAGCGGTCCCGCATAAAATAACTGCCAGCAAAGAGCCATAGGGAAGTTCAAAGCCACGGTCTGCAACCATGTGGCAAATAAATCTCCAGCCGCGGGCTGCTTTATTGAGAGCGTCGCTACCATACTCATAAGGGGACACATAAACGCAACAGTTATAGCGGAAAGCATAAGAGTAACAATTATCGGTGCGTGCTTTGCGGGATCGATGACTCGGAAGGTAAGCTTCTTTGCAATCGGGCCTACGATGATAAGTTCAAGTGCGAGCGCAACGGCAGCCTCCCACATCTCCTCAAATGCGGCAATAAATACCGTGTTGTTCAATTCCCCGAATTCGAGCGCGATATTGTAGCATATCATGGCGTAGACCATGACTATGACCATGATTACGCCAAAAACAATTTCCTGAAACAGATTTTTGGGCATATAACTCTCCTTATAAAAAATGGCATAAAAAAACAACACTCCTCGTGTTGTTCGTTAGCGCCGCATTGCGCGGTGTGCGTTTCCAATTTTTATAACCGATCCATATTGCAACTATTTAAAATTCTAGTCGTTTTTGGTAAAAAAGTCAAGCTTGCAAACGTAACTCGCCTACTTGCCGCGGCGATTGTTTGCTTTATACACTTTTTGTTAAATTTTCCCGATTATTTTTTGCAATTGACAACCGTTTGCCGTTCTGCTATAATAATTCGGCGAATTAAAGAGAGGAGATTTTTAATTCATGAAAGAGCCTACGCTATACATAGTCGGCGACAGCACCGTCTGTGCCTTCGCCGACGATTATTATCTGCCCCGCTGCGGCTACGGCACTCAGCTCAGCCGCTATCTGCGGGAGGGAGTAAAGGTGGTCAACCTCGCCCTTTCGGGGCGCAGCTCCAAAAGTTTTCTCACCGAGGAAAATTACAGTCTGCTCACGGCAGGTCTTTCCAATGGCGATTTCCTCGTCATAGCCTTCGGCCACAACGACGAAAAGCGCGAAGCCGAGCGCTACACCAACCCCAACACGCCCTACACTCTGGAGGACTGCACCCGCGGCCTGTCGTTTAAATACAATCTCTATAAAAATTATATATGCCTCGCCCGCGACCGCGGCGCCACGCCCATACTCTGTACGCCCATCGTGCGCCTGTCGCAGGAGGACGACTATTCAGGCACCTGCGGCCATATCACGCAGACGTCGGGAATATTCGACGGCGGCGACTATCCCGCCGCCATCCGCAAGCTGGGCAACGACGTCGGCGTGACGGTCATAGATTTAACTGCCTCGTCCATGGCAAGGTATAAGCGGCTCGGCCACGAAAGGGCGGCCGACTTCCACGCCTGGGCGGCAACGTCGGGCGGCGTGCGCACGGGGCTGGACGGCACACACCTCAACAAGTACGGCGCGGCATGGGCGGCTTACGAGTGGGCGGTTGCGCTCTCTTTAAGCGACGATCCTTTAAAAAATTATCTCGTCCCTCAACTGCTCCCTCCCCGGGAGGCCGAGCTTGGGCAGGCCGTCAACGTCGGCTATCATGAATCGGAGTATGAGCCTTTCACTTCCCAAAAAGGTCAAAAGCTGTTCTTTAAACTGCCCTCGCCGTGGTACGCCACCGTCATGGGCAACTTCGGCGGGGTGGAACACATTGCCGAGTTTACTGTCGGCGGCGACGGCGAAAGCATAGTCGTCGGCAACATGAGCGTCGTTCCGCGCGGCGGAATAACGCCCGCTGCGGACGGCTTCGCCGCGGCGTTCATACCCCTTGCCGCAGACGACAACTTCACCTTTTCAGCCGTGTGCGAGGTGGTGAATACCGACGTGCTTACAGAGGGCGAACGTGCCTTCGGCGTGATGTTGCGCGACGATATATATTGCGACAGTTACGTCCCCGCGCTCAATTCCAACTACGTCGCCGCAGGTTCGGCGGGCAAGTTTGGCACGGGCATGTTCAGCCGCGAGCGCGGCGCAATTACCGTAGCGGACGGCGGCAAAACCGCCGAAACGGATAAATACCATATTACTATATCGCGCGTCAATCAGCAGATAAAGGTTTCGCTCGGCGGCTCTTCGCGTTATTGGTATGATTTCGACCTCTCCGCCGTCGACGGCGGCAGCGATTATCTCTGCCTGTTCGCCGCCAACGGAGTGTTCGTCCGCTTTTCGGAAATAAGTTTCGAACTCACGGGCAAGTCGGTCAGGGCATAAACGTCACAGTTGTGTCCGCCGCAGGCGGCTGTGCGGAAAATGTATTATCTTCGCGAATAACGTTCAGAATGCACAATTTTCAAAAATCTGCTCCATTTTGTTGACATTTAAAATTGACTTTGTTAAAATAGCTTTTGCTGTTAATGTTTAGTATGGGTTGCTATGCTGAACGGACAGCAAAAGTTATTTTTTGCCTCTGCGATTTGCATTTAAGGGTATGCAGGTCAAAGATATATTCCACAGGTTTTTCAGGAACCGAGTAAAACAAGGAGGAACAACTATGCCTACAATCAATCAGCTCATCAAGCACGGCAGGGAAAAGCAGGTTTACAAGAGCAAATCTCCCATCCTGGACAACTGCCCTCAGAAGCGCGGCGTCTGCATTTCGGTTACGACAACTACGCCCAAGAAGCCCAATTCTGCTATCCGTAAAATAGCAAGGGTAAGATTGACAAACAAGCAGGAAGGTACGGTTTACATTCCCGGCGAAGGCCACAACCTTCAGGAACACTCGTCCGTGCTCATCCGCGGCGGTCGTGTCAAGGACCTTCCCGGCGTTCGTTATCACATCATCCGCGGCGCCCTCGATACGGCAGGCGTATCAAAGAGAAAGCGTTCACGCTCTCTTTACGGCGCAAAGAAACCCAAGTCATAATCGCCGTTTTCATGTCGGCATTTGCTGCCGCAACGGCTGAATAATTCAAACTTATAAATTTATTTTGTTTATTCTTGTTGGGAATATATCTACCCTTAACCGACAATGAATAGGCAGTATTCGCGGCCCACGCCGTGGAGAAGATTTGCTACCGCCCGTACCCGATTATCATGGTATACAGCGGCAAGTAATAGCTTATTTAAGGTTAAACCCTTAAACACAAATTAAAAAAGGAGGATAACAACATGCCCAGAAGAGGAAATGTTCCCAAAAGGGACGTATTACCCGATCCCGTGTACAATTCCAAGGTTGTAACCAAACTCATCAACCAGATCATGTACGACGGCAAAAGAGGTACCGCACAGGCCATCGTTTACGATGCCTTTAAAATAGCGAGCGAAAAGCTCGGACAAGACCCCATGGATATCTTCAATCAGGCAATGAACAACATCATGCCCGTGCTTGAAGTCAAAGCAAGGAGAGTAGGCGGCGCAAACTATCAGGTTCCCATCGAAATCAGACCCGAAAGGCGCCAGACCCTCGCCATCCGCTGGTTGGTAAACAACACCCGTAAGCGCTCCGAAAGAGAGATGTGCAACAAGCTTGCAGCCGAACTTATGGACGCATACAACAACACCGGCGGCTCTGTAAAAAAGAAGGAAGATACTCACAGAATGGCAGAAGCCAACAAGGCTTTCGCTCATTTCAGATTCTGATAGGAGCGTGAACTATGGCAAGAGAATACGATTTAGCCCATACAAGAAATATCGGAATCATGGCGCACATCGACGCCGGCAAGACTACTACTACCGAACGTATACTTTATTATACAGGTATCAACCACAAGATAGGCGAAGTTCACGAAGGCGCCGCCACCATGGACTGGATGGTTCAGGAGCAGGAGAGGGGTATCACAATCACCTCCGCAGCTACCACCTGCCATTGGACGCGCTCAGGCAAGACCAAGGCCGATGAGTGCCGCATCAACATCATCGACACCCCGGGCCACGTCGACTTCACTGTCGAGGTTGAGCGTTCGCTCCGCGTTCTCGACGGCGCGGTTGCAACTTTCTGCGCAAAGGGCGGTGTAGAGCCCCAGTCAGAAACTGTATGGCGTCAGGCGGATAAGTACAAGGTCCCCCGCATCGCCTATGTAAACAAGATGGACATCAACGGCGCCAACTTCGAACGCGCTGTAAAGATGATGAAGGAAAGGCTCAACGCCAATCCCATACCCGTAGAACTCCCCATCGGCAAGGAAGATACGTTTAAGGGCATTGTCGACCTCATCGACATGACCGCCGAAATATATGACTCCGACGACGGCAAGAAGTACCACAAGGCTGAAATCCCTGCAGACATGCAGGACGCTGCCGAAGCCGGCCACATAGCCGTCATGGAAGCGGCTGCCGAAGGCGACGACGAACTCATGGAAAAGTTCCTCGAAACAATGGAACTCACTCCCGATGAAATCCGCCGCGGCCTCAGAAAAGCCACCATCGCCATGAAGTGCACCCCCGTACTCTGCGGCTCGTCATATAAGAACAAGGGCGTTCAGATGCTTTTGGACGCAGTCGTAGATTTCCTTCCCTCCCCCGTCGATATCGACCATGTAAAGGGCGTTAACCCCGATACGGGCGAAGAGGAGGAGAGAAAGACTTCGGACGAAGAACCTTTCTCAGGCCTTGCTTTCAAAATCGCAACCGACCCCTTCGTAGGCCGCCTTGCTTATTTCAGAGCATACTCAGGCATCCTCGAATCAGGCTCTTATGTGTATAACTCCACAAAGGGCAAAAGGGAACGCGTAGGCCGCCTCGTTCAGATGCACGCAAATTCGCGTAAGGAAATTTCCAAAATCTACTCCGGCGATATCTGCGCCATAGTCGGCCTCAAGGATACCACCACGGGCGATACCCTCTGCAATGAAGACCATCCCATCGTCCTTGAACAGATGACCTTCTCCGACCCCGTCATCCAGCTCTCCATCGAGCCCAAGACAAAGGCCGGCCAGGAAAAGATGACCATGGCTCTCATCAAGCTTGCAGAAGAGGATCCCACTTTCAAGACCTATACCGATCAGGAAACGGGTCAGACGATCATCGCCGGCATGGGCGAACTCCATCTGGATATAATCGTCGACAGACTTCTCCGCGAATTCAAGGTCGAAGCCAACGTCGGCGCTCCCCAGGTTGCCTATCGCGAAACCGTCCGTCAGGCCTGCGACGCCGAAGGACTGTACAAAAGGCAGTCAGGCGGTAAAGGTCAGTACGGTCACTGCAAAATTCACCTTATCCCCGGCGAACCCGGTTCGGGCTATGTCTTTGAAGACCTCACGGTCGGCGGCTCTATTCCCAAGGAATATATCCCCGCAATCGACAAGGGTATTCAGGGCGCTGCCAAGAACGGCTTCCTGGCCGGCTATGAAGTTGTTGACTTCAAAGTTCAGGTCTACGACGGCTCCTTCCACGAGGTCGACTCCTCGGAAATGGCCTTCCAGATCGCAGGCTCTATGGCCTTTAAGGACGGTATGTCCAAGGCAAAGCCCGTTCTCCTCGAACCTATAATGAAGGTAGAGGTCATCACCCCCGACGACTACTTCGGCGATATCATGGGCAACGTGACTTCCCGCCGCGGCACGATAGTATCTACCGATGACCGCGCAGGCGCAAAGGTTGTCGACGCAGAAGTTCCCCTTTCGGAGATGTTCGGCTATGCAACAGACCTTCGTTCGCGCACACAGGGCCGCGGTCAGTTCACAATGCAGTTCGACCACTATGCCGAAGTTCCCAAGTCCGTTGCTGAAAAGGTAATCGGCGAAAGAGCTAAGCGCAACAACTGATAAACTCAACCAAACGCTATGCAGCGGCCGGCGGCCGCCGGCCGCTGCTCAAATATAATACAGATAATATATCGCCTCGTCGCAAAAATTTATAAAAAACATAAAAAAATATTTGTGTTTTTTTAAAAGTTAAGCTATAATGTAAATAACGCGCAAGGCGAAAACAATTTGCAGCATTCTCCCGGGCGGGTTTTCGCTCCGGATTTCGACAATGATAGATAGCTGCGACGCCGAAAGGCGTAAGTTATCATTTTTATAAAAAATTTTTATAGGAGAAACTAAAAATGGCAAAGGCTAAGTATGACAACAGCAAACCCCACGTTAACATTGGCACTATCGGCCACGTTGACCACGGCAAGACCACTTTGACCGCAGCTATCACCATGGTTATGGCATGCAAAGGTCAGGCTCAGAAGATGAGATACGATGAAATCGACAAGGCTCCCGAAGAGAAAGCCCGCGGTATCACAATAAACACCGCTCACGTCGAATATGAAACAACAAAGCGTCACTACGCTCACGTTGACTGCCCGGGACATGCCGACTACGTTAAGAACATGATCACCGGTGCAGCTCAGATGGACGGCGCTATCCTCGTCGTTGCAGCAACCGATGGTCCCATGCCCCAGACCAAGGAGCACATCCTCCTTGCCCGTCAGGTAGGCGTGCCTTACATCGTTGTATTCCTCAACAAGTGCGATCAGATGGACGACCCCGAACTTCTTGAACTCGTTGAAATGGAAATCAGGGACACACTCAATTCCTATGACTTCCCCGGCGACGACACTCCCATCATCCGCGGTTCCGCCCTCAAGGCTCTTGAAAAGGCAACCAGCGGCTGCCCCGATGCAGAAATTCTCGCTGCTCCCGAATGCCAGTGCATTCTTGAACTTATGGACACAATCGACGAGTACATTCCTACTCCCGAACGTGACACCGAAAAGCCCTTCCTTCTTCCCGTCGAAGACGTATTCACCATCTCCGGCCGTGGTACGGTTGCTACCGGCCGTGTAGAGCGCGGTGTTGCTCATGTCGGTGATCCCGCTGAAATCGTCGGCCTTATCGAAAAGCCCGTCAGCACAGTCATCACCGGTCTTGAAATGTTCCACAAGAGCGTTGACGAAGCTATCGCTGGTTTCAACATCGGCGCGCTTCTCCGCGGTATAGACCGTAAGGGTATCGAAAAGGGCCAGGTTCTTGCTAAGCCCGGCACTGTAAAGACAGCTACCAAGTTCGAAGCTCAGGTTTACGTCCTTAAAGCAGAAGAAGGCGGCCGTCACACTCCTTTCTTCAACCACTATCGTCCTCAGTTCTTCATCAGAACTACCGACGTTACCGGCTCTATCGAGCTTCCTGCCGGCACCGAAATGGTTATGCCCGGCGACCATGTAACCATCACGGTTGAGCTCATCAAGCCCGTCGCTGTTGAAGAAAAGCTTAAGTTCGCTATCCGCGAAGGCGGCAGAACTGTCGGCTCCGGCGTTGTATCCAAGCTTATCGGCTAATTTAATACAAACACCACAAAGGTGTCGGCTTTTTGCCGACACCTTTTTTCGTTGCCCTCTGCGGCGTTCAATAAAAATAGCCGACCTTATGGCCGGCTATTAAAATTGTTATTGTAAAATTCGCACCACGCTGTAAGCGTACAGCCCGCGCAGTCGGGCCGCTGCGAATGGCACACTCTGCGCCCGTGGTAAATCAGCCAATGATGCGCCTTGCTCCAATCTCTTTGCGGGATGACTTCCCTAAGCTGTTGCTCCGTCTTTTCAGGCGTATTTGCGTGCGCAAGCCCCAGCCTGTTCGAAACGCGGAACACATGCGTGTCCACGGCTATCGCGTCGCCGCCAAACGCCACGGCATATACCACGTTAGCCGTCTTTTGCCCCACGCCCGCCAGACTTTTCAGCTGCGCGTGTTCAGACGGCACTTCACCTCCGAATTTTTCCATTATATCGCGCGAAGCCGAAAGAATGTGCGCCGCCTTGTTGCGGTAAAACCCGCAGGAAAATATGTATCTTTCCAATTCCTCCTGAGTCAGTTCAAGCATCGCCGCAGGAGTGTTGTATCTCTTGAACAGCTGCTCTGTAACTTTGTTCACGCGCTCGTCGGTGCATTGCGCAGAAAGTATCACCGCCACTAACAGCTCATAAGGCGTTTTGTATTGCAGCGCGGGCCGCGCGTCGGGGTACAGCCTTTCAAGTTCGGCCAGAATGTCTCTTTCGTACATAACTATATTTTATCACGGCAAGCCGCGCGGCGCAACTCATTTGCGCCGCGCGGCTTGCCGCCGATTGCGCAATTTTATATATTCATATAACCGTAAAAGGCCGTATATCCCGCCCTCGCAATCATCGCCCTCACCCTTGCATGGGCGCCTGCGGGAAATTTCACGCTCAGCCCGCATCCAATGCGCAGCGCGGCGGGCGTGCTTACAAGTTCCGCTTCAATCCCCGCTTTCAACAGCGCCCCTTTACATTCTATCGCCTGATATCGCGACTTAAAAACGGCCATGCAATATGTCATATTTCTTTACCTCTGTAAGTATAAATATTTAAGTAATATGTAAAACAAGTTGCAAAGGGGGACAAGTTTTTTTTAATGATTTATTTTGATAACGCCGCCACGGGCGGCCATAAACCCGAAAGCGTCATCTCGGCTGCCACCGCCGCCATGCGCGCCTGCGCCAACGCCGGCCGCAGCGGCCACGCTCTTTCGTTGGCGTGTGCCGAAAGAGTGCAGGCCGTGCGCACAATCTTGCAGGAATTTTTCGGCGCGCCTCATGCCGAAAAGATTATCTTCACAAAAAATTGTACCGAAGCTCTCAATATCGCCATTCTCGGCTCAATCTCGCCAGGCGACAAGGTCGTCACAACCGTCGCCGAGCATAACTCGGTTCTGCGCCCGCTCAGGTATCTTGAAAATCTCGGCGTCACCGTCCGCTATGCCCCGCTCGATAAATCGGGCAATATCGACATAAAGCAGCTCGCCGCGCTGTCCGCCGACGCCTCGGCGGTGGTGGTCACGCTCGCCTCCAACGTCACGGGCGCCGCTCCGGATATCTGCGCTGTCAAACGCGCAATTCCCGCGCATACTCTGCTCATCTGCGACGGCGCCCAGGCCTGCGGTCACGAAAGAACGGATATCACCGCCCTCGGCATAGACGCTCTCGCCGTGGCGGGTCACAAGGGTATGCTCGCCATTCAGGGCAGCGGCGCGCTCGTCATGTCCGAACGCTTTAATCCCCGCCCCGTAATGTTCGGCGGCACGGGCAGCGTCAGTTACGATCTCTCCATGCCCGACTTTTATCCCGACCGCTTAGAGGCGGGAACGCTCAGCTATCCCGCCGTAATTTCCCTCGGCGAAGGCGCGCTCTATATAAAGCCCCGCCTGTATGAAAACCGCGACCGCCTTGTCTACCTCACCGATCTGCTCATAAACGGCCTGTCGGAATTGCCCTCCGTCAAGGTATATTCCCGCACCAATCCGTTTGGTATAGTCGCCTTTGACCTGCGCGGCCGCCCCTCCGAAAGCGTGGCGGAAGAGCTGTCGCAAAAATACGGAATATGCGTGCGCGCAGGACTGCACTGCGCCCCGCTAATGCACGGCGCGCTCGGCTCGTCAGGGCTCGTGCGGGCCTCGCTTTCGCCCTTCAACACCGGCGGAGAGGTAGAATATTTTCTCAAAGCCATGACCGAAATCGCCGCATAACCGACCCTGCCCGCCCGTTATATGGCCTTCAATTTTGCAATCACCTGCTGCAATTTTCTGCGCTTGAAAGAGTCCAAAAGGGGCGACAAAGTCCTGTAAAAATTATCTAAATCCCGGTTGGTCAGCGTGCCGTCCCGCTTGCCCTGTTCGGCCTGTGCAATTATTGTCGAAAGTATCTCTCCCTCGCTCTTTCCTGCAAAAGCCTTTGCCAGCGTCGCCGCAAGGTTTATCGCCTGCTGCTCGCCGCCGTTCTGCTTCTGTCCGCCCGCCGCGCCTGCGTCGCGGCGGGCGCCGTCGCCATTGTAACTTTTAAAATCGCTCATAAAATATACCTCGCATATAATGATATTACAGTTTATGTTCAAAGGTGATTTTATGCAACTCGTTTTGTTACTGTTATTGCTCATGTCTGGCGGCACGGCTTTCAATGAAGTCAAACCCCTTATCAGTCTTGCAGGCGGCGATTTTGCCGATATGCTCGAAGAGGCGGAGGAACTCACACAGCTCGTCACCGCCCTTTCGGGCGCAAAGTCTGCGCCCGCCCCCGCACCGGGGCCTGATTCGCCGCCCGAATTTCAATCTCAATCTTTCCCGCTTGCGCCCATCTCGCGCGTTGCCGATGAACCTATAACCCGCAGCCTCGCCCGCTACATTTCTACGGGAGCATGATTTTTTGTTCTCGTGTTGCAATTTAAGTAAAAGTGTGATATAATATGCGTATGATTCAGATAGGACTCTCCACGGCGTCGCTCTTTCCGCGCTATTCAACCGAGGACGCCCTTTTAAAAATCATACGGCTCGGCGCCGATTGTGCTGAAGTTTTCTTTTCGACGTTTTATGAATACCGTCCGGAATTTTCAAAATCGTTTGCGCCGCAGCTAAATAACTTCCCTGTAAATTCTGTGCATGTCAATTCCGCAAATTTCGAGGGCAATTTTTTCAACCCCACCCGCAGAGTGCGCGGCGACGGCTTGTATTGGCTCGACCAGCTTGCCCGCAGCGCGCAGTTGCTCGGTTGCAGAAATTACACCTTTCACGGTTTTCACCGCTTGACAGACATCGCCGGGGAAAATTTCGATGCGCTCTCTGCCCGTCTTGCAGAGGCCGTTGATTTTGCTGCCGGCTATGGCTTGAATCTCTGTCTTGAAAACGTGCATTGGGCGCTGTATAACCGTCCGGGAGTTTTTTCTGAACTAAAAAGGCGTATCCCGCGGCTTCAGGCCGTGTTCGATATCAAACAGGCCCGCCGCTCGCACTATCCCTATCAGCAGTACCTGAAAGATATGTCAGGCTCAATCGCCTATGCTCACCTGTCCGATATCGACGACGGCGGAAGAATGTGCCTGCCGGGCGAGGGTATATACGACTTCGATGAAATATTCAGGGTTCTTAAGGGCGAAGGCTTTGGCGGCAGCGCCATAATCGAGGTCTACGATACGAATTATGCCGAGGAAAGCCAGCTCAGCCGCTCCGTGGAATTTTTAAAGGAACGCGCCTACAAAATATTTTAATAAACCACTCTCGCGGCGGGCGATACAGCCCGCCGCGTTTCTGTACATTTATAATAATGTCAACTGCAATTTCGCCATATTGTGTGTAAAATAATGTAAAACACAACATATAAGCAGCCGTTTTGAAAGGTATAAAAAAATCAAAAAAAACACAGATTTTTTTTAAAATTTGCTTGACTTATTTTGTCCGTTTTGCTATCATATAAAAGCTGTCACCAAGACAGGCCGACTTTTGCCGGCGAATGAAGATTGACAACTGCATAGAGAAGAAGATATAAAGTACAAAAGGCAATTCAGAT
>CAYURN010000011.1:0-51973 GCA_964447305.1 uncultured Clostridia bacterium
CATTTTACTCCCCAATTACTCCCCAATCTTTAAAAAAGTTTGGGGAGTGAATAAAGGCCGACAACAAAAAATGAGCGAATTTTAGCTGTTTTTGGCCAAAATTCGCTCAAAAATGGCTGGGGTAGCTGGATTTGAACCAACGAATGACGGAGTCAGAGTCCGTTGCCTTACCGCTTGGCGACACCCCAATATGAAATTGTGTAACCGGCTAAATGCCCGTTGCGCATTATATTATAACGTACATGTAAAAAAATTACAAGCAATTTTGGGAGCTTTTCGGTAATTTTTTAATTTATGATTGTCATATATCAATACGCGGCTCTATTCGTATAAATTTTCTGTTCAAACTTTTTGTTGCGCAGGGGCGGTTTGCCAAAGCAAACCGCCCCTGCGCCTTTTAAACCAGCCGCAGATAATCTGCGGCTGGTTTAGCAATAGTCGGCACATATTGGCGAAGCAATAACGATAATTCAAATTTCTATCAGAAAGCCGCGGGAGCGGAGAGCCTGTTCGATTGAATCGAGAGCGGCTTCGCTGGCGGCGGAAACGGTGTGATAATGATAGCCGTCGGTTACACTCATCAAGGGCCTTGAAGCGCCTGATACCAGCGAGCGGTGCAGTTCCTCTGCATGGGTTTTGGTGATCAGGTCGAGCCGCGCCGCAATGCGGCCGTACACGCGGTGGTTGACGAACACGTCCTCCACCCTGCCGCCGCGGTCGATTATGATTTCCGCCTCCTCGACAAGTTCGCCGAGGGTATGGCGGCATTTGAATATTCTTTGGGCGCGTATCGCCCCGCCCAGGCAATAGCCGCGGTTGGTGGAGATTATATCGTACCCGTTGGCGCGCAGAATAGCTATGTCCTGCACGATGACCTGGCGGGACACACCAAATTTTTCAGACAATATTGCCGCGGGAATTGCCGACGAAGTGTTGCCGAGCAGACTTAAAATTTCGTTTCGGCGTTCGTTAGCTTTCATTTAATCCTCCGTGGGATGAAGATTTTTGAGCGATAAATCGAGAATGGGCGCCGAATGGGTCAGCGCGCCCGATGATACAAAATCTACTCCGGTATCTATGATGGCTTTTATGTTTTCGCGCGTGACGTTGCCGCTGCACTCAGTCTGCGCTCTTCCGCCTATCAGAGCGACAGCCTCCTTCATCTGTGCGGGAGTCATATTGTCGAGCATGATGATATCCGCGCCCGCCGCAACGGCTTCGCGGCACATTTCAAGATTTTCAACCTCCACCTCTATCTTGCGGACGAAGGGCGCATATTCGCGAGCCAACTGCACAGCCCGCGTTATGCTGCCTGCGGCGCCTATGTGGTTGTCCTTTAAAAGTATGCCGTCCGAAAGGTTGTAGCGGTGATTGCAACCGCCGCCCACTTTGACGGCGTATTTTTCAAATATGCGCATATTGGGCGTGGTCTTGCGGGTATCGAGCAGACGGGTCTTTGAACCTTGCAAAAGCCTGACGACGCTGCGGGTATATGTGGCTATGCCGCTCATGCGCTGAAGAAAGTTTAAAGCCGTGCGCTCGCCCGAAAGGAGGACGCGTATATCGCCCGTCACTTCGCCGAGGAGCTGACCGCTTTTGACTTCGTCGCCATCGCTGACGGTGAACCTGGCGACGGTATTGCCGTCGAGCAATGTGAACGTGCGCTCGAACACGCCGAGGCCGCATATCACGCCGTCCTGCTTGCAGATAAGCTGGACATTGCCGCGCACATATCCCTTGATTATTGCATTTGTAGTTACGTCCTCGCTTGTAATATCTTCGGCAAGGGCCATCATGATGAGTTTATCGCAGTTGACTGCGCCGGTTACGGGATCGTTCATATATTTCTCCTTAAGTTGCAGCCGCCTGACCGCACTTTGAATTTTCCTGTTCGATTGCGGCGTGAACCGCCTGTTTATATTCATTTAAAAGTCTGGAAGGGTTGGCGTATTTTTTGAGGTCGAGAGCCGCCTCCGCCGCCTTTGCGCGGCCGATATCCGCCGCGGAATAGTTCTGATTGATGTCCTGAGCGGCGCGCTTTGCAAACAGCAGGCTTTCCAGAAGGGAATTGGAGGCCAGGCGGTTTTTGCCATGCACTCCGTTGCAGCACGTTTCGCCCACGGCGTACAGGCGGGGCATGGTGGTGGCGCCCTTTAAATCGCTGCGGATACCGCCCATAAAGTAGTGCTGGGCGGGTACGACGGGGATACATTCGCGGAAGACGTCGTAACCTTCGTTGAGGCAATGCTGAACAATGCCGGGGAAATGACTTATGACCTCCTCCCTGGGAATGGGGCGCATATCCAGCCAGACGTGGTCGGTACCGTCCTTTGCCATCTGGGCGCGTATGGCGGCGGTCACAACGTCGCGGGGCTGAAGCTCGTCGGTGAATCTTTGAAAATTTTTGTCGAGCAGGACGGCGCCTTCGCCGCGGACCGATTCGGAGATGAGAAAACGCCTGCCCTTCTTTTTGGAATACAGGGTTGTGGGATGTATCTGAATATAGTTGATGTGGTCGACCGCCACGCCGTGATTGAGGCATATTGCAAGGGCGTCGCCCGTGAGCACGCGGAAATTTGTAGAATTTTCAAAAATGCCGCCTATGCCGCCCGAAGCGAGGACTGTATAGTCGGCATAAAGGCGGTAAAGCCTGCCGTTTTTGCCGTCCTTGGCGACAATGCCATAGCAGGTGCTGCCGTCGCTGATGATATCGAGCATGGTGACATAGGGGACAATCAATATATTCCCGCGGGCGCGCGCCGCCGACATGAGATGGGTGGTTATTTCGCGGCCGGTTGTGTCCTCATGAAAACATATACGGGGACGGGAATGACCGCCCTCCTTGGTATATGCGAGCGAACCATCGGCATTGCGGGCAAAATCCACCCCGTAGCCGATGAGATCGTCTATAACCTCCTGCGAGCCGCGTATCATTGCATCGACAGTGGCGGGGTTGTTTTCGTAGTGGCCCGCGCGCAGAGTGTCGTTGAAATAGCTTTGATAATCGCTTTCTTCCGGAAGGCGGCAGATGCCGCCCTGGGCGAGATAGCTGTCAGACTTATCCGGCGTTTCCTTGCATATAACAAGGATATTTTTATCCGGTGAAATATTGAGCGCGCAGTTGAGGCCCGCAACGCCCGTGCCGACGATTATGACATCATACTTCTTTGCAAGTTCAATCATTGAAAAATCAACTTCCTTGACGCGGCGACATACGCCGCCGTTTGTTATTATATATTTTACAGTAAAAGTTTACACATGTCAAGTCAATTGTAAACTTTTGTCCCGACGGGGCGGGAGCATGGCGGCGGACGGACTTAAAAAAGTCCGTCCGCCGCTTAATATTCTATCTCTCTGATATTTTCCACAAGGCCGCCGGACATATCGGCGGCATAAAATTTAACGCGGAACAGATTGGGTTTTTCGGCGCGGGCAAGGCCTGCGGCGCGCAGTTCGCCCGTAAGCTCGTAAAACTTTTGCGGGGGAATGAGAACTTCGGCAAAGTCGCCGAGGTAAGAGGACAACTCGCCCGCCCTGGCCCTGATGGATTCGGCGAGGTATGCGGAGGCGTCGGCACGGGCAAGTATGCTTTCGAAAAACGCGAAGTGCCTGACTTCGTCTTTCACGGGGCGCGTTTCCACCGTTCTGCCCGACACGAGGGTGAACTTCGAGCCGTCGTATGAATAGCTGCACTCCCCCGCTATTCCCGCACAGCTTAAATAATCTGTGGTTACGCCGAGCATATCCCCCAGCGAATAGCTTTTGACCCTGTTACAGAACGCCAACCCGCCCGAACCTGAAACTATGGCAAGGCAGCCCTGAGCGTGTATGCACAGCACGCCGCGCCCGCCAACGGAGCCTTCGGTCATGACGGCGGTGGAAAAGCAGTCGTCAAGCATGCGCAGGCAATAGGTGCCGTCGGGGCGGTCTATACACACAAATACTCCGCCCTGCCTGCCGAGCGTGACGAGATTGCCCGAAAAGTTAGTCTGGCAGATCTTGTGCAGGCTGTAATCCTTATGTTCGTAGCGCCTGAATTTTATCATGACGTCGGCGCCCATGAGATACACGTCGACGCAGGACGGAGGATTGTCGATAAACTGCCTGTCGAGCAGGAAATTTACAGGCATACGGTTATCGGACGGGACGGCCTCCACGAAGATTTGCCCGTCCTCTATCTCTACGCGGCGGGGAATGGCGTCGGCCATGCCGACATAACAGCCGTTGAGGCGCAGAGCCGCGGGAACGTCGCTTAAAAAATACACCGTCATAATATTATAAAATGTATAAGTGCAGATTTTTATGTCAATAAAAAAGCAAAGGAGGCATGTATGAATAAAATAAACGGTTACACTGTTGAAGAGGCAGACAGTCTGGTCAAATACGTTTGCGAAGGCAAACTGAAAGGCAAGACGCTGACGAGGATATTTGAAGAATACGCGGCAAAGACAGGCAGGGCAAAGGGCAGCGTGCGGAACTATTACTACGCGCTGTTGAAAAAGGCCGACGACGAGGACGTGCAGAAAGTGCTTAAGGGCACACAATTGAAGGCGGAGAGCATAAAACCGTTTACCGACGAGGAGACGGACAAGATACTGAAAGCTATACTTACCGAAAAGAGCAAAGGCGTTTCGGTGAGGAGAGCTGTTCTCAATCTTTCGGGCGGGGACGATAAACTTATGCTGAGATATCAGAATAAATACCGCAATATTCTGGCAAAGCAGCCTGAAAGGATAAAAGCGATAATGAGCGAATGCGGACTGACCCCGACCGACGAGGGGCAGAAGCGCATAGAGGACAGGATAAACGAGCTGTATGACGACATTACCGCCGCTTTGAGGGGCGAGAACGAGAGGCTGGCCGCGCTGGTGCGCAGGCTGAGCGACGAGAACAGGCTGCTGAAATTGCAGATAAAGAGTCTGAGCTGACAGGCAAAAGCCGAACAGACGCCGCATGAGGAAACGGCCGCGGGCGCAAACACGCCCGCGGCCGTTTTAAATTTCCTCGCCCTCCTCCTGCTGTGCGGAGGCCTGCTTTTCTTCGAGTTTTTTATCGATATACTGCTCTGCCTTTTGCATTAAGTCTTCCTGATTCTTTTTAACTAAATTGCGCAGCTTGCAGTTGTTGGCGACGAGCAGCGCGCCGCCCGCCATGCCAAGGGCCACGCCCAAAATGAATTTTTCCATAACACTCCTTTAGGTTTTTGCACCTACAGACAGTATGTGACAAAACACGGCAATTTACGCTGTAAAATTACGGCAGTTTTTTTGCACGGAAAAGGCGGCGGGCCGTGGCCCGCCGCCTGAGATTGATGCAATCAATACTTTGTTATTCTGACCGAAACAACGATTATGGGAATCGACGTAACGGTGTAGCTGTCATAGTTTGTATATCTGCTGCTTATTATCTGGTCATACAGGTCGATTTCTACGTTGCTGACCGTGAGCGTGGAGGCAGAACTTATTGCCGAAGTGAGTTCGGACAGAGTGTCCGTTTCGATCAGTTCGCCGAAGATGCAATAGCTTGTAGAACCCGATGACGTGGTAGTCTGGATAGAGAACATGCTGGTTGCGCTGTGTTCGAGGTAGTCGTCGAAGATAGTGCCGTCCTCGTTGCCGTCCTTATCGAGGTAGACTACGTCGCCTTCGTCAAGGTCTTTGCTCGAATAATACATGCGGAGGGCGCCGAAGGAGCCTGTGAGGGCGCCGTTCTGAATGACATGAGTGTCGCCAACTTCGCCTATTACCGTGGGAAGAGCCTCGATATAGTGGTCTTCGATATAGTCTTTATAAACCGAGGGAGTGAGCGCGCCCGATTCAAAGAGGGCATAATATTCGGCTTCCTTAGAGTTAGCTTCAAAATATTCGCGCATTGCGCCGTCGCCGTCTTCGTAGTCGGTTTCGTAGTCGCTTTCGTAACCTTCGACATTATAGGTATAGCCGCCGCCGTAGAGATAACTTGAAGAGTAATTGTGAATTATCGTGTTATCATAGAAACCCGCGTCGGCAAGTTCGATGAAATGCCTTACCGTTTGAGGATACATGTTGCGATAGAGTTTGTATTGGAGTTCGTACTCTGTGCCGTTGTAAGAGATTGTGATAACGGCTTCCGGATGGGAAGATTCGCAGCCCGACATGAGAGGCACTGACATAACAACAGCCATGGCAGCCACAGCCACGACTACGCGTTTGAGAATGTTTTTCATATAGTTATCCTTATAATTGAATACTTAATAATTCTACTTTAATTGTAGTAAACAGTCAAGCAATTTAGGGTATACTGCCGCCATTTTTCACAAATACAACAATTTACATGCAGAAAGCCGCTTATTGCGGCATAATTTTCACACTTTTTCGCGGTTATTATAGACGCCGCGCGGACATTTATCCGCGCGGCGTCTGTAAGGGTTTTTGAATTTAACGAGGAAAGATTATTCAGCAACTGCTGTTGCGCCTGCTGCCTTAAGGTCAGCAACGATCTTGTCAGCTTCTTCCTTGGAAACGTTCTCCTTAAGCACGCCGCCCTTTTCAACAGCCTGCTTAGCTTCAACAAGGCCAAGGCCTGTGAATGCGCGAACGACCTTGATTACGTCGATCTTCTTAGCGCCTGCATCCTTGAGGACGATGTTGAATTCGGTCTTTTCTTCAGCTGCGGGAGCGGCTGCTGCGCCTGCTGCGGGAGCGGCTGCTACTGCTACGGGAGCGGCTGCGCTTACGCCGAATTCTTCTTCAAGAGCCTTAACGAGTTCATTGAGCTCAAGAACGGTCATAGATTTGATTTCTTCGATAAACTTCTTAACGTCTGCCATTTTTATTATCTCCTTAATTATTCTTAAATGATTATTTTGCGGCGATTAACGACCTGCCGCCGGTCGGTTTTGCGAGGCTTAAACTTAAGCCTCCTTGCTCTGTGCAATACCGTTTAACACGCGAACGATTCCGCCCATAAGGTTGGAAAGCACGCCTGCAAAGTTTGACAAAGGAGCCTGCATAGAGCCGAGCATCTTTGCGATGAGTTCTTCTTTTGAAGGCATACTTGCAAGATCCTTGACGCCCGCTTTATCGACATACTGATTGTCAACAAAAGCGCTCTTTACGATTATCTTGCCGTCGTAACTCTTTGCGGCGTCGACCATAGCCTTTGCCGCGCATGTTTCGTCGCCGCCGAACGCAACTGCCGTGGGGCCGTTGAGGTCTGCGTCGAACATGTCGTAACCAAGTTCATTGAAAGCCTTGCGGATAAGGGTGTTTTTGTAAACCTTGTATTCGCAGCCGGCGTTCTTGCACTTGTTGCGCATTTCGGAAACTTCGGCTACGGTCAAACCCTTATAGTCGACAAATACTACCGACTTTGAGGCCTTTATCTTATCGATAATTTCCTGAACGACTACCTTCTTAGCTTCAAAGTTAGCTGACAAATTCTTTACCTCCCGTTTTATTCTGTAAATAAAAAACCCTTGCGCCGCAAAGGGAAGCAAGGACATACTTACTCATGATAAATACTGAATAAAACCTATGTACTTACAACCTCGGCAAGAAATTAAGGCAGAGCCACTTGCTGTCTGCGGCGTAAACTAATTTTTACGTCGATATTATAAAGGATAGACGCGACTTTGTCAACTTGTTTTAAAGGCTTTTTTAAAATAATTTTAAGCCTTAATATTTTTACAGGCCGCCACATATACCTGAAATATAGCACATGTTACAAAAAATTTTTCAGCAGGGATAAGTCTATCTTCCACTCCGCAATCAGGTTGCGGCGGCGGTGCGCTTCGTTGGCTTCGCCCAGGGCTTTGCGGTATTCGGCATACGAACAGCCGTTGACCTTCATGAAATGTTCGGAGGCCTCCCTCTCCCTGCCCATTAGCTGAGTACGGCCGATATGTATTACTTCGTGACAGGGTCGGCACACGGCGACTATATCCGAAAGTTTTTGAACGGCGTTTTCCTCGTCATAGCTCCACTGTTCGTGAGCTTCGAGGCGTGTTGTCGGCGCGCCGCATATCATACACCTGCCGCCTGCGCGGGCGTAAGCTTTTTTTCTTATAATATCCCAGCCGCCGGGCGGCAACAGCGAACGCAGATTTGAATACCAGCAGCTGTCAGGGACGAGTTCGAAGTTGAGTTTCATGAACATAATTATACTGCGCCGGGCGCAATTTTGCAAAAATTTTGAGCAGGATATTGACATTTTTTTGCCGATGTGTATAATATAAAATGATATCAAAATGATATCAAAACACTAAAAAGGAGAATTGAAAAATGAGTGATAACATAGCCGAGAAAAGCGTGCGCGCCGCAAAGGGCGGCGTGGCCGTGACCGTTTTTGTTGTGCTTACGATTGTTGCCTTGGCGCTGACTGTGGCGGGGGTATATATAAGTTCGCAGACAAACAACGGCGCATATATGGCGGTTTCCGCCGTCGGGATTGTTTTGCTTGCGTTGACAGCGATTGGTCTGCGCGGGTTCAAGATAATCGGGCCGAACGAGGCGGTTGTACTCACTTTCTTCGGCAGATACTATGGCACGCTGAAGAAGGCCGGGTTCTTTTACATAAATCCGCTGTGTACGGCGGTAAGCCCCGTGGCAGGATTCGGTACTTTGGGAAAGAAGAAGCTGAGCCTGAAAGCCATGACCTTGAATAACGAAAAGCAGAAGGTAAACGACGAGGAAGGCAACCCTATAGAGATAGGCGTAGTTGTCATCTGGCGCGTGACGGACACTGCGAAGGCGGTGTTTGCCGTGGAGGACTATGTATCCTACGTTGCAACGCAGACGGACAGCGCCATAAGACAGGTGGCGCGGCAGTACCCTTACGACGTGTCATCCGACGGGGACGAGAAGTCGCTGCGCGGATCCTCGCAGGAGATAGCCAACATTTTAAAGGCGGAATTGCAGGAGCGCGTGGACATGGCGGGCGTGGAGATTTTGGAGGCGAGGATATCCAATCTTGCATACGCGCCCGAAATTGCGGCGGCAATGCTGCAACGGCAGCAGGCTTCGGCGATTATCGCCGCGCGGCAGAAGATTGTGGACGGAGCCGTTTCGCTGGTGGATATGGCGCTGAAAAAGCTTTCCGACAACAAAGTTTGCGAACTTGACGAAGAGCGCAAGGCGGCCATGGTTTCTAACCTGCTTGTAGTGCTGTGCGGCAACAAGGACGCCCAGCCCGTGGTAAACAGCGGGTCGATATACTGAGAGATTAACGCGCATTGTTGTGCGCTTGCAGCGCGCTCTTCTATCTTGCCTACCCTGTTGCAGTGTAAACAAGGCGCTCCCAAAACAACAATTACAGCCTCCCCTACGCTTAGGACGAGCAAGGTGTTTTCAAAACAACATTATAGCCTCCCCTACGCTTAGGACGAGCAAGGTGTTTTCAAAACAACATTATAGCCTCCCCTACGCTTAGGGGAGGTGGCGCGGCGGCACATGCCGCCGTGACGGAGGGGTCAAATTGCGAGATGAGCGAGGGCAAAAGTCCGCCCGAGCGGTGACCGAGCGCGGCGACATTCCTTACGCCGCGTGAGAAAGGTGCTGAGTGAAACGAAGCGGAGGGGTCAAATTGCGAGATGAGCGAGGGCAAAAGTCCGCCCGAGCGGTGACCGAGCGCGGCGACATTCCTTACGCCGCGTGAGAAAGGTGCCGAATGAAACGAAGCGGAGAGGTAATTTTAAAATCAAACAACCCCTCAGTCTTGCCGCCGCTGACGCTACGTCAAGCCAGCTCCCCTTGGCTAAGGGGAGCCTCCAAAACCCCTCAGTCTTGCCGCCGCTGACGCTACGGCAAGCCGGCTCCCCTTGATAAAGGGCGCCTGCAATTAGGATAGAGATATGAATTTACATGAAAATTGGTTTCTTGTAGACCCCAAGGACAAAGACGAATACACTAAAATGGTTACGAGCCAGGCCAAAAAATCTTTGGTGAGCTTTATTTTATTCTTCGTCATCGACATTGTGCTGACGGTTATCCTGACCGACAGGCTGGAGTTTGATACATTCTGGGTGAGTATAGCGTGCGGCGGCGTTTGGTTCATCTACACCCTGGTTGTTGCCATAAGGCAGGACGCATGGAAAAAGAAACTTTTGGAACGCAACGAAAGCAAACTGACCGACAGCCCGCTTGACAACCTGCGACGCGCCCTGCAAAGAGAATATTATCTGTACGGGCGCCGCACGACTATCGTTATGCTGTGCATAATTGCGGGCTGTACGCTGTGCGGTTTTATACTTGCGGTATGCGGGTCGGATTACTCCCAATCCGGTTGGGTCGGCAATATAGTCGAGGTTACGGGCTTTTCGTTTCTGCTCGGCATGGTACCTGCCCTTGTTGCGGCATTTGTAATGCACTTTTTATACGGACGAAAGGTAAAGCCCGCCGAACGGCGCGTATGCGATATGTTGTCGGCACAATACGAGGAAGCATATTACCGCGAACACCCCGAAGAGAGGGAATGAATGGAAAAAAAAGTTAAGCCTGAAAATTTATATGTAGCGGACAATAAAATTGCGCGGTTTTTGACCGCCGCAATATGGCTCGCCGCGGCGGCGGGGCTTGTTTCGCTGCCGATGGTTCTGATATTTTATTCTGACGCGCCCACGGAAGTGATAGCGGCTATGTGGTGTGTATGTATAATTTTTGCCGTTATTTGCGGCATATATGCGGGTGTAAACTTTTATAAACTCAAATACCGCTACACGTTTTGCGCGGACGATAAAGGAATTTACGACTACTACTCCTACTTTGCCGCGGGTTTTGTGCCGTGGGAGCAGGTGGTGGGCGTGAAGCTTAAAAAATTTGATTTCAGCGGCGACCCGCCGCGGCCTTGCGTTCACATAGCGCTTGACGAAAGAAAGTTCAGGGCGGCCAGAAGCAAGTTCATAATATTTTTAATCGGTTTGAACAGCGCGTTCTTTAATCCGCTTGCGCTGAGGCCGACATTTACCATGGCGAAGGGCAAACGCGCGGATATATATGCGCGGCTGGCCGTCATGCACGAATACTACAAAACAACACTTTAAAAAACACCGATCGGTAAATTATGGAAGAAAACAAAAAACCTAAAAAACAAATTCCATTAAGAATTTCGGCGGAGCTTTATGCCGAACTCGAACGCTGGGCGGAGGACGACTTTCGCTCGCTCAACGGTGAGATCGAATACCTTCTGACGGAGTGTGTGCGATACCGCAGGCGTGGCCGAAAGGGGCTTACCCCGCCCCTCTTTTCCGACCTCAACGACGACGGCACTTTAAAGGACGACAAATAGTAATCGGGCGGCATATATGCTGCGGTAAAGGCCCTACTATGCCGCTTTGAAGCGCAAAACGGGCGCGCCATGTATTGCGCCGCGGCAGCTGAAATAAACATTTTTAAAGGCGGGCGCAGACCTTAAGGTCTGCGCCCGCCGCCCGTTGTAATCAATTCATTTGTCGCCTATATATTCGTCGTGAAAACGCTTTACCTCCTCGGGGTCGAGGGAGATGTTCTGAAGCCAACCTGTGAGTTCGTTGGCGCAGACTGTGCTTTGCGAGATGTGATGAAAATCAGACTTTATTTTTTTGCTCTTCATGAACCTATTATGCGCAAACAGACAAAAAAATATTCATGCGATTGCCGTTTACGGATATATTTAAACAGAATAAAGGCCGCACAGCAATGTGCGGCCTTTATTCTATGGAGCGTTGCGGTTTATACCGCGAGTGATGGGGCTTAATTTCTTTAACTGATTTATTTAACAATCAAATAGCCAGCACGACTATAATACACCAAACTTATTGGTATGTCAAGAGTTTTACCAAAGTGTTTGGTATTTTTATATATATGAAAGAAATAAGGTTTGCTGAAAATTTGAAGCTGCTGAGGACTGCGAACGGGTTTACGCAGGGGCAACTTGCCAAAATACTTGGGGTTGACCAGCGCACGGTGAGTGCGTGGGAGAACAAGGTGTGCCGACCCGACTACGAAACGTTATCGCGGCTATGCGATATCTTCGGCGAAGATTTTGACAGTCTGCTGACCTGAGCAATCCTTTTGGCGGGCGCGCTGAGCGACGCAACAAAAAAGCACGGATACCCGTGCTTTTTTGTTATAAGCATTGAATGCTGTTTATAAGCCACTTATACTAATTCGATTATCGCTTCTTCAGCGCCGTCACCGCGGCGTTCGCCCAAAAGATAGATACGGGTGTAGCCGCCGCCCTGGCCGAGCTCTTCCTTGCGCTGAGCATATTTGGGCGCAATTTCGTTGAAGAGTTTTTCCATGAGGGGATGCTTGATATCCTTAGTGCGGGCCTTGAAATCCGACTTCTTTTCGTTGAAGGGTTTGACTTCCTGAAGGTCCCTGAGCTTTGCCATGATGGCGCGGCGGGCAGCCAGCTTTTTGGGGCTGTCCTTGATGACCTTTACGGTTACTTCCTTGCCCTTGGAGTCGGTTTTAACAACATCCTGCTCCTCGTTGAGGTCGTAGGTGTTGACCGCCTTAGTGATTATTTTTTCTACATAGGGCTGAAGTTCCTTTGCCTTTGCCTTAGTTGTCTTTATTCTGCCGTACCAAAGAAGCTCCGAAGCCTGATTTCTGAGCATAGCCATTCTTTGTGCTGAAGTTCTGCCTAATTTGCCGGGCATGATTGATTAGTCCTCCTTGTTTGATAATGAAAGACCGTAGGACTGTAACTTCAAAATTACTTCGTCCAAAGACTTTCTGCCAAGGTTTCTTACCTTCAACATTTCATCCTCGGTCTTCTTGGTTAAATCTTCTACCGTGTGTATGTTTGCACGCTTGAGGCAATTGTAAGAGCGAACTGAAAGATCCATATCCTCGATTGCCATTGCAAGTATTTTTTGCTGACGATCGTCCTCGTTTTTGACGAGAATATCCATATCCCTTATTGTATCGGACAAGTCGACAAAGAGGGATATGTGATCCTGCATGATTTTTGCCGCAAGGGAAACAATCTCCTTTGCGGAGAACGCGCCGTTGGTCCACACTTCAAGGGTGAGCTTGTCGTAGTCGGTGTTCTGGCCTACGCGGGTATTTTCCACATTGTAATTGACCTTTTTGACGGGCGTATAGATGGAATCGATGGGAATGTAATCAATGAGATCTGAGCGGGTGTGATCCGCGCCCTTGTAGCCGCGGCCGCGGCCGATAGTTATTTCCATATCTATCTTACCGCCTGCGTCCACGGTGCAAATGTGCTGGTCGCCGTTTATTATTTCGATTTCAGCGTCCTGCGATATATCGCTCGCTTTTACCTCGCAAGGACCTTCCTTGTAAAGGTGAACTACCTTGACATAGTCTTTGTCCGTTATCTTGGTCTTTATAGCCAGCGATTTTAAGTTAAGGATTATTTCGGTTACGTCTTCCTTAACCCCCGCAACTGCAGAAAACTCGTGCTTTACCGAGCCGTCTAAAAATCTGATGCCCTGTGCTGCTGCGCCGGGGAGCGCCGACAGGAGTATTCTTCTTAAGCAGTTGCCTATTGTAAGACCGAAACCCTTTTCAAGCGGTTCGACTACTATTTTTGCATAAGATTCGTCTTCGCTTTCATCTACCACAATCTTGGGCATATCCATTTCGATCATAAACTACCCTCCTTAACTTAAATTATATTATTATTTGGAGTAGAACTCGACAATCATATGCTCGGCAATCTGGCTGTCGATGTCTTCTCTTTGAGGAAGCGCTAAAATTTTACCTTCTAACTTTTCGGAGTTGAAATCAAGCCATTTGGGCAGATTGCCAACCTTTGCCGATTTGATAGCTTCAAAATATTTGTTGGAGGTTTTGTTTTCCTTGACGGCGATTACATCGCCAGCCTTGACTATATATGAGGGAATATTTACCTTTCTGCCGTTTACCGTGAAGTGGCCGTGGTTGACAAGCTGACGTGCCTGTGCGCGGCTGACGCCGAGGCCCATTCTGTAAACTACGTTATCCAACCTTCTTTCAAGAAGGGAGAGCATATTTTCACCCGTGATGCCCTTCATTGCGTCGGCCTTTTCATAGTACATCCTGAACTGGCCTTCCTGTACGCCGTATATGCGCTTTACCTTCTGCTTTTCGCGAAGCTGCTGGCCGTATTCGGAAACCTTTCTTCTGCCCATGCCGTGGGGGCCGGGAGCTACGGGACGTTTTTCAAAGGGGCATTTGCCGTTGTAGCATTTATCGCCCTTCAAAAAGAGTTTTGCGCCTTCCCTTCTGCAAAGGCGGCATTTTGCTTCTCTATAAGTTGCCATATTCTTGTATCTATCCTCCGATTATACTCTTCTGCGCTTGGGGGGTCTGCAACCGTTGTGGGGGATGGGGGAAACGTCTGAAATGAGCGTTATTTCCACATCGCAAGCCGCGATTGCACGAATTGCCGACTCTCTGCCCGCGCCGGGACCTTTTACATACACTTCTACTGAACGAAGCCCGTGTTCTTTTGCCGCTTTTACCGCCGTTTCGCAAGCCATCTGTGCTGCAAACGGGGTGCCTTTACGGGAGCCTTTGAAGCCCAACGCACCAGCGCTGGACTGCGAAAGGGCGTTGCCCTGAAGGTCGGTGACGGTGACTAACGTATTGTTGAAGGATGACTGAATGTGAACCTGACCTTTGTCAACCTTTTTAAGCTCTCTGCGCTTTCTGGTTACTGTCCTTTTAGTTGCTGCCATTTAACTGATCCTCCCTATTACTTTGCGCCCTTCTTCTTGGCTACTGTGCGGCGGGGACCCTTGCGGGTGCGCGCGTTCCTCTTGGTGGACTGGCCGCGAACGGGAAGGCCCTTTCTGTGACGGATGCCGCGGTAGCAGCCTATTTCCATGAGGCGCTTGATGTTGAGGGAGACTTCGCTGCGGAGTTCGCCTTCAACTCTGTAATTATGATCGATATATTCACGAAGTTTGGAAACCTGAGTTTCGTCGAGGTCTTTTACTCTCGTGTCGGGGTTGATACCGGTTGCGGCAAGAATTTTCTTGCTTGTTGTAAGTCCGATACCGTAAATGTAGGTTAAACCTATTTCAATTCTCTTTTCTCTGGGTAAATCTACACCGGCAATACGTGCCATAACGATTTATTTCCTCCGTTTAATTTTACAAAAAAAATTTAATTATGTCAACCGTGCGGCCGCCGGCATGTTGGAATGACTGCCTTTTGTCCGCCGAATATTTTTGTGATTGGTACCTTTTTGCCGTGCGGCGCAGGCGCGCACGGTTAAAGGACTTTTAAAGCCGCTATAAAGAGCGGAAAAATAATTTCGCTGCAAGCCGCGAAAGTTGCAGACGCGACTTGAGCGATTTTATTTAACCCTGCCTCTGCTTATGGCTTTTATTCTTGGAGCAGATTACCATAACCTTGCCGTTTCTTTTAATTACTTTGCATTTATCGCACATGGGCTTTACTGAAGGTCTTACTTTCATAATTTAATCTCCTGAATATTTTTTTGAGGCGGGCAAGGCTCAACCCTTGCTGCGCCAGGTGATTCTGCCTTTGGTTAAATCATAAGGGCTCATTTCCAGCTTGACCATATCGCCTTCTATAATTCTTATATAGTTCATGCGAAGTTTGCCTGAAATGTAGGCCGTGATTACATAACCGTTGGAAAGCTGAACTTTGAAGTTGGCATTGGGCAGGCACTCTATTACTCTGCCTTCCGCCTCGATTACATCGTCCTTAGACAAGTTGTTTTTCCTCCGACTTATTTTTTTGATTGAGCGTACTGTTTGAGGGCATAGGCCAATACACAGTCGTCTGTTTTGCCGTTTGAAAAGTCTGCACCGTAATCCGCCGAATTGACAGGCGTGAGATATAAGTGCTTTATATTTTTGCGTTTGGGACTATCCAGCTTTCTGCGGATGCCGTCCACGACGAACACGAACGGGGAGCCTGCTGCGCCGGGGTCTATCACGGCGTAGATATTTCCCCTGTCCCTGCCCTGTGTACTCATACATATAGTACCGATTATTGGGGTCTTTACTTTCAATTTAGCCTCCGTATCAGAAAGGTTGCGGCGTGTTCTGAAGATAATTACAACGTCAGAATTTCAACGCCGTCCTCGGTTATGAGGACAGTATTTTCATAATGAGCCGAAGGCTTGCCATCCATGGTCGTCACCGTCCAGCCGTCCTTGTGAAAGACGACCTTATATGTGCCGGCGTTTATCATGGGTTCTATGCAAATAGTCATTCCCGCTTTCAAACGCATACCTGTGCCGCGCTTGCCGTAGTTGGGGACCGAAGGGTCTTCGTGCATCTCGCGGCCGATGCCGTGGCCGACGAGGGCGCGCACGACGCTGTAACCGTGGCTTTCGGCATGGGTCTGCACGGCGCAGCCTATATCGTAAAGGGGTGTGCCGGCCTTTAAGCCTTCGAGGGCTTTGAAAAAACATTCCTCGGTGACTTTGACGAGCCGGCGCTTTTCTTCGGACACGTCGCCTATAAGAAACGTGCGGGCGGCGTCGCCGTGGAAGCCGTTCTTTTCGGCGGTTATGTCTACGCTGACGATATCGCCGTTTTCAATGACTCTGTCCGAAGGTATGCCGTGGACGACGACTTCGTTTACCGACACGCACGAGCTTGCGGGATAGCCGCAGTAGCCGAGTTCGGAAGGCCTTGCGCCGCACGAAACTATGTAGCGATAGACCATGTCGTCGACGTCCTTGGTGGTTATGCCGGCGCGGATGTTCCTGCCGACATATTCCAACGTTTCCTTTACTATCCTGCACGATTCGCGCATGTATGCGATTTCTTCGGGACTTTTGATAGTAATCATCTGTCTGTGTTTAGATATTTATCGAGTTCTTTGGATATTGCGGCAAAGACCTGAACGGGAGTGCCTGCACCGCCGTCGACGGTGAACAGTTTGCCCTGCCCCGCATAGTAACCTACGAGGGGAGCCGTCTGCGCGGTATAAGTATCGAGTCTTGCACCGACCGTATCGGGGTTGTCGTCCTCGCGCTGATAGAGCGGCTGGCCGCACTTTGAACAGGTGGTTGCGCCGTTGAGGGTGGATATGTGATAGCTGGCGCCGCAGCTGCAGACGCGCCTGCCGCATATCCTGTCCATTAAAAGGCTTTTATCTACGTCGATGTTTATGCACAAATCTACATGTGCAAACTTATCGAGTTCCTGTGCCTGAAAGAGATTGCGGGGGAAGCCGTCGAGCATGAAACCCGCGCCCAAACCGCCGTTCTGCAATCTGTCCTTTACAAGTTCGCAGGTGACTTCGTCAGGGACAAGGGCGCCCTTATCTATATAGCTTTTAGCAAGCTTGCCGATAGGGGTACCGCCCTTGATGTTGGCCCTGAATATGTCGCCTGTGGCTATGTGCGTAAGGCCGTATTGTTCTTCGATCAATTTGGCCTGTGTACCTTTGCCGGCGCCCGGAGCGCCGAGTAACACGATGTTCATTTTACGCCGCCTTTATGTTATTTATAATTATTTGAGGAAGCCTTTGTAGTTCTTCATCATGAGCTGCGACTGCAGCTGTTTGTCAAGTTCAAGCGCAACAGATACTACGATGAGGATACCCGTTGTGGAGAACACGCTTATCAGGTCTGTGCTTGCGCCGAGCGCGGAAGCTATGATGGCGACAAGCGAGGGAATGAACGCGACGAGCGAGAGATATATTGCGCCGAACAGAGTTATTCTGTTGTTTATGCGCTTGAGATACTCTGCCGTAGGTTTGCCCGGACGTATGCCCTGAATGAAACCGCCGTTCTGCTGTATTGTCTTGGATACGTCCTCGGCATTGAACTGCATGGACGCATAGAAGAATGAGAAGGCAAAAATCAATATGCAGAGCGTCACCATGTAGATGAGCTGACCATACCAATAGGAGGAAGAACCTGAGAACCAGGTTTCCACGCCCGTTTCGAATGCGGTGTTGGGCCAGAAGAGGCTGGCGAGCATTGCAGGCACCGAGATGAATGCGAATGCGAAGATGAGAGGCATGACGCCCGCGCCGGCTATGCGCATGGGGATGACGGTGGACTGGCCGCCGTACATCTTTCTGCCCTTGACCTGCTTTGCGTATTGAACGGGGATTCGCCTTTCAGAGAGGTCGACGGCGACAATGGCCAAAAATTCGACGACCGTGAGGAGGATGAATCCGCCTATCTCCCACAATACTTCGGGGGAACCGCTGAATACGTCGACAAATTTTTCGACGAGCTGCGTACCCGCGGTGGAGATGATACCGACAAAGATGATGAGCGAGATGCCGTTGGACACGCCGTATTCGGTTATACGTTCGCCCAGCCACATTACTATCATTGCGCCCGCGGTGTAGACCACCGTGAGGAAGATACCGGCTACCCAGCTTGCGGCTGTTTCACCTATGACGTTGCCGCCGAACAGGTGAAGTTCGATTGCGTCGCCCTGAACACCGAAGTTGACGATAATACCTATCGCCTGTGCCATGGCGAGCAGAATGGTTACATACCTTGTTATCTGAGCTATTTTCTTTCTGCCCTCTTCGCCCTGTTTGGACAGGCGTTCAAGGTAAGGGATACCTACGCTCAGTAACTGGATTATAATGGAGGCGTTGATATAAGGGCTGATACCAAGCGCAAACAGCGTTGCGTTGGCAAGCGATCCGCCGGTGATGGACGACATTATTTCAAGGAAAGATACGTCGCTTATCTGACCGGCAAAACTGTCTGCATCCATGCCCGGAACGGGAATGTAGCAGCCCAGGCGGAAAATGAGCAAAATCAGCAGGGTTATCCAGATTTTTTTGCGTATTTCCTTGTTTTTAAAACAATTTTTTATTGTTTCAAACATGTGGTTGCACTCCTTCGGCGCCCTGCGGCGCCTGCGTCCTGATTATTTTACGATCTCTGCAGTGCCGCCGGCCTTTTCGATTGCTTGCTTTGCCGAAGCCGAGAAAGCCGAAGCCTTTACGGTGAGAGCAACTTTGACTTCACCGCCGCCGAGGACTTTGAGTCCGACATTGTTCTTTACGTCCTTGGCAAGCGAGTTGCTGACAACGTAATCATAGTCGACAACCGTGCCTGCGGGAACGGACGAAAGCTGCGAAAGATTGATGATAAGATAAGACGTAGCCCACTTGTTGTGGAAACCTCTTTTGGGGATTCTTCTGTGCAGGGGCATCTGGCCGCCTTCGAATCCGGGACGAACGCCGCCGCCCGAACGAGCCCACTGGCCCTTGTGGCCCTTGCCGGAGGTCTTGCCCTTGCCGGAGCCTATGCCTCTGCCTAATCTCTTGGGAGAAGTGGTTGCGCCCTCTGCGGGCTGAAGTGTATCAATTCTCATGGTTTGTCTTCTCCTTATGCTTCGACCTTTTCGACTTTGAGAAGATAGCTTACCTTGCTTATCTGACCCATATTTGCGGGTGTTTCTTCCAAAATCTTGGTCTGACGTATTTTTTTGAGTCCGAGCGCCGCAACTGTAGCTTTTATGCTCTTATTTTCGTTGGACGCGCTCCTTATTAACGTAATCTTTACCATTGTTGTCCTCCGCTCAGCCTAAAATTTCCTCTACGGACTTGCCGCGGGCAGCGGCGATCTCTTCGGGAGATTTGAGCGCTGCAAGGCCGGCAATAGCCGCCTTTACGCAGTTGATGGGGTTGTTTGTGCCGTGCGACTTGGTGCGGATATCCTTTACGCCTACCGCTTCCATTACGGCACGGACGGGACCGCCGGCGATAACGCCGGTACCTTGTGTGGCGGGCATCATTAAAACTGCGCCCCTGCCATATACGCCCTTGACCGTGTGAGGGATGGATGTATCCTTAAGATTGCACTTTACAAGATTGCGCTTTGCCATTGCGGTGGCCTTTTCGATTGCTTCGGGAACTTCCTTGCTCTTGCCCATGCCGTAGCCGACAGAACCTTTGCCGTCGCCGACTACAACGAGAGCCGCGAAGCGCATGTTGCGGCCGCCCTTTACGGTTTTGCTGACCCTGTTTACCTGAATGAGCTTTTTGATGAAGCCGTCGTCCTCATCTCTCCTTCTGGGTCTTGAATCTCTTTTTTGAGTCCTTTCTTTCTTTTCTTCCATAACCCTTGCTCCTTAGAAATTAAGTCCGGCCTGCCTTGCGCCGTCTGCAATTGCCTGAACGCGGCCGGTGTAGAGATAGCCGCCTCTGTCGAATACGACTTCCTTTATGCCGGCTGCGAGAGCGCGCTCTGCTACCTTTGTGCCTACGACCTTAGCCGCGTCGGTTTTGGTCATATCCTTGATTTCCGCCTTAATTTCCTTTTCCATAGTGGAAGCAGAACACAAGGTTACTCCTTTTACGTCGTCAATCACCTGAACATATATGTGATTGAGCGAACGATAGACATTTAATCTGGGGGTCTGCGCCGTGCCGGATATCTTTTTGCGGACCCTGGCGTGGCGGCGCTTCCTTTCCTCGTTCTTGTTGATTTTTTTAATCATGATATCTCCTTGAAATGTATAAAAATATATACTTCAGAGCAATTACCCGCAGCATATATGCGGGTTATTCTTCGGATTTGGCAACCGCGGGAGGAGTCCCGCGTTTATGCCGCGCGGCGGGCGCGCATACCCGAAATTACTTCTTGCCCTTGCCGCCCGTTTTGCCTTCCTTGCGTTCGATGACTTCGTCGCTGTAAGCGATGCCGTAGCCGTGGTAGGGTTCGGGGACTCTTATGCCTCTTATATTGGCTGCCGTCTGGCCGACGAGAGTTTTATCTATGCCGGCGACGACGATTTCGTTTGCGCTGGGGCAGGTGAGTGAAACGCCTGCGGGTTCGGGGAATTCAACGGGGTGGGAATAGCCGACGTTGAGGACGACTTTGTTGCCCTGCTTTGCGACCTTCCAGCCGACGCCGTTGACCTTTAAAGTCTTGGTGTAGCCCTGCGTTACGCCGACGACCATGTTGTGAAGGAGTGCGCGGTAGAGGCCGTGCTTGGCTTCAAGTTCCTTGGTGTCGACCTTTTTGATTACAAGCGCTTCGTTGCCTTCGACCTTGATGTCGATATCGCCGACTACGTTCTGGGTGAGAACGCCCTTGCTGCCCTTGACGGTGAGAAGGCCGTTTTCAAACGTAACGCTTACGCCTGCGGGGAGAGATACGGGTAATTTTCCTATTCTTGACATACTCTTTTTCCCTCCTTACCAGATATAGCAAAGCACTTCGCCGCCAACATTTGCGGCCTTTGCCTGCTTATCGGTCATGACGCCCTTGTTTGTGGACAGGATGGCTATGCCGAGGCCTTCCATTACCTTGGGCATATTATCTACGCCTGCATAAGTGCGAAGGCCGGGCTTGGAAACCCTTTTGAGTCCGTTGATGACGGGCTGTCTTTTACCGAAATATTTCAATGTTATTACGAGTTTGCCGGAGTGGCCGTCCTCGACGAGTTTTACGTCGGAGATATAGCCTTCCGAAAGCATGATGTCGGCGATGGCCTTTTTCATCTTGGAAGAAGGCACTTCTACGACTTCCTTATTTACCATTAACGCGTTCCTGATGCGCGTGAGCATATCTGCTATGGGATCTGTCATTTCTATTGTCCTCCTTCTTACCAGCTCGATTTCTTTACGCCGGGGATTTCACCCTTGTAAGCAAGGTTTCTGAAACAGATACGGCATACTCCGTACTTGCGGAGGACTGCATGAGGTCTGCCGCAGATTGAACACCGGGTGTACGCCCGCGTAGAGTATTTTGCAGGTCTTTGCTGCTTGTTTATCATTGACTTCTTTGCCATACTTTACTTTCTCCTTACTTCTTGAAGGGCATACCCATAGCCCTTAAAAGTTCTCTTGCTTCTTCATCCGTATTGGCTGTGGTTACAAAGCAGATGTCCATGCCGCGGATTTTTTCTACCTGGTCATACTGGATTTCAGGGAAGATGAGCTGTTCCTTGATACCCATGTTGTAGTTGCCCTTGCCGTCGAAGCTGTCTGCGGGGACGCCGCGGAAGTCGCGCACGCGGGGGAGAGCGATGGAAACGAACTTATCATAGAAGTCGTACATCATCTTGCCCCTGAGGGTGACTTTGACGCCTACTGACATGCCTTCGCGCACTTTGAAGTTTGCGACGGACTTCTTGGCTTTGGTGAGTATGGGCTGCTGGCCGGTTATCTGCTTGAGTTCGCCGACTGCGAGCTGAATGGACTTTGCGTTATCCTTGATGTCGCCGAGGCCCGAACTGATGACTATCTTTACGAGCTTGGGAACTTCCATGGGGTTCTTGTAGCCGAATTTTTTTGTGAGGGCGGGTACTACTTCTTCAGCATACTGCTGAGCCACCCTGCTTGAATATTCTTTAACTGCCATATTCTATGAATTCCTCCTTATTCGGCTGAGCCCTCGGCCTCTTCCGCCTTCTTGGCGGCGCGCTTGCGGGTACGCTTTTTGGGTGCTTCGGCCTTTTCTGCCTTGGCGCCCTTCTTGCCGGCGTATGCCTTGTCGAGTACGGCCCCGCACTTAGGGCAGACCCTTGTCTTTTTACCGGCTTCGATGTTGTATTTTACTCTTACGGGCTTGGAGCATGCGTCGCATACGACCATTACGTTGGACACGTCGATTGCACCGGGCTGTTCGACTATCTGGGACGTTTCGTTTGCTCTTCTTGCCTTCTTGGATTTCTTCTGGATATTGACGCCTTCAACGACGACTTTGCCGTTCTTGGGAGAAGTGGCGATTACCCTGCCCTGCTTGCCCGCGTCCTTACCGGTGATAACCAAAACATTATCATTCAATTTTACGTTCATAGCTCTTCTCCTTTAATTAAAGAACCTCGGGCGCGAGGGAAATTATCTTCATGTAGTTCTTATCGCGCAGTTCCCTGGCTATCGGGCCAAAGATACGCGTGCCGCGGGGGTCCTGATTGTTGCCGAGTATTACGGCAGCGTTGTCGTCGAAACGGATATATGTGCCGTCGTTGCGACGAACTCCTTTGGTGCTTCTTACGATTACGGCCTTGACCACATCGCCCTTTTTGACGGCACCGCCGGGGGTGGCCGTTTTGACCGAGCATACGATGACGTCGCCGATGTTACCCGTCTTTCTGAACGAGCCGCCCAGCACCTTTATGCACATAAGCTCCTTTGCACCGCTGTTGTCTGCGGCCTTGAGCCTTGTCTGAGGTTGTATCATATAAATCTCCTTTTATGTCACTTACAACTCGATTTTACGGGCGGTATTCCGCGCATATATTGCGTAGTATACCGCGCCTGACAGTACTTTCGGCAGAGGGCTGTTCCGCCACCGCCATGCGGCATGTTTACCCTGTACGCGCGCGCCTTGATGACAAGGGAGTATGCGCGCGCATGCGGCATAAACGGGGAACATCCTTGCCGCTGTATTGCGGCAATTTTATTATTTTGCCTTTTCTATGATTTCCGCAACCCTCCAGTTCTTGTCCTTGGAAAGTTTACGCGTTTCTACTATCCTGACCTTATCGCCGACGCCGCAGGCGTTTTCTTCGTCATGGGCCTTGAACTTGGTCGTTCTGGTGATAGTCTTTTTATAGAGGGGATGCTTGCTCTTTTCGGTGATAGCGACCACGACGGTCTTATCCATCTTGTCGGAAACTACCAAGCCCACTCTTTCCTTTCTGAGTGTTGTTCTTTCCATACCTTTCTCCTTAACCATTTAACTGCCTTGCACGGATTACGGTGTTGACCCTTGCGATATCCTTCTTGACGAGGTTGATGCGCATGGGATTGTCAAGTTGACCGCCGGCGTGGCGGAAACGTAAATTGAAAAGCTCGGTCTTCAGCTCGTTAAGCCTTGCTTCGAGCTCTGCGTCACTTAAGTTAACAAGTTCCTTAGCCTTCATTAGACTCACCGCCTTCTTCTTTCTTTATAAATTTGCACTTTACGGGGAGTTTGTGCGCCGCAAGACGCATCGCCTCGCGCGCGACTTCCTCGCTTACGCCAGCCATTTCAAACATTACTCTGTCGGGCTTGACGATGGCAACCCAATATTCTACCGAGCCTTTGCCTGAACCCATACGGGATTCTGCGGGGTGCTTTGTGATGGGCTTGTGGGGGAATATGTCTATCCACACCTTGCCGCCCCTCTTTATGAACCTGGTCATGGCGATACGCGCGGCCTCTATCTGGGCGGAGGTGATTCTGCCGCCCTCTTCGGCTGCAAGGCCGTACTCGCCGTACGCTACCTTGTTGCCCTTCTGCGCGCGGCCGCGGATTTTGCCGCGGTGCTGCCTTCTTCTTTTTACTCTCTTGGGAATTAACATCTTACTCTTCGCCTCCGTCTGAGATTATGAGCTTTTTAGAGCCCGAGAGCACTTCGCCCTTGTATATCCAGCACTTGACGCCGAGCACGCCGAACGTTGTGTGCGCCTCCGCAAAGCCGTAGTCGATATCGGCGCGGATGGTCTGAAGGGGAATGGAGCCGTCGTGATAGCTTTCGCTGCCGGCGATTTCCCTGCCGTCCAGACGGCCGCTTACGGTTATCTTTACGCCTTTTACACCCGACTTGGATACTTTGGAGAGCTGTTGCTTGATGGCTCTTCTGTACGACACGCGCTTTTCAAGCTGGGAAGCTACTGCTTCTGCTACGAGCTGTGCGTCCTGGTCGATCTTGTCTATCTTCTTTACGTTGATGATTATTACCTTGCCGTTTGTAAGCTTTGCAAGATTTTTCTTTATTACTTCTATTTCTGAACCGGCCTTGCCGATGAGCACGCCGGGACGGCCCGTGTAGATGGTGACTTCTATCTTGTTTGCCGCCCTGACGATGAATATCCTGGAGATAGCCGCGTCGTAATACTTGGTTTTGATGAAATTGCGGATGACGTTATCTTCCTTGAGCTGTTTGCCGAAGTCCTTTTTATCTGCGTACCACTGCGTACTCCAAGGTGCGATTACGCCTACTCTTAAACCGTGAGGATTAACTTTCTGTCCCATTTACCTGACTTCTCCTTTAAATTTCCTTAGCATCGAGTATTACCGTGATGTGACTCGTTCTCTTTAAGATTGCATGACCGCGTCCCTTGGATACGGGCTGCATCCTTTTGAGGTGGGGGCCGCCGTTTGCGAACGTTTCGGCAACGTACAGATCTGACCTGTCCATACCGAAGTTGTGTTCGGCGTTGGCTGCGGCGCTTAAAAGCACTTTCTTTACTTCCTCGCTGCCGCCCTTGTTGCAATATGTGAGGATTGCGGCCGCGTCCTCGACGCTCTTGCCCCTGATGAGGGCAAGCACGGTTCTTACCTTGTAGGGTGAAATTCTGATATATTTAGCCGTTGCGTAAGGACGCCTATCCTTAGTTGCGGCAATCTTTTCGGTTTTCTTTTTTAAATTGCTTGCCATAACTTAAATTCTCCTTACTTTTTGACGGTTTTTGCCGCGTGACCCTTGAAAGTTCTGGTGGGAGCAAACTCGCCGAGTTTGCAGCCGACCATATCTTCAGTGATATATACGGGTACATGCTTTCTGCCATCGTAAACGGCTATTGTGTGGCCTACGAACTGAGGGAAGATAGTCGTTGCGCGCGACCAGGTCTTGACAACCTTTTTCTCGCCCGAGGCGTTCATTGCTTCTATTCTCGACATAAGCCTTTCTTCATAGTAAGGCCCTTTCTTAACGCTTCTTGACATTTTCTATCCTCCGCTTATTAGTTGATTCTCTTCAAGATATATTTGGAAGAAGGTTTCTTCTTCTTTCTCGTCTTGTAACCGAGAGCAGGCTTGCCCCAAGGGGTCATGGGACCGACGTGACCTACAGGCGACTTGCCTTCGCCGCCGCCGTGAGGGTGGTCGTTGGGGTTCATGACCGAGCCGCGGACGGTGGGTCTTATGCCGAGGTAACGCGTCTTGCCGGCCTTGCCGAGATGGATTATCTCATGTTCGACGTTGCCGACCTGGCCGACCGTTGCCTTGCACTTGACGGGAACGAGGCGCATTTCGCCGGAGGGCATTTTAAGCGTTGCATACGCGCCTTCCTTTGCCATTATCTGGGCGGATATGCCTGCTGCGCGGGCAATCTGTGCGCCCCTGCCGGGCTGAAGTTCGATGGCGTGTACCACGGTACCTACGGGGATATCGGATATTGCAAGGCTGTTGCCTGCCTTGATATCTGCCGTGGGGCCGGAGAGCACCTTGTCGCCTACGTTGAGGCCTACGGGAGCGAGGATGTACCTCTTTTCGCCGTCGGCATAGGCGAGGAGAGCGATGTGAGCAGACCTGTTGGGGTCATACTGGATGGACTTTACCGTTGCGGGTATGCCGTCCTTATTGCGCTTGAAATCTATTATTCTGTACTTGACACGGTTGCCGCCGCCGATGTGGCGCACGGTTATCTTGCCCGTGTTGTTTCTGCCGCCCGTCTTTCTTTTATCATGAAGAAGGCTTCTTTCGGGCTTATCCCCGGTCAGTTCGGTATAGGCCGAAACCGTCATAAAACGGCGCGAAGGGGATGTAGGTTTATATCTTTTGACTGCCATTTTTTAAACCTCCTGTCAGGATAACGAATCGAAGAACTCAATCGTCTTGGAATCAGCTTTGAGCTGTACGATTGCCTTCTTGTAGTCGGGAGTATATCCCGCATATCTGCCCATTCTTTTGAGCTTGCCTTTGCAGTTGATGGTATTGACGCTTGCTACCTGCACATTGAAGAGCTTTTCGACAGCGTCCTTTATCTGAGTTTTGTTGGCGCTTTTCGCAACGATGAATGTGTACTTCTTATCGGCGATGCCGTCATATCCCTTTTCTGTGAGAAGGGGTCTTATAATGATGTCCTGAGCTAACATTATTCTCCGTAAACCTCCTCTATCTTCTTGACTGCCGCCTGAGTGAGGACAACCTTTGCGTTTGCAACGACCTCGTAAGTGGAGATTTGCTCCACGGGGAGGGTGGAAAGCTTTTCAAGATTCCTTGCCGCAAGGATGACCTTTTCATCTGCATTGTCCATGACGACGACTGCCGTCTTGTCAAGGCCGAGAGCCTTCTGGAATGCGGCCATCTCCTTGGTCTTGCCGTCTTTTACCGTGAGGCTGTCTATGACGACAAGCTCGCCGTCGGCAACCTTTTTGGAAAGGGCGGATATAAGGGCGGCCACTTTGGCCTTTTTGTTCATGCCCTTGGAAAAATCCCTGCTCTTGGGAGCGAATACCACGCCGCCTTTTATCCACTGGGGAGCGCGGATGGAGCCCTGACGGGCGTTGCCCGTACCTTTCTGGCGCCAAGGCTTGCGGCCGCCGCCACGTACTTCAGTGCGGGTAAGGGTGGACTTTGTACCCTGTCTTTCGTTGGCGAGCCTTGTTACGACTGCCTGGTGAATGAGTTCCTCTCTGTATTCGGCGCCGAAAACCTTTTCGGAAAGCTCCATAGAGCCGGCTTCCGTGCCGTCCATTTTATATACTTTAATGCTGGGCATTTGAAAAGTCCTCCTTATTTAACGGTATCGTTGATGGTTACGACGCTGCCGTCTGGTCCGGGAACGGAACCCTTGATGAGTATGCAGTTTCTTTCAACGTCTACTCTCACTACTTCGAGGTTCTGAATGGTCACATTCTCATGACCGTACTGACCTGCGAGGTGCTTGTTTTTGAATACTCTGGAAGGCGTGCTGTTTGCGCCCATGGAGCCGGGCTCCCTGTGGACGGGGCCTACGCCGTGCGTTTCCTTTAAGCGGTGCTGGTTCCATCTTTTGATGACGCCGCTGTAGCCGTGGCCCTTGGTTACGCCGTGGACGTCTACTCTGTCGCCCGCAGCAAACACGTCTGCCTTGATTTCGCCGCCGACCTCGTAAGAAGAGAGGTCATCGAGCCTGAATTCTTTAAGAACTTTGCAGGGCTCTACGCCGGCCTTTTTGAACTGGCCGAGCTGGGGTTTGGTCAAAGCCTTTTCGCTCGTCTTGTCAAAACCGAGTTTCAAAGCGGCATAGCCGTCTTTTTCTACAGTTTTGATCTGGACGACGGGGCAGGGGCCTGCCTCGATGACGGTTACGGGTATTACCTTGCCGTCTGCCGTAAATACCTGGGTCATGCCCGCTTTACGGCCGATGATTGCTTTAATCATAATGTTAAAGATCCTCCGATTTATTTTTTATCCTGCGATACCGCGTATCCGAGTAGCGCCGCCGTCGGGCTGTCCGCATATATTACAGACGGCGGGTCGGCGTCGGCACGGAGCCGTAGAGTATCTTAAGGTTGTTTACGTTTTTAGAGTTTGATTTTGATGTCTACGCCTGCGGGGAGATGGACGGTGTCCAGAAGTTTTGCGTTGGGGGTGTAGATGTCGATTATCCTTTTATAGGTTCTCTGTTCAAACTGTTCGCGGCTGTCCTTATACTTGTGGGGGCTCCTGAGGATGGTGATTACTTCACGCTCGGTGGGAAGGGGAATGGGGCCTGAAATTTTTGCGCCGCTCTTCTTCATCGTTTCAACTATTCTCGACGCAGCGAGATCTACAAGTTCGTGGTCGTAAGCTACAAGTTTGATTCTTATTTTCTGTCCTGCCATTTTTAACTCCTCTTTATACTAACAATCAATTTTTTTCATGAGTCGTGTCAACTTATCCGTGTGTATCGCGGTTTTAACATCAAAAAACGCCATTTTATGGCGCAAAAAAGAAAAGCCACGGTTAGTCGCAGGGGTCAGGCCCCTACAGTTGTCAGCGTAAATTATCTGCTCCCCCGCAGCTTTAAGGGGAATTTAAGTAACTTTACGCCTCATCCCTATACGCACGTTTTTCAACACGCTTGATTATTATATTATAATATTCTTTTTTAGTCAACTGTTTGAACGCAATTTTTTTAAAGGTTTTTAATGTTTTTTGCCCCTTTTTGCCGCCGATTGCGCCGCTTTTTCGCTAATTTTTTATCGTTTTCAAATATTTGTGTACGGCAATATCCCTTGCCACAATATATTGACTTTTATTACGCTTTGCATACCCGTTTTGCCTGATAAACCTGCGCGGCGTGCAGACGAAAAATTCAGGTATTAAAATTTCTTATGTTAAATAAAGAATCACAAATAACTCAATTTTTGTTTGCTTTGAACAAGAATTTCAGAAAATATTTTTCATGTATGGCAAATATGACGAATATAATTTCACTGTGACGCGGGTAGTCCCCTCCCTCTGCCGCACAAAAATAATCGGACATAAAAAGCCGTCGTGCGCGCGCCCTGAGGCGCGCGCACGACGGCGTCAATCGGTAACCCGGCTTACCGAGATTCTGAACTGCACTGAGTTGCCGAGGGTGAGCAGAATTTCTTCCGACGTTGCGCAGACGCAGCCGGGGTAACGCTGTTCGAGAACGGCGGAAAGTTCGCAGGCGATGTCCTCCGCGCTTGTGATGTTTTCGTCAATCATATACATAAATCCTCCTGAGTGTACAAATTTTTTGATATAAAAGTATTTATATTATAACATGGCAAAGACTTTACTTCAAGCGGCTGAGGCGCGGAGCGCATGGGAAGTTTTGCCGAAAGATGAGTTTGTGTGTCGAATTTTGTCGAATACGGGACACGGCGGGCTTTTGAGCAAAATTTTTTGTTGAATGAATGTTTAAATCGGAACGACAAATGTTATAAATATAGTGAACAAAATAGGAAGCCATAATAAGACTCCCCATAGGTTTGAAAATTTAAGATATAAGGAGATCGTGTTTATGAAAAACTATTTAACAAAGAAAAACAACAGTTACGATTTATTTGACGCATTCGATGATTTCTTCCGCCCTGTATTCTTTGACGACCAGCGTGACCTGAGAACGAACATTAAGGAAACGGCGGACACTTATGAGCTGGATATTGAAATGCCCGGATACAGCAAAGAACAGATTAAAGTCGCCCTGGAAAACGGCTATCTGACGGTGAGCGCAAACAAGGAGAGCAAGGAAGAAGAGCACGGGAAGCACTATTTGAGAAAGGAGATAAGCGAAAGCTGTTCAAGGAGTTATTATGTCGGCGACGACGTGACGCAGAACGACATTAAAGCTAAATACGAGAACGGTATGCTCTCCATTTCTGTACCCAAGTCGCAGCCCAAAAAGATACAGAGTTCGTTTATTGCCATTGAATAACCCAAGAAAAGCGTATCTTGATGGGGACAGGGCGGTCGGCGGCCACTTTTGTGGCGGTTGGCCGCCCTGTTTTTTTGTTTGCAATTTATTGAATATGGTTATATAATAATATAGTAATAAAGCAAGGAAGTATTTCAACATGGTTAAAATCGATATCTTTTCCGGTTTCCTCGGCGCGGGGAAGACCACACTCATAAAAAAGCTCATCAAAGAGGCATTTGCAGGTGAAAAACTTGTGCTTATAGAGAACGAATTCGGCGAAATTGGCGTTGACGGCGGATTTATGCAGGAGGCAGGAATAACGGTGAACGAACTGAATTCCGGCTGTATATGCTGTTCGCTTGTGGGCGATTTTGCCGAGGCGTTGAAGCAGGTGGACGAGCAGTACCACCCCGACAGGATACTGATTGAACCTTCCGGCGTGGGCAAACTTTCGGACGTGGCGAAGGCGGTTGAACGCGCAAATCTTGCCGACGCAAAGATAAATTCGCTGACGACCGTGGTTGACGCAAACAAGTGCAAGATGTACATGAAAAACTTTGGCGAGTTTTTTGGCGACCAGATAGAGAGCGCGGCCTGCATAATTTTCAGCCATGTAGACCTGACTTCACCCGAAAAACTTAAGACGGCAACCGAGCTTGTGCGCGCCCGCAACGCCAACGCCACCATAGTTACGACAAACCTGCTGTCACTGAGCGGCAAGGAAATTCTTAATGCGATGGAGCATACCTCCACTCTGGCCGACGAAATTGCAAAACTTGCACGCGAAGTTCATGAAGAACACGAACATCACCATCATCATGACGGCGAATGCGGGTGCGGACATGACCACCACGACCACGACCATGACCATGAACACGAACACGGCGAGTGCTGCCACCACGACCATGACCATGACCATGACCATGACCATGAACACGAGCATGAGCATGACGGAGAGTGCGGGTGCGGACATGACCACCACCATCACCACCACCATGACCACCATCATCATGCAGATGAAGTGTTTACGAGTTGGGGAGTTGAAACGGGCAAGAAGTTCAGCGAAGGCGAGATAAGGAACATACTTGCAAAGCTTTCAGACGCAGTATGCTATGGCACCGTACTGCGCGCGAAGGGCATTGTTGAAGGCGTGGACGGAGAGTGGCTGCACTTTGACTATGTGCCCGGCGAAGCCGACGTGCGCCGCGGCACGGCTCTTTACACGGGCAGGCTGTGCGTTATAGGCAGCAAGCTGGACGAAGAGGAACTTAAAGAACTTTTCGGCGTATGACGGCGTGATGCCGACAGAGCGTGCGGCGGCCCCGCCGAAGCAGGGGCCGCCGCACGGAATTTAAACAGAGGGAAATTTTTATGCAGGACGTTTCGGTATTTTTATTTTTGGGATTTCTTGAATCGGGCAAGACAAAATTTATTCAGGAAACACTTGAAGACCCACGCATGGAGAACGGCGAGCGCACTCTGCTGCTGATATGCGAAGAGGGCATAGAGGAATATGACGTAAAAAAGTTCAAAGTCAGGAACGTAGCCGTTGAGGTAATAGAGGACAAGGAGCATCTGAACGAATACACCCTGAACTATCTTACGCGCAAGTACAGAGCGCAGCGCGTTGTGGTGGAATACAACGGAACATGGATGTTGCAGGACTTTTTTGACGCCATGCCCGAAAGCTGGGTAATTAACCAGATGATGAGCTTTTTTGACGCGGGGACGTTTTTGAGCTATAACCAGAACATGCGCCAGCTTGTCTACGACAAAATATTTATGACACAGATGGTGGTATTCAACCGCTTCAAGGGCGAAATGAGCAAGGATGAATTCCATAAGGTGGTGCGCGCCATAACGCGCAGGGCTGATATCGTATATGAATATATAGGGGGCAAGGCGGAATTTGACGACATTATCGACCCCATGCCATACGATATGGAGGCGCCCGTAATTGAAATCGAGGACAGAGATTTTGCGCTGTTCTACCGTGATTTATCTGAAAACACCCCCGCATATATTGGAAAGACTGTTAAATTTAAGGGCATGGCGGCAGTTTCGAAAAAGGTGCCGCAGGGCTATATTGTGATTGGCAGATATATAATGACCTGCTGTGAAGCCGACATTGCCTACGACGGCTTTGCGTTAAAGACGAACGGGCATATTGACGGCGTAAAGACAAAGGATTGGCTGACAGTGACAGCCAAAGTGAGCCATGAATACAACGCGGTTTACCGCGGCGAGGGGCCTGTTTTGATTGCGGAGAGCATAGAACGGAGCCAGCCGCTGCCCGCCGACGAAGTGGTGGCGACATATTACTGACCCGAAGCCGTAACCTGACAGCACAGAGCGGGCGCGCAATTTAATTGCGCGCCCGCTCTTTCAGTTGCAAAAAACATGTTATTTCTTTTTGTGGTATGTAAGGCGGCGGAAAGAGCCGTCCTCCTTGTGAATGACGATTTTCGCCTCCTGATTTTCGGCAAGTTTTTTGGCAAAGTCTATTGCCTCGGCCTGAGTGATAAACATCTTGATGGCCCTTGACCCTCCCGCCATTTTAACCTGCCATTTGTTTTCGGTTTTGCGCTTGGAAACGTGATAGGTCTTGGTTACAGGTTTTGCTTTTTCGGCCGCGGCCTGCGCGCCTTCGGTCGGCTGATTTTCCTGCGTCATGCTGTTTTCCTCCATCTTCGCGTCCTCACCGCCCTTGGGCCGTGATTCGGCAGTATTTTTGCGTATGGGCGAAGTCTTGGCCGTAGCGGTCACCTTAGGGACGATATACGGCTCGTAGGCGGGTTCCGGTGCAGGCTCGGCCTCCGCGGGTTTGTCTGTCTGCACGGGCTTTTTCTTTGCGGGCTTTTTTTCCGCCGTTGCCGCAGGCTTGACCGCGGGTTCTTCGCGGACGGCCGGCTCCTCAGGCTGAACGTCGGGCTGTGATTGTTGCAGGCTGTCTGACGGCGGTTCGGCCGACTTCGGCTCCTCCGCCGCGATAACGGCAGGCTGAGCTGCCTCGGCATGGTCTGAACGCTTATCGCGGAGGATAAGGCTGACGACGAGGCCGATTATTATCAGCGCGACTACCGCCGCAACTACTATAAGTACTATACCCCAAACGGGCAGGGCTGCAAGTAAGTTCATGGGCCACCTCACTGTTTTTACTGTATTATCAATTTATTTTATTAACACCATTTAATTATTTTATAACTAAATTATAAAGTCTTGATAAGGCGTTGTCAATACCCTTTTAAAAAGTTGTGCCGCGATAGGACAACAATTCTCCATGCACCTTTACGGCGAACTTATCCGTCATGCCGGAGAGGAAGTCAATAATTGCACGCGCATACTCCGGCTGACTTTCAAACGCGCCGTAAATTTTAGTGTTGCGGCAACGGTCGGCCACGGCGCGGAGAGGGCCTTGGGGAATGACTTCGGGCAGACTGAGCCGCGCAAGCCACTCGGCAAAGGACGAACAGAGTACAGGATAATTCTTTTGCGCGTTGACGACGGTTTCGACCGTGTTGCGGGCAGAGTACATATCCATAAGCACGGCGAACAGGCTGTTCAGTACGAGCGAGGCGTACTGCTGATAGGGAACGAAGCGTTCGTTGGAGTAGATATTTTTATAGTTGAACTGCTTTATTGCATTGAGTTTGGCGTTTGCCTGTTCGGAGAGGCATATTCCGCGCTCGGGCGAGCTGTTGGCGCAGATATCGGAGATGAGGTCGTGGATTATGACGGTAGTGTTGAGTGCGCCGCTGCGCTGGGCAATGTCCTCCAGCTCTTTGACCTGCGCGGGAGTGAGAAAGCCGAGGGCGAGCGCGTCCTCTATATCGCGGCCGATATAGGCTATTTTATCGGATATCTTTACGACGCAGCCCTCCCAAGTGGCGGGCTGATATTTGCCCGGGCTGTCGAAATTTTCAAGATCTATCAGCTCACCGCGGGGGATGAGGCCGTTCTGATCGACTTCGCCGCAATGCGAAATTATACCGTCGCGCACGGCGTAGGTCAGATTGAGATTGCAGAGATTTTTATTGTAGTCCTCCAGAAGTTCAAGTTTATCGACCATGCGCAGGCCGTTGCGCTCATGCCAGAAGGCGTCGCCCGCATGGTCTTTGCTCAGCGCGGAAAGTACCCTTTCGCCATAGTGGCCAAAGGGAGCATGGCCGATATCGTGGCCGAAGGATATGGCGCGGGTAAGCTCGTCGTTCAGGCCGAGATATTTGGCGATGGTGTTCGCCACGGATTCGACGTGTGCGACGTGTTCCAAACGGGTGCAGACATGGTCGTTATCCACGTTGTAAAAGACCTGGGTTTTGTGTTTGAGCCGCCTGAACGCCATGCTGTGGAGTATGCGGGTATAGTCGCGGGCAAACGGAGAACGTATTTCATCCGTGCGCTCGTACAGGGCGGCGGGGCGGGCAATAAGGCTCTGCCACGCGGGATTGCCGCTGTATGCGGCAACATTTACAAAGGCGTTGCTGTTCATACTGACATTATAACACAAAAAAACACGCCTGTAAAGGGACGTGCATTTTTTGTTAGTCTGCGGATATATAGCAACTTACGCTGAAAAGGCTGTCGGCATTGGCCATGAACAGGGCAAGGCAGTCCTGACTGCTGCCGACGGCTATGCTGACGGACATATAGCACATGTCCTGCGGCAGGGCGAAGCTTGCGCGCAGTGAGAGCAACGTATCGCCGCCCTCGCCCGAACAGCTGCCTTCAAGGGTGACTTCGGTCGCGCCGTTTGAACTGTGCGCTTCGGCCGAGTATTCTGCCGAAGCGAGGGCGGCCGTGGCCGCCTCTTCATACCCGCCGATGACTGCCGAGGAGCTGTACCCGACCGATATATTCAGCACTGCCGTGCTGCCGCAGATTTCTGCGGCGCTGAGGGCAGAGCAATCGATACTGATATTCAATTCGAGCGGGGATATGCCTGAACTATTGCCCGACGGCGGAGTGACATCGAGCGTGAGATACGAACTTGCGACGTTGACGCCCGACCCGACGGCGGAGGTCTGTCCGCTGTGCGGGATGACGGCAGTATAGGCGGCAAAACACACGCCCGCCGTACAGACGGACGCCGCCAGACATATCGCCGCAATTTTTACAGACGATTTCACATTGCTCCTCCCGCAAGATATTCGATAATATTCCCGCCGCGCGGCTCTCCGTCAAACGGCTGAATCATCAATCGGTCAGGCCGCAGATGACTTGGGCAATGTCGCTGTCGATACAGACGGAGTTGGCGCGGATGACGTCGGGGGCGAAAGCTTCGCCCTTGTTTATGCAGACATATTTATAATTATTTTCAAGCGACATGCGCCAGAACGGATACTTTATTATCCCGGGCGTATTTGAGCCGACGCCCAGCTCCAAAAGCAGAGTGTTTTTGCCCTTACACCCCGCAATATATGCCGAATAACGCTCCGCCGCGGCGTGCCAGCCTGCGTCCTCCACAAAGCGGCTGTCCGTGCGCAGGTTGACCGTCATCGGCGCGCCGCAGACGGGACAGCGGGGAATTAAGGCGGCGGGGATCTTCATGCCGCGCTGTTCTTCGACCATGCGCCTGATTTCGCCGTAGTTGTCGTAAGTGACGGCGCGGCAGGGGCGCGAACACTGAAAGAGGCCGTAATCGCCCTGGGTGTAGAAAAGGCGCTCCTTTGCAAAGCCCGCGCGCTGAAACTGGTGGTCTACGTTGGTGGTTATAACAAAATAATCTTTGTTTTCGACAAGCCGTAAAAGGCGGGTATATACCTCGCCGACGGGGCAGTCGTACCTGTTGCACCAGATCATGCGCGACCACCACGCCCAATACTCCTCGCTTGAAGCAAAGTTATTAAAACTGCCCGAATACATGTCCTCAATGCCGTATTTTTCGGCAAAGTCGGCAAAGTATTTATGGAACCGCTCGCCCGAATAGGCAAAGCCCGCCGAAGCGGAAAGCCCCGCACCTGCGCCTATTATAATGCGTTCGGCCGAGGATATCAGCCGCCCAACCTCACTTGCGCTCTGCGAGTAGCCGCGAGTAAATTTCATAATCTGCCTCCTTGAACACATTGAATATTACTTTAATACCGCCGCCGTCGGCGATAAACCGTGACACGGCGTCGACGGCTATGCGCGCGGCGTCCTCGTTGGGAAAATGAAATTCGCCCGTGGATATACAGCAGAAAGCAAGGCTTTTAAGGCCGCGCTCCTGCGCGAGTGCCAGGCAGGACTGATAACAGCTTTTCAACTGCTGTCTGTGGGCGGAGGTCAGCTTGCCGCGGACTATCGGGCCGACAGTGTGGATGATATATTTGCAGGGCAGATTGTACGCGCCAGTGATTTTGGCGCGGCCCACAGGCTCGTCGCACCCCTGTTCGGCCATGATACGGGCACATTCCTGCCGCAGCTCTGCGCCGGCAAAGGTGTGTATGGCGTTATCGATACAGCCGTGGCAGGGGCAAAAGCACCCCAAAAGCTGCGAGTTTGCGGCGTTGACTATGCCGTCGCACTTCAGACGGGTGATATCGCCCTTCCACAGCGCAACGCCGTTGCGGTATGTGAAGCCGTCGCAATCGACGACGCCGCGCAGGCTGAGCTTTTCGGCGAGGTACCGCCCCTCTGAAGCCGTGTAATCGGCCGACAGAGGCGCGGGAGGGCGCACATTGATGAGTGCGCGGAAATAGCTGTCTTTGAGCTCCTGAGGGCAATTTTGCGGCTTTTCGCCCCTTTCGGCGCACAATATTTCGATCAGTCTGTCTACCGTACTCATGTTGAGCCCTCCTGACGGCGGCGACGGGCTTGCCGCACCTGAAAATTACAAGATTATCATACACGTTAAAAGCGGTAATGTCAAACTGCGGCGCGCCCGAAAATTTAAAAAAAAATATTTGAATACCTATTGCAACGTGCGGAACAGTATGGTATTATTATTGCGCTGAAACGACTTGGCAGGAGCTTTTTATGGCTGACAAAAACAAAATATCAGGGCAAATCAAGTATTGGACTATTCTGAACATTGGCACGCTGTCGCTGGCGGCAGGCGTTTACTTTTTTAAATCGCCCAACCACTTTGCCACAGGCGGCGTGAGCGGACTTTCAATAATTCTTGAGCCTTTGATACCATTTTTGACTCAATCAGAAATTCTGATGATAATCAACGCGATAATGCTGATCGTGGGCTTTATATTTTTGGGCAAGGGCTGCACATTCAAAACGCTGTATTGCAGCGTTGTTTACTCGCTTGAAAACTTCGCGTTCGAGCAACTTGTTTCGCTTGACGGGCCGCTGACAGACCAGACTTTTATGGAATTGGTGTTCGCCATACTTCTTACGGGCATAGGCAGCGCGATAATTTTTAACAGCGGAGCTACCTCAGGGGGCACAGATATTGTGGCGCTGATACTTAAAAAATTCACGTCCATACACGTTGGCAGGGCGCTGTTGGTCACCGACATATTGATTGCCGCGGCATCGTTTTTTGTGTTTGACGTACAGGCAGGGCTGTTTTCCATGCTGGGACTGTTTACCAAAGCATTTTTGATTGACAGCGTGATCGAGCAAATAGGCAAAAACAAGTACGTTACTGTGATAACCGACAAGGTTGAAGAAATAGGCGATTACATAATAAATACCATGAACCGGGATTACACCACATATATCGCGCAAGGCGGCTATACAGGCAACGCAAAACATGTGCTGTTGGTGGTGTGCAGCCGCCCGGAGGCGCGCCGACTGAGAGCAAAAACAAAGGAACTTGACCCATTTGCGTTTACTATTATGACCGACGCAACTGAAATTTTAGGTAAAGGATTCCGTAATCCCGATTGAATTAACGCATATAGCAGGAGCGCGGCGAGCCTTTTTGGCTCGCCGCGCTCCCTTTTTATCGCATTTCCGCATTATAGCCTCCCCCTGTTGCAGGGAGGCTCTGTTGCGGGGTGGGGAGGAGTGACCCCTCCGTCGCGGCGGCGTATGCCGCCGCGACACCTTTCTCGCGCGGCGTAAGGAATATCGCCGCGCTCGGTCACCGCTCGGGCGGTCTTTTGCCCTCGCTCATCTCGCAAGGCAAAACAGTGGGTGTCCACTGTTTTGAAAACACCTTGCTCGTCCTAAGCGTAAGGGAGGCTATAATGTGGTAAATAACTAAAAAAGGTATCCGCGAGGGATACCTTTTTTATAGTTATGCAATTTAACTTGCTGTATTAAATACTCAACAACATTGCATTGATTAGATTCTTATTCAGCAAATGTAATGATTATATCATATACATTGAAGCCATTTGAACCCCAAGCATAGTATGTGCCAGCCTCAGTTACAGTAACAGTATATGTATAACAATTTGTATCTGTTACATCAGCATAAGTTGTGAGCGCATTACCATCAGCATCATAGAAGTTGAAGTTACGAGCACTATCACTTGCAGCTCTTGCATAAATAGTAATCGTTGCACCAGCAGCAAGTTCAAACTTCAAGCTACGTGCTGTAGTACTACCAGACCCACGAGTCTGGAGACGATGAGTATAAGAAGTACCTTCATAGGTAAGGTTGTTTGCATTAACTCTGAAACCTGCAGTAGCTGTTACAGTAACAGAATCATTTGAAACAAGAACATAGTCTATATCAGAATCTGTTGAATCATAAGCGCTAACTAAGGAATCAATACTAGCTAAAGAACCAATAGTTACAGTTGTATCCGTATAAGTTACGTCGCCGGTGCTGGGAGTGGTGACGGTTTCGTCGTCGTCATCATCCTCGTCAACATCGGGGGTGGTGGTTGAACCACCCGCCGTGCTGCTGCCGTCATGTCCGGGGAAAACTACACCGGGGATAAGGCTATCGAGTTCGACGTCAACCTTGCTTACACCTTCACTCGTGTAGCCGCCAGCAAGATACTGTGTTGATGTACCGGTCCAGAGGACTATCATGGTGTCGCAACCTGTGCAGATATAACCAACATAGATTGAACCATCGGGATCTTCAGGCTGTACCCAAGCATATACAAGAGTCTTGCCATCAACATATTCGTCATGACCAGTAGCTTTAAGAGTTACAGTTGTATTGAAGTCAACTGTTACAGTCATTGAAGGATTACCGCTCAATACAGTAGAACCATAGGTGAACGAATACTCAACAGTGTAAGTGAAGTCGAATGTAGCTACATAAGTAGCAGAACCATCTTTTTCGCAAGTAGCAGCTACTGTAGTAACAGTCCAGATAGCATTGCCGTCTGCGTCAACTGCATCGAGTGCAGGAAGTGTTACAGTAACAACTTTACCGCACAGCGAGCAGATGTAGTTAGCTGAACCTGTCTTACCGTTTTCAGGAACAACGATGCTGTAACTAGAACTGGTTGTATCAGTGATAAGCGTTAACTTATGGCTGAGAGGTGAACCGTAAACGTAGTAGTCACCGCAGTCGTTGCACAGCCTGATTTCAGGATTATCGCAAGTAGCTTCTTCTTCTACCGTATAGCTATTAGTCTGACCATGGCTGCCCCTTACCTGGATGAGTACGGTACCGCCGCACTTAGCGCAGATTACATAAGCGTAAGCTGTCTGCTGGCATGATGCAGGAGGTACGTTGTCGAAATCGCCGATCCAATTTTCAACGGTTTCAAGGTCATATACGAAGTTGACGTAGTCGCCATTGATATAACCAAGACCACTTGCAGGATCCCAGATGTGGTAGCTGTAGTATGTGTCGATTGTGATGTTTTCAGCACTGATGTACTGAGTAGTGCCTTCGCTATCTACATAAGCATAATTATTGATGTTGATAACGAGGTTAGTCTTCGTTAAGCAATCGGGCTGAGAAACTATTACGATAATACCCTGTGCAAGGAGTTCGGAATATACGCCTTCTACATGAGTAGGGGTAGCTTCATCGCCAAATGTATCGCAATTCTCGCACCAGAAGTCAAGCTCGAACTTATCTGACTCTTCATCTGCGACTACGGTAGTCGTGTCAACAGCAAAGCTGTGAGCAAGCTTAGAAATAGTACGTGTAGCTGCGCATCTTGAGCAGGTTTCTACGCCTTCGTTTGCGCAGGTCGCAGCAGTAGTTTCTACCCAATTATGTCCGAGTGCAGAACCTACGACAGTAACAGGAGTATTACATTCTTTGCACAGATAAGTACCGTCTTCAGTGCAGGTAGGTTCTGTCTCCCACTCGATGTTGCCATCTTTGTCTGTTACATAAGTATGAGCGATCTGATACATTACGAGGAGAACGTGTGAAGCATCTCTTTCGCACTGGATGTAAGCCTGAACAGGATTTGCGCAAGATTCGGGAACATTCTCGAAGAACTTAACGATATCAGCATAGGCAGCATCGCTGTAGATAGGAGTTGTGTTATCTTCTTCATTAGTGAAGAGCAACGTACCATCTGAACCATAAATCATGATGAAGACAGTGCTTTCACCAACATTGTATGTATCAGTGAAGATAGTGTAAGTATCGTTTTCGCCTGTTACCTTATGGCCGATAGCTTCGGATTCGAACTTTGCAGTGAACCCTGTACCAGTGTATGTAACAGTGGTTGTACCTGCAACTGTGACTGCATCGACTGTGAATACATCATTAGTTGCGATAGTCATTGTGTATGTAGCGCCGATTTCGCAGGTAGCTTCAGTAGCTGTATAGAAGCCGCTTGCAAGGCCATCATTCAATGAAGGAATTTCGATCTCAACTGTTTCTGCGCATACTGTGCAAGTGCCGGACAATGTGCCCTCAGTTGTAGCTGTAGGTTCGGTTACAACAGTCAACGAAGCTACATAGTGACCAAGAGTCTTGTCGTTGAGTTCGTATGCAGAGCAGTTGTCGTTCAAGCACATGTGGATGTAGCAGCCACCCTCTTCGCAGACGTTTGCCGTTTTAGAATATACGAGGTACCAAATGCTCCAGTTATGGTCGCCGGTTGCAGCGATTACTTCACCGCCGGTGTACTTACCGCAGATTTCGCATTCCTGACCTGCTTCGTGACCAGTTGTAGAGCAACCAGGTTCAACAGCATCAACATCTACCCACTGATGTGCATAGTGTTCGCTGTTATGAGTGAGCCATGCCCAACCGCAGACGTCGCAGACTTCGAGGAGTGTACCTTCGTACGAATCGGTGGTAGCTATGTAAGCATAACCATCAAGTTTGTACCAGCTGATGTAAGCATGTTCGCAAGTTGTATCCTCTTCATCGCTAAGATCAGGGAATTCAACTACCTGAGTTGTGTCGTCGGTGTAGGTGATGATAAGAGCAGTGCCGTCTTCATTGAACGAAATACTTACAATGCCGCGGCCGTCTTCACCGTCAACGCCGTCAACGCCGTCAGCGCCATCAGCGCCATCAGCACCATCAGCGCCATCCTCACCTTTAAGATCGCCGAGGTCTATGTTTTCGGTTGAGCCGTCAGAATACTCAATGACGATTTGACCATTCTCAACAGTCATGCCGACTACGCTTTTAACTGATTCAGAATCGCTGTCGCAAGCGGCAAGGCCGAAAGAGAGAGCGATTACGCAGCATAATGCGCAGAGAACCCCGAAAATCTTTGCCAAAAATGATTTTCTTGATTGCATTTTTTTCTCCTTATTTAAATAATTTACTTATTATTTTTTTGCCCGTTTGGATTGGGGACAATCGTCAATCCCCGCACGAGGGCAGTTTTTCCAAGTTCGGCAGACACATTTATTATACGCTAAAACCCCGATTTTGGCAAAATTACGGGGCAAAGGGCATAATAACGGTGACTACTCACCTTAGTGACTATAATCTTAACGCATTTATTTCGGTTTGTCAACTATTTTAACAAAATATTTTTTTCCAAAAACTTACAAGCAATGATGTGATAAATAAAAAAATATGCGTGAGAATATTGCAATGTTGGTGATAAAGGAACAAAAATCTGCTGTTCGGGGCAAAAATGCGTTAAACTGAATGAAATTTATGACAAAATTACACGGGAAAAGTAAAAAAAATTTTTAATGAATACATAAAAATTTGGGGATTTGGGGCGGTTAAATGAGCAAAAATCAGGTCTGCGGGGGCGGGGGTTCCGCAACAGAGGCGCCCCTTTATAAGGGGAGCCGGCTTGCCGCAGCGTTAGCGAAGGCATGCCTGAGGGGTTCTTTGAGGGGTAATTTATTTTGTTACTTTGAGGGGGTAATTTATTTTGTTAGAATAAGCGCGCGTGCGCGTGCGCGCATGTGTATGCGTGTACATGCGGTATTATTCATTATTTTTAATGTTGCCGCATGACCCCGCCGCCGCGGCGCAAGGAATGTCGCCGCGCTCAGGCACCGCTCGGGCAGGCGTTTGCCCTCGCTCATCTCGCAATTTGACCCCTCCGCCTCACTTCGTTCGGCACCTCCCCTTTGGAACACCAAAAGGGAGGCTCATTATTGGAGGCGCCCCTTTATAAGGGGAGCCGGCTTGCCGCAGCGTTAGCGAAGGCAAGTCTGAGGGGTTCTTTGAGTGTTGCTTTGATTAACCCTTCCGAGTCGCGCGAACATGTTCGCGCGACTCACCTCCCCTAGGCTTAGGGGAGGCTTTATTGCGGAAGAGGGGGGCGTAATTTGGTTAAGATAACAAAACAGGCATTAAAATAAGCAAAGTTAACGATTTTTAGGCGTATTTTTGTAATACAGCTGATACAAATAATACAGTTAATACATATAAGATAGAAGAGGGGAAACCGCATTTGAGGCGCCCCTTTTCAAGGGGAGCCGGCTTGCCGCAGCGTTAGCGGAGGCATGCCTGAGGGGTTGAATTATTTATTGACCCCTCCGCCGCGGCTGAGCAACGCTCAGCCGCGGCACCTCCCGCTAAGCTTAGGGGAGGCTTTATTGTGGAAGAGCAGGGGGGCTTTTGAAGTGAATTGCCGCGTTGCAAGGCTTGCCTTGCAACGCGGCAAAATAAAGAATTTTTTAATTTTCTGAGTTCGTCTAAGGAATTTTTTAATTATCTGAGTTCGTCTTTGGCGCGGGGGAATACTATTGTATCGCGAATGTTGCCCATGCCTGTTGCATACATCAAAATTCTTTCAAGACCCAGACCAAAACCGCTGTGGGGGACAGAGCCGAATTTGCGTAAATCAAGGTAGTTTTCGTAATCGGAAAGCTTCATGCCGCGGTCGGTTATGGCTTTTAATAATTTGTCGTAGTCGGCCTCGCGCTCGCTGCAACCGATTATTTCGCCTACGCCGGGAACCAAAAGGTCGGTGGCGGCAACCGTTTTGCCGTCGGGGTTGAGCTTCATGTAGAAAGATTTGATATCCTTGGGATAATTGACGACGAACACGGGGCGGTTATATACTATGTCGGTGAGGTAGCGCTCGTGCTCGGTCTGTAAATCAAGACCCCATTCTACGGGATAGACAAAGTCTTTGCCGCTCTTTTTGAGGATATCTATTGCGTCGGTGTAGTCGACGCGGGCGAAATCGTCATCAACGACTTTCTGTAACTTGGCGCGCAGGCCGGGTTCATAAAATTTTTCAAGAAGGGCAAGCTCTTCGGGACATTCGTCAAGGGCGGCCTTGATTATATATTTGATAAATTCCGTGGCGATTTCGATAATGTCGTCGAGTTCGGCAAAGGCGACTTCGGGTTCAATCTGCCAGAATTCGGCGGCGTGGCGCGTGGTGTTTGAATTTTCGGCGCGGAAAGTGGGGCCGAAGGTGTAAATTTTGCCGAACGCGGTGGCCATGACCTCGCCTTCGAGCTGGCCTGAAACGGTTAAGCCCGCGCTCTGGCCAAAGAAATCGGCGGCGCTGTATTCTTCGGCCGTTTTATATTCGGGGGCAAAGCCGAGGGTGGTGACCTGAAAGATTTTGCCCGCGCCTTCGCAGTCGCTGCCCGTGATGATGGGGGTGTGGGCGTAGATGTAGTCGCGTTCCTGGAAATAGCGGTGGATGGCGGCGGAGATTTTGCTCCTTATCCTGAACACGGCGTTGAAGGTGTTGGTGCGAACGCGGAGGTGGGGGAGGGTTCTTAAATAGTCGAGAGAAGTTTTGGCTTTCTGAATAGGATAGTCGAGGGGGCAATCGCCGAGGAGGGTGACTTTTTCGGCATTGACTTCCACCGCCTGGTTTTTGTTGAGGGACTTGACGGCGACGCCGTCGATTTTTACCGACGAACCGACGCGCGAAGCGCCTTCGGGCAGGACAACGGCGGATTTGTCGATGACGATCTGCAAGTGGGGCAGGGTGGTGCCGTCGTTGAGGGCGATGAACGCCATATTTTTACTGTCGCGGTAGGAACGGATCCAGCCGCAGACGGTGACGGGGCGGCCGAAATATTCCTCCGGAGAGGCGAGAATGGGTTTTATATCGGTGTGTTTCATTATAATACTCCTTGAAAAAAATATCTGATTTTTTGCGTTCGTCGGGGGATATGCCCGGGGCAACCGCGGTTTACGGCAGATCAAACGCCGCTGGCGCCGTAGTTTTTCAAGACGCGGGCGGAAGGGTCGTCCACGTCACAGTTTTCCCAATTTTTGTTGGGCATCCAGAAGTCGGAAATAAGGTGACCCTGGCCGGGGTAATACTTTTCGAAAATTTCGCGGTAGAGGAGAGATTCCTTTGTGAAGGGCCTTGCGTGAGTGTATTTTGCGGAGAGAGTTGCGAACTGTTCGTCCGTATATATGCCCTCGGCATACTCCTTTAAGTAGTCGACCATGGAGTGGCCGACGGCGTCTGAAAAGGCGGCTTTCTGGCGGTAGAGTATGGAGTGGGGGAGGTAGTCGCCTTCGAACGACTTGCGCAGGAGATACTTGCCCATATTGTAGGTGTTGAGCTTTTTCTGCGGGTCGATCGACATGACATATTTAACAAATTCAAGGTCACCGAAGGGAACGCGGGCTTCCAGGGAGTTTTCGGATATACACCTGTCGGCGCGGAGAACGTCGTACATGTACAGCTCCCTTATGCGCTTCTGGCTTTCGCGCTGAAATTCTTCGGCGGAGGGGGCGTAGTCGGTATATTTATAGCCGAACAGCTCGTCAGATATTTCGCCCGTGAGCAAAACGCGGACGTCGGTCTGTTCGTGGATGGCCTTGCAGATGAGGTACATGCCCATGGAGGCGCGCACGGTGGTTATATCGAAAGTTTCAAGCACTTCAATTACTTTTTCGAGGCTGCTCAGGACGAGGTCTTTATTGATATAAATTTCGGTATGCTCGCTGCCGATATAGTCGGCGACCTGCTTTGCGTACTTTAAGTCTATGGCGTCCTCGCTCATGCCAACGGCGAAAGTGCGAATCTTTTTACCCTGTTTTTTATAGTATTTTGCCGCGATGGAGCAGACGAGCGAACTATCCAGCCCGCCCGAAAGAAGGAAGCCGACGGGCGAATCGGAGTCGAGGCGCTTGATTACGCCTTCGGTGAGGAGAGAATTTATGTTTTTATATATCTCCTCGTGGCTGTCGTCGAGGTATTTATCGACCTTGGCGATATCGCTGTAACACACGAACTGTCCGTCCTTGTAGTAATGACCGGGAGGGAAGGGGAAGACCTTGTCGGTCAGAGGCATGAGAACTTTCGCCTCGGAGGCGAACATGATATTTCCGCTCTTTGAATAGGCGTAAAAGAGCGGACGTATGCCTATGGGGTCGCGCGCGGCGACGAATTTCTGAGATTTTCTGTCATATATTATTATGGCGAACTCGGCGTCGAGCATGGCGAACATATCCACGCCGTATTCTTCGTAGAGGGGAAGGAGAACTTCACAGTCGGAATTCGAGCGGAATTCATAGCCCTGCTCGATGAGTTGGCGGCGTATGAGCCTGAAGCCGAAAATTTCGCCGTTGCACACTACCTGATTGCCCTTGAGCGAGAAGGGCTGCATACCGAGCGACGAAAGACCCATGATTGCAAGGCGATTGAAGCCGATATATCCCCCGGCGAGCGTTTGAATACAGCGCGCGTCAGGTCCGCGCATATAGGAGCGCGAGAACGCCATATCAAGTTCCTGCAGGGATATATCCCTGCCTTCGTAACCGATGATTGAACACATAATGACCTCCAAAAAAATTAGTTTGAGCAGGTTGAGCATTTGGGGGATATGACTCAACGTGCCGCAAGGCGCGATACGCTTAATTGCCGCGGCTGCGCCCTGATATAAAATGACCCCCTGTTCGTCCCAATATATATTAGGACGAACAGGGGGAAAATGTCCGTGGTGCCACCTAAATTACTGCAAAGCAGTCACTTTGAGAGCAAGTTAACGTACTGCCGGACGGCTACCCTACTGCCCGCCGCACGAGGTTGGGGTAACTTGCTCCCGAGGGTTCTTCACAGAGGCGCTTATTGCGGAACTTGCACCGTCTTCCGCTCGCTGAAAACAGCATTCCAATGCTACTCGCTCGTTCATAGCAAACTTATATTTTGTTAAACAATATTGATTATAACGTATAATTATTCATTTTGCAAGCATTTTAAAAGATAAATTTGCAAAATATTATTTAAGCAGGCAATCGGCGGTCGACTTGTTGGTGGCTATGGGGATATCGTACACGACGGCAATGCGCAAAAGCGCGCGCACGTCGGGGTCGTGCGGCTGGGCGGTCAACGGGTCGCAGAAGAATACTATGGCGTCTATCTTGCCTTCGGCAACTTTTGCGCCTATCTGCTGGTCGCCGCCGAGCGGGCCCGAAAGAAAGCCCTTTACCGAAAGCCCCGTAGCTTCGGAAACGCAGCGCGATGTATTGCCCGTGCCGCAGAGTTCGTAATCTTTGAGCTTTTCACTGTTCTTTACGGCCCAGTCCACCATTTCGGTTTTTTTGCCGTCGTGCGCAATCAGCGCAATGACTTTTTTATCCATATTTACCCCGTTATCTGCCTCATATATGCCGTTTAACTTTAATCGACTATATCACAACGCGCCTGCAATGTCAACAAAAATTTTATATCTTGCTTATCCGACGCCAAATGCGGGTCGACGTGTTTGAATAACGGCCGTACAGGGCGCGCTGAAAAATGTTGCGGCGCGACCTAAGGTCGCGCCGCAACAGATGATTAAAGATTATTCCTTTGCAGAAAATTGTTCCTTGCCCACAAAGCAGAGCGGACATTCAAAATCGGCGGGCAGATCTTCCCACTTGGTTCCGGGCGCTATGCCGTACTCAGGCGCGCCTTCTTCTTCGTTGTACTCCCAACCGCACACATCACATACGTAAGTCATTAAGATTACCTCCTTATTGATAACTAATCTCATTATATCTTATTTCAAACTGTTTGTCAAGCCACAAAACGCAAACAATAACAACATTTTTTATCGGTGCAAATATAATTGACAAATCTTTGTAAAAGTGATATCCTTACAAGGCAATTGCTAATCGACCTCTTTGGCGCGATGACACATGTTTTTGCGTGGACAGAGGGGCGGGGGATTTTAAGTCCTTTGCACATATCAACTTTATCTTATTCAACCTGATAATATTTATTCGCTTGTGTGGCGGAATCGGCAGACGCAAGGGACTTAAAATCCCTCGGAGTAAAATCCGTATCGGTTCAAGTCCGATCACAAGCACCAAAAGCACCCATTGCGGGTGCTTTTTTGTGCTTTAAGAGAGGACTTGACAGTCCGCGCGAGGAGCTTTAGCTCAGACGTTCTGCCAAACATTGGTCAAGGCATTGCCCATCTTTACCTCGTTGTGTGTCACCACAATTTTTGGTATGCGCGTGCGTATGTCGCAGTCCACACTGATTACGTTGAACATGACGGTTATCAGCACTTTCGGCTTTTGCGCCGCAGTTTTTGTTGTGAGAGTTAATAAATTGTGATATAATGAGATAAACAATACATACTTGGAGAAAAGACTATGGCGACAGAATTATTTAAAAATATACCAAGTAAAGTCGGAGATTTAATTCGAGATGTCCGAACAGGCAGAATAGGCTTACCTGATCTACAACGCCCTTTTGTGTGGAAAGACAATAAGGTGCGTGATTTATTTGATTCAATGTTCAAAGGGTACCCTATCGGATATATTATGTTATGGGAATCACCGGTTGATTACGAGAGTAAAAAGTCAAGTATTGGCGATAGCGAAAAAACATACGACGAACCCAAGGAGCTGGTAATAGATGGTCAGCAACGTCTTACGGCACTTGTTGCCGCAATATACGGGGTTAAAGTCAAGGATAAAAATTTTCGGCAAAGAGAAATTAAAATTTCTTTCAATCCAATGACTTGTGAATTTGCTGTTTGGTCTAAGGCCTACGAAAGGGATAGCGAGTGGATCACAAAAATAAGCGATGTTTTTATTGCTAAAGAAAAGAATTCTCTTGTTTCTTTCAGGAAAAAGTTTATCGCGGAATATAATGAGGGCAGGGCGAAAAAGTCTTTGCCGCCATTGAACGATAATGAGGAATATGAGATAGAAAATAACATTAATAACTTACTGAATCTATCGGAGTATTCTCTGCCTACTCTTGAAATAAATTATAATGCTGATGAGGAGGATGTTGCAGATATTTTTGTCCGCGTAAATTCCGGTGGGCAAAGTCTTACTGAAAATAATTTTATTCAGACGTTGATATCGGTATATGAGAACGATACAAGCGATAAGATAAATGAGTTTTGTGCCAATTCAAGAGTCCCTGCCCAAAACACGTCTTTTAACAATATTATTTCCGTGGACCCTGCCCATCTCATACGCATGGCTGTTGGCGTTGGTTTTAGACGTGCAAGGCTTAGATATGCATATATGCTTTTGCGCGGTAAGAATCTTGAAACTGGCAAATTTTCAGAGGATGAAAGAACTTTGAATTTGCAGAGGTTTAAGGATGCCCTTGATAAAGTAATGAACCTTAACAATTGGCATGCGTTTCTTAACATTATCGGTGAGGCTGGATATATAAGTCATAATTTAGTTGCTTCGTCTAACGTGGTCGTTTTCAACTATATCTTATATCTAATAGGTAAGTGCGATTATAATCTGTCTCCGCTGCAATTAAAGAAAAGTATAAGCAAATGGTTCTTCATGAGTGCAATTACTTCTTTTTATAGTGGTTCAACAGAAAGTGATGTTGAAAAACAATTTGCTGATTTAAGGGATGTGCATACAGCAGACGAGTTTATTGCTTATTTGGACAAAACAATCGCAACACATTTTACGTCTGATTACTTTAATTATACATTACCGAGCGAGCTTAATACGTCCGCGGCTATTTCGCCTTCATGGAATGGCTACATTGCATCACAGATAGTGTTAAATACGCCGATGCTATTTAGTAATACTCCTTTATCAAAATATTTTTTGCTGGGTGTAAGCGGTACAAAAAGTGCTATCGACAGGCATCATATTTTTCCTAAAAATTATTTGGCGCGCATAGGTATAACTAATGACAGAGATAGAAATCAACTTGCAAATTTTACATATCTGGATTATCCCACAAACATAGATATATCCGATAAGGAACCGCAAAAGTATGTATCTGAATACAGATCAAAGTTGGGAGAGGATGGCTATGCAAAGGCATGCGCACAACATGCTTTGCCTAAAAATTTTGAGAATATGCCCTATAATAAATTTCTTGAAGAAAGAAGATCATTAATGGCTCAGGTTGTTAAGCAAGCATACGATAAACTCTGTGAATAAAATATTTTAGTTTCTGCGGTGCCGATTTTGTTTCGGCGCCGCAGTTTTTTACTGAAATACAAGTTTAAGACTGCTAAAATATTGGCAATATATTGACAAAATAAAAAATTATTGCTAAAATGTTGGTACTATGATTAAGAACACTTTTGATATATCCGATTTTGTGTCGGCGCAGTCGCTGACGGGTACGGTATATGAACTTGTTAAGCGCGAAAAGGCGGCAAGGAAGGCAAAAAAACTTACCCAAAAGCAGCTTGCCGAGCGCACGGGCGTGAGTTACGGCTCGATACGCCGCTTTGAGCAGACTGGCGAAATTTCACTCCTTTCACTCGTGAAAATCGCCAACGCACTCGACTGCCTTGAAGATTTCAACGAACTCTTCAAAAAGCCGCCTGTCACAAATATCAGGGATTTGAAATTATGATTGCCGTTATTAAAATTTATCGATTAATTTTAGTTTGAAATAAAGTTGACCATATTCTTGGTAGTCTAAGTCGTGACATGAAGCAAGCTGCTTGTAAAAACAAGAGAAATAAAAACCATTGTCAAGCTTTTTTGTTGTGAATTTATAAAATAACCTTAACAAATTTTTTAATTATGCCTATTTTTGTCATATTTATTATGTTACTATAAGGATGAAATTAATCCTTATAGTAAGAGGTAAATCTTATGGCAAGAAAAGTGACTTTAAAAGATAAAATTGAATACAAAGTAACCAAAAAGAAAAATAAAGAAATGAGGGGATATGCGCCCAATCCATTCAGTCAAATTTCGGACGGGACTCTTGTAGGAGATATTTCGGCAAAGACGGTCAACCGCGTAACCGAACCTGTCTTCCACAAGTATGCTTGGTGGAGAGCGACTAAGGGAAAAGATGGCTATAAAAAAGGGGTAGATTCGCCTGCAAAAGGAAGTAATTTATACAATAAACATTACTTTGAAGCTAAAAAGGTGGCGAAAATTATTGTAGGCATAACTGCAACTATAACTGTCGGAGGGTCGATTATCAGTTTTTTAATGTTGGATGCCATTGGGAAAATAAAATTTGGAGCAGGAATATCTTTTATTGTTTTAATTTTTTACTTGATTTCAAAATTTATCAAGAAGATATTTGGCAAGTGATTAGCTCTATAGAAAAGATAAACCCGTCCGCCGGGGATTTTTGGGGACGAATGTTCGGGCTATTTTATTTAGGGCTTTGAAACACGCACAATTTTATACATTAAAAGGCAAATAAAAATCGCCCCGAAAATTTGGGGCGATACAAAATTAACTTTCTCTGCCGAGAACAAAATCGGTGGTACAGTCAAAATATTCTGCAAGGCGCACAATGCTTTCAATCGTGGGCTCATACTTGCCTTTATGCCAGCGGTTTACCGTTTCTTCGGTGAGTTTCGTTTCTTTTTCTAATCTGTATTTCGAAATTTTGAAATGGTTAAGCAACAGAGTAAGTTGTTCCGCAAACGGCGGTCGAGTCTTAAACTCTTTTTCTTCAAGATTATCAGACAAACCTAATAAGTAGTCGGTTGAGCAATGAAAAAAGTCGGCAAAAGCTACAAGAGTTTTTAACGAAGGCATGCGCTCGGCTCTCAGAACACGCGCTATTGCAGATTGGTCAACAGAAATCTTCTTCGAAAGATTCAAAGCATTTATTTCCGCTTCGTTCATCAAGTCTTTTAGCCGTTCAGAGAGTTTCGACAAAATATCCATAAAATAGTGTCCCTTCGTCAAAATATTATCCCACGGTCTGACCAAATAAATTTGCGTTTTGGTCAAACACAGGGGTATAATATAGATACGCAATGAGTGCGCACTATTGCCGAAAAATTTTAACGGAGGACGCTTATGAAAAACGTGTCGAAAAATTCTACAAATGATGAAGTTTTGTTGCAAATCAAGCCTGAAAATTTACATATCTTACCCGAAGATATTTTGTGCAGCTTAAAACCGCTTATCGACGAATATTTTGACGGCGATTGCGATAGCTTAAACGGTTGCCTGACTTACACCGCCGCGGGCGGTCAGCAGTTTCGCATTTCAGCAACGGAAATAAAATAATTTTCCACAAAAACAGCGCGGCGGAGAGAACTCCGCCGCGCCATGCAGTATGTATACAGACCGATATTGACACAGAATACAAATAATGATACAATTATCTTGTTATTTTATAGGAACTTCTTTTATGAATCGATGTTTGTATAATAGCAGTTTTAAAGATTTTGTAAATACTGACGACAATTTAATATTCGGTATTTTGTGCGAAAGCTATCATGGAGAAGCTCTTACTACTACAAGGGACGCATGGAAAGCCGAAATATCCATTATGAAGGGTATTCTGCGCAATTTTGATAACGGCGAAATTATATTTGAATATGATATTCCTCGCCTTGGCAAGAGAATTGACGTGGTATTATTGCTAAACGGAATTATATTTTGCC
>CAYURN010000012.1:0-47095 GCA_964447305.1 uncultured Clostridia bacterium
CGGAGCCGCTGCCTTCTTCGGAGCCGCTGCCCTCTTCAGAGCCGCTGCCTTCTTCGGAGCCGCTGCCCTGTTCGGTGTCGCTGCCTTCTTCGGAGCCGCTGCCCTGTTCGGTGTCGCTGCCCTGTTCGGTGTCGCTGCCCTGTTCGGTGTCGCTGCCCTGTTCGGTGTCGTCGCCCTGTTCGGTGTCGTCACCTTGGTCGGTTCCGTCTTGTTCAGTTCCGCTACAACTGCTGTTGCAACTACTGAAGCTGACGCTGCCGCAGCTGCTGCAACTGTTGCAACCGTTACATGCCGCAAGACCAAAGAAAAGGCTCAGACATGCTGCGATCGCAAAGAGAGCGGTTAGTAACCTTTTTTTCATAATATTCTCCTTACATTTTATTTGCAGGACAAATAAAAAAGCGTATCTTCAACCGAAGACACGCCCTGCATTTAATGGTATCTCCGATTATAGCTACGCTAACTTTCCGCATACCAAGAAACAGAGATACGAAAAAAAGGACTCGTATCCCGATATAGCGGCAAAAATTGAGTTAACGTCGCAAGACAATTATAACACATAATATTTCATTCTGCAAGAAAAAAGGAAAATTTGCCAAAAAATATTTAACAAATAAAAAAACGTGCCTTCGTTTGAAGACACGCCTTGCATGTATCTCTGACTGCTGCGACGCTAACTTTCCGCCATATCGGGAAATAGAGATACGAAATGCTGAATTCGTACCCCGATATAGCGTGAAAATATTCAGTTAACGTCGCATTTATAGTGTAACACACTAAAGTGTATTTTTGCAAGCAGGTAAAAGTAATTTGGGAAAAATTATGCGTTAAACAGAGTTCAATATGTGTTCAATCGCGGGAAAACGGGCGGCATATTTATGGTTGTGTTATAATACTGTTATATTCAATAAATAATACGGAGGCATTTATTTTGAGGAACATAAAAAATATAGATTTGCGGGAGGCGGAGGACAGTATGAATGAGAGATTGTGAAATATATGAAGTCCGCCGAAGGCGGCAATGCCTTCGGCGGACTTTTATATTTATGCAATCAAAAAACAATGTTATAATCTTATTTGTCTGGCAAATTTACGGTCAGACTTTATAAAATTCGTCGCCGACCTTTATTACGTTTACCTTTTCGGCCTGTTCGCCTATGTAAATGTTCAAAGCCGATTTTTTGTTCGTCTTGCCCTCGAACTCAATCGTCAGCGTTGTCGGCTCCACTTCGGTTATGTGGCAGACGGCTATGTCGTTATTTCTTCTTATCAGACATCCCGCCTTGATTGTATCTTCCTCGCCGAGCATGGTGACGTATTTTCTCTCGCCGTCAAGGTGTTCCACAACCGCAATTTCGGGATTGGCGGAAAATATGCCCGTACCCGTAAATACCTGATACTTGACGTTGTTCTTGTTGAAGTCGGAATATAGCCGGCTGTCGTATGTGGCGTCGTCAAGTTTCTGGCTCATCTTTTTAATGAACCCCGAAAATCTCCCTTCCTTTTTGGCGGTATCCCCGGCGTTTGCGTTGGCGCCGTTCATCTCCTCGTTGGTTTTGCTTTCGTCAGACATGGCTTTGACCTCTTATTTTTATATCTACATATATTATAATCAATAAACATGCGCCATAAACCTGTTTTTGCTAAAAAATTGAACGGCGCAGGCAAAATATCATTTTGCCTGCGCCGCTTTCAGCTTTCCGCACTGTTTAGTGCGACATTATCCACTCGCGTACCTTGCAGTGTTCGATCGGGACAATATTTTCGGTGGGGTATTTTGAATCTTTACCGCCAAAGGTATAGATGAAGTACTTTCCCGATTGCGTTATGTACAGGGTTTCCTCGTAACCGTTGTCCGCGCCGTATGCGCCGTATGTAAATTTCTTGTCTATTGTAGAGGTGGCCGTATCGTATTCTACGCCATCTATCACCCTTTTCATCATCTCTTTCCTCCCGACAGCTCATGCAATAATGGTATAAATATAACATTTTGCATGGCTAAGGTCAACTTTTTTGCGGCCCGCCGACGGCAGTCTTTACTTTATTAAAATATAAAACATTTTATGTTACTTTCTGAACGGAAAAATATTTGTCAAGCAAAAATACTTGACAAAATTTCAGGCGGCCGCTATAATGTATCACGTTATATGAACAAACTTGAATTTATGCGCCTGTGGGATTTGTATGGCGGTCTGCTTACTCCTACGCAGCAGGATATGACAAACTCATATTTCAATCTCGACCTGACCGTGTCGGAAATAGCCGAACAAAAGGGCGTATCCCGTCAGGCTGTGTCGGAATGTCTGTCCCAGTGTAAAAAGCAGCTTGAAGGATACGAAAACACCCTTCAACATGATCGGTTGCTCACCGAAGGCGATCTGCGCTTGTCGTTCGTCATGACCAACGTCCTGCGCTGGGCGGATGAATTTTTGTCATTGCACCCCGAATATGCCGAAGATATTGCAAAATTAAGGCAAATTGCGGAATGTGATTATGCGGAAAAAATTTCCGCGGCAATGACGGCGCTAAACAAAACCTGAGGTCGAAAAAATGGCAATGTTTTCATCTTTATCAGAAAGATTAAACCATATATTTTCCAAGTTGACAAAACACGGCAGGCTGACCGAACTTGAAATCAAAACGGCAATGCGCGAAGTGCGCGTCGCCTTGCTCGAAGCCGACGTCAATATTCAGGTAGCTAAAAAATTCTGTTCAGACGTATCCGAAAAGGCCGTCGGGCAGGAAATTTTAAAGAGCCTCAACCCTGCCCAGCAGGTAATAAAAATAGTCAACGAACAACTTATCGAGCTTATGGGTTCCAGCAATTCCAAGCTCATCGTCGCGCCCAAGCCTCCCACGGTAATAATGATGTGCGGCCTTCAGGGCGCAGGCAAAACAACGCTGTGCGGAAAACTCGCCGTGTTCCTTAAAAAGAGCGGCAAAAAGCCCCTTTTGGTCGCCGGCGACATCTATCGCCCCGCGGCTATAAACCAGCTTAAAGTCGTCGGCAAAAACGCCGGCACAGAAGTGTTTGAAAAGGGTACGCAGGACCCTGTAAAAACGGCTCGCGAGGCCGTCGATTACGCCCGTTCCATGGGCTATGATACAGTAATCATCGACACGGCCGGCCGTTTGGAAATAGACGAAAAACTCATGCAGGAGCTTGAGCGTATAAAAGCGGCGGTGGAGGTTTCGGAAATACTTTTAACCGTCGACGCAATGATGGGCCAGGTGGCGGTAAACGTCGCCAAGACGTTCAACGAGCGTCTTGAAGTCACCGGCATAGTCCTCACCAAGCTCGACGGCGACACCCGCGGCGGCGCATGTCTGTCCATAAAGGCCGTAACGGGCAAACCTATCAAGTTCATAGGCGTCGGCGAAAAGCTCACCGACCTGGAATATTTTTATCCCGACCGTATGGCTTCGCGCATACTCGGCATGGGCGATGTGCTCACCCTCATCGAAAAGGCTCAGGAGGCCGTCAGCGAAGAGCAGGCCAAAAAAATGCAGAAAAAGATGCTCGAAAATTCTTTCACCTTGGAAGATTACCTCGAACAGTTTGAAAGCATGAAAAAGATGGGCGGCGCACAGGCCCTCGTATCCATGATGCCGGGGCTTGCGGGCAAAATCAAGGACGGCGATATAGACGAAGGCAGGATAGAGCGCACCAAGGCGATAATCCTTTCTATGACTCCCAAGGAGCGCACAGACCCCTCCATAATAAATTCATCGCGCAAAAAGCGCATTGCGGCAGGGTCGGGAACATCCGTGCAGGAAATAAATCAGCTTTTAAAACAGTTCGATCAGACAAAATTGCTTATAAAACAGCTCAAGGGCGGAAAGCGCAGATTACCTTTCTGACGTTCGCCCCGCGCGGTTTTGATTAAATAACAAAGTTAATAAATAATTTTTTCAGGAGATAAAAACTATGGCAGTAAAAATGAGACTCACAAGAATGGGCGACAAAAAATCCCCCTTCTACAGAATCGTTGTAATCGATTCCAGAAAGGCACAGTCGGGCGAATATATCGATAAAATCGGCTATGTAGACCCCTTAAAGACCCCCACGGAAATCAACATCGATGTTGAAAAGGCAAAAAGCTGGCTTTCCAAGGGTGTTCAGCCCACTGAAACGGTAAGGAGCTATCTTGTAAAGGCAGGCGCTATGGAACAGCCCGCAAAACTTTCTGCTCCCAAGACCAACAACAAGAAAAAGAAGAAGTAAAAATTAAAATAAAATTTAAGGCGCCTCAATCCGGTTTTAATGCGCCGCGGAGAAAATCATGTTGGATTTAATTAAATACATCGTTGAACAGTTTGCTGACAAAAAGGACGAAATCGAGTACAAGGTCGAAGAAAAGGAAAACACTATCGAAGTGACCGTACTCCTTTCCGAAAGCGACATGGGCAAGGTCATAGGCAAGCAGGGCAAGATTGCCAAGGCAATGCGCACCCTCGTCCGCTATGCCACCCCGCGCGACAGCAAAAAGTATGTAGTAGAAATTCAGGAAAAGCAATAACCAGAAGAGAAAAGGCATAACGCCTTTTCTCTTTTGTCATGGCCGCCGCGCAGGTCTGCGCGGGCGGCCGCCTTGCATATATGGTTGAAATTATGGAAAAGACTTTAACGGTTGCAACAGTACTCAAGCCGCAGGGTATCCGCGGCGAAATAAAGGTAAAGACCCATACGGACAGCGCGGAGGACATGCGCTCTTTTTCAAGGGTGTTCATCGACGGCACAGAATATAAACTTCTGTCCGTCCGCCCCGCGGGCGACTGCGCCTTTCTTATGCTTCGCGGCATTGCCGACAGGAACGCCGCCGAACTTCTGCGCGGCAAGGACGTATTAGTCCTGCGTGAGGACGCTCCCGAACTCCCTGAGGACACCTTTTATCTCGTCGACGTGCTTGGCTGCGAAGTCGTCACCGAAAAGGGCAAAGTACTCGGCACAATTGTCGACATAACCCCCGCAAAGACGGATATATACGTCGTTGAAGGCGTCGGCAAAAAGATCACCTTTGCCGCGGCAGAAGGCGTAATAGACGATATAGACGTAGTAAATAAAAGAGTTACCGTCAATAAAAAACGGTTCGATGAAGTCGCCCTGTACTGACTGCCATGAAGATAACCATTCTCACGCTCTTCCCCGAAATGTTCGGGCCGCTTAAAACAAGCATAATCGGCCGCGCGGCCGAAAGCGGAAAACTTGATATAGATATAGTCAACATACGCGACTACTCCCGGGACAGGCACATGAAGTGCGACGACTATCCCTTCGGCGGCGGGGCGGGCATGGTGATGATGCCCCAACCCATAGCCTCCGCAATAGAGGCTGTCGACCCCGACCATGCCGCGCACCGCATATATATGTCCCCCAAGGGCGCCACGTTCAACCAGCGCAGAGCTGTGGAGCTGGCGTCTTGCGGGCATCTTCTGCTGCTCTGCGGCCATTACGAGGGTATAGACCAGCGCATAATCGACATGTTCATCGACGAGGAGATATCCATCGGCGACTATGTTCTCACGGGCGGCGAACTGCCCGCAATGGTCGTGTGCGACGCAGTGGCTCGCAATGTCGCGGGCGTGCTTGCCGACCGCTCGCTCGTCGACGAAAGTTTTACGGGCGGTGCCCTGGAATACCCCCAATACACGCGCCCGGCCGTCTTTCGCGGCGTTGCCGTGCCTGAAGTTCTCCTCTCCGGCAATCATCAGAATGTTGAAAAGTGGAGGCGGGAGGAGAGCCTTAAACTGACAAAGAAAATGCGCCCCGATTTGCTGGCGGACGACAAGGATAAATAAAGCTATGAAACACATACAATGGTTTCCTGGCCACATGACCAAGGCCATGAGGATGATGGAGGAGTCCGTCAGCGTTTGCGACGGCATAATCTATGTGCTTGACGCGCGCTGCCCCGCGTCGTCCTACAATAAAAACCTTAAAAAGACCTTTGGCTCGCGTCCCGTTTTATATGTTCTGAACAAGTGCGACCTTGCCGACAACAAGGCTACGGACGAGTTTGTCAAACTCATCCGCTCGCGCAGCGGCGCGTGCATAAAGCTGAACGCGGTGAATGGCAATTCGCGGCGGGATATTACGGGGGCAATCACACAATTGGTCGCCGAAAAACAGCAAAAAAGTCTTGCAAAGGGCTACAACCGCATATTCCGTTTTATGGTTTGCGGAGTGCCGAACACGGGCAAAAGCACGCTCATAAACCTGCTCTCGCGCGAAAAGCGCGCCGCCACGGGCGATAAGGCAGGCGTCACGCGCGGCAAACAGTGGATACGCTGCGACGGTTTCGAGCTTCTGGATACTCCGGGAACAACTCCTCCCGCCTTTGAAAATCAGAAGCTTGCCGTCCGCCTCGCCTTTGTCGGTTCGCTCAACGACGACATTCTCGACATCGACGACGTCGCCCTCGCCCTGCTTGAAGAGCTTTCGGCAAAGTATCCCCGATATCTTAAAGACAGGTATGGCGCGGAGGGCGGTACTCCCGTCGAACTGCTCGAATGCGTCTGCCGCCGCCGCGGCTTTGTGCTGCGCGGGGGTGAGCCCGACTACGAGCGCGGCGAGCGCGCCGTTATCGACGATTTCAGAAAGGGCAGGCTCGGCCCCGTAACGTTTGATGACCTATCAGATTGCGACGGCTTCGAATTTTGATTTATGGATAAATTATCGCACGAAAGAAAACTTCATTCTTTGGGGTATAAATACGTTTGCGGCGTAGATGAAGTCGGCCGCGGCCCGCTGGCGGGTCCCGTCGTGTGCGCGGCCGTCATAATGCCGTCAGACGAAATGATAGAGGGCGTGGACGACAGCAAAAAACTCACCCCCAAGCGGCGCGCGGCTCTGGCTGAACTTATCAGGCAAAAGGCGGTTGCCTGGGCAATATGCCGCGTTGAACCGCAGATTATTGACGAGATAAACATACTTCAGGCCACCCGCCTCTGCATGAAAAACGCAGTTGAAAGCCTGTCGGTCACTCCCGACTATGTGCTTACCGACGGCAATATGACTCTCGATATAGCAATGGAGCAGAGCAGCATAATCAAGGGCGACGCAAGCTGTTACTGCATAGGCGCCGCTTCTATTATAGCCAAGGTCTACCGCGATGAGCTGATGGCGCAATATGCCGCGGTCTATCCCGGTTACGGCTTCGAAAAGAACGCCGGCTACGGCACGGCCGCCCATATCGCGGCCATAACAGAAAGGGGACTCACGCCCATTCACCGCAGGAGTTTCACCTCGAAATGGCAATAAAAGGCATAAAGCGCCGTCTGGGATTTTCGGGCGAAAGGGCGGCGGTGAAATATCTCAAAAGACAGGGCTACAAGATAGAGGCCCGCAACTTCCGCTGCCCCTTCGGCGAGGTAGATATCATTGCAAAAAAGGGCGGATATCTGGCCTTTATCGAGGTCAAAACCCGCACGGGCGACTCCTTCGGCCGCCCCAACGAGGCCGTCCGCCATGACAGGCAGCGCAGGTATGTCAACTGCGCCCGCTTCTATTTTGCGGGCAAAAGCATAGACTGCGTCGTCCGCTTTGACATAATCGAGGTTATGCCCGGCAGCATAAACCATATCGAAAACGCCTTTACGGCCTGATTATGCGGCTCCGCCGACCATATATTATATATATGGTATAGCGTCCGGCAAAAGCAAAAATTCTTTTGTGAAAATTGCGATACACCCCTTAATTTAGTTGCGTTTTGTTTTTTTGTTTGGTAAGATATAAAGGCTGATTTCAAATACAGGGCGTCTTGGCACGCTTTAATATACAGGAGGACAGAAGAATGAAAGGTTTGGTCGAAGCTATCGAAAAGGAAGGCATGAAGGAAAACATTCCCGTATTCAACGTTGGTGACACCGTGAAGGTCGGCTTCAAGGTTATAGAAGGCACCAAGGAAAGAATACAGAACTTTGAAGGCGTCGTCATCGCCAAAAAGCATGGCGGCATCAGGGAAAGTTTTACCGTAAGAAGGCTCTCCTTCGGCGTCGGCGTGGAGAGAACTTTCCCCGTGCATTCACCCAAGATTGCATCCATCACGGTTGTAAGAAAGGGCAAGGTCAGAAGGGCAAAGCTCTACTACCTTCGCGGACTTACAGGCAAGGCTGCAAAAATCAAGGAAGCAAAGTAATTTAAAAAAGCTCCCGCTGCGCGCGGGAGCTATTCTTTTATATTGCCGTTACAGAGTAAACGCGCCCGTTCCGCCCCGCGGACCGCGGCCTGCGCGTAAGGGAGAATATTATGTTAGCAAAGGTAAAAAGTTTTGCGCTTATCGGCCTTGACGGTGTGCCGGTTGAAGTTGAAGCCGATATAAACAGAGGCATGACCTCCTACGAACTTGTAGGCCTTCCCGACGCCGCCGTAAAGGAGAGCAGGGAGAGGGTAAACTCCGCCATCCGCAATTCGCAGTTGCACTTCCCCGTCAACAGGCTGACCGTCAACCTTGCCCCTGCCGACATAAAAAAGGAGGGCAGTCACTACGATTTACCCATCGCTCTCGCCATATTAAAGGCCAGCGAACAGCTGCCCGGTTTTGATTCGGATGATATTATCGTGCTGGGCGAATTGGCGCTCGATGGCTCCATACGCCCCGTTTCGGGCATATTGCCCGCCCTTATATCGGCAAAGCGGTGCGGCTATACCCGTTTCATCATCCCGTGGCGCAACGCCAACGAGGCGGCCTATATCGAGGGCATAGAAGCCTACGCCCTCAAAAGCCTTTCGGAGGCCGTCGCCTTTGCCAAAGGCGGGCAGAGCTTTCAGCCCGTCGCCTCAAAAAGTTTTTCCGCCGTCTTAAAGAACGCGCGTTACGGCATGGATATATCCCTCGTCAAGGGTCAGGATATAGCCAAGCGCGCGCTTGAAATTGCCGTTGCTGGCGGCCACAACATACTGCTTTCCGGCCCTCCCGGTGCGGGCAAGACCATGCTGGCGCGCTGCATACCCACCATAATGCCCGACCTGACCTTTGAGGAGGCCCTCGAAGTCACGCAGATCCACTCCGTGGCGGGCGAACTCAACGAGGAGGGAATAATTTCCCTGCGCCCGTTCCGCACGCCCCACCACACGGCAACCACCGTTTCGCTGTGCGGCGGCGGCAATTCAAAGATACGCCCTGGCGAAATTTCAAAGGCGCACAAAGGCGTGTTGTTTTTAGACGAGCTGCCCGAATATTCGCGCTCCGCCCTCGAATCTCTCCGCCAGCCGCTTGAGGACAAGGTGATAACCGTCACCCGCGCGGGCGGCGCAGTCACATTCCCCGCCGACTTCATGCTGTGCGCCAGCATGAACCCCTGCCCGTGCGGCAACTTCGGCTCGACTTATAAGGAATGTACCTGCACCCCTGCACAGATACGCCGCTACCGCGCAAAAATTTCAGGTCCGCTCCTCGACAGAATCGACCTCCAGGTCGAAGTCGACAGCGTAAAGTATGACGAGCTTGCCTCCGAAACGGGCGGCGAAACAAGTGCCGAGGTAAAAAAGCGTGTGGAAAGCGCCCGCGCCATCGCGCGCGAACGCTTCGGCGGCCCGTACACAAACGCCAACATGAGCGAAAGCGACATAAAAAAATACTGCCGCCTTTCCGCCGGGTGCGAAGGTATCCTGCGCGACGCGTTCGAAAGATTGTCCCTGTCGGCGCGCGCCCGCTCGCGCATAATCAAGGTTGCGCGCACAATAGCCGATCTCGATTTATCTGCCGAAATAAAGCCCGAACATGTTCTGGAGGCCACGTCCTACCGCAATTTCGACATCAAAGAATGACAGACTACACAAGCAAAGAGCGCGACATTATCGTCGCGGACAGTTTTCAGCAACTGAATTACAAACAGAAGCGCGCTTTTTTGTGTGCGGCAGATGAAAATGACGGCGAACACATAAAATATTCTGATATGCTGATTAAAAGTTTGGGTATCGGAGTATATAATAAGTTGAAAGCCGACTTTGCCGACGCCGCCTGCCGCGACCGTATCTTCCGCGGGATGGAGGAAAGCGGCGTTACATGCGTCACCTTGAACAGCCCGCTCTATCCCCGTCTGCTCGGCGAAATTCCCGTACCGCCGCTGGTTCTTTACTGCCTCGGCCGCACGGAACTTCTTAAAAGCGACTGCTTTGCGATAGTCGGTTCGCGCCGCACTCCGGCGGCCACACTCGCCGCGTGCAAAAAGATCGCCGGCCGCATATCCGAAAAAATGACGGTCGTCACAGGCATTGCCGACGGCGCGGACAGCGCCGCCATCCGCGGCGCCCTGCCTGGCGGCAACATAATCTGCGTTCTGCCCGGCGGGTTGGACAGCGCTTTCGGCTCTGCCAACGCAAGCCTTTTAAAGGAGGTGAGCCAAAGGGGACTTCTTATCTCCGAATGGCCTCTGCACACGGCCGTTCTCAGGTATATGTTCACCGTCCGCAACCGCGTAATTGCAGGCATGTCGCGCGGCGTACTCGTCGCGGCTGCTCCCAAAAAGAGCGGCGCTCTCATAACCGCGGGTTATGCCGCCGATTACGGGCGGGAGGTATTCGCATTTCCCCATTCCCTCGGCATATCTTCGGGCGAGGGCAGCAATTCACTCATAAAAAACGGCGCTTTTCTCTGTCAGGATGCGCTTGACATTTTCAGTTGTTTCGGTTTAGAATACAAATCTGAAGCGGAGTCTCTCCCCCCTGAGGAGCAGTCCGTAATAACCTTTCTTCGGCAAAACGGCCAGTCGCATGTCCGGGCGATAGCGCAGGGCGTGGGCATAAAAGTCTTTCAGGCGGTCACAACGCTTTCCGCTCTTGAAATCAAGGGCCTTGTAATCAGGTGCGGCGGCAATATCTATTCTGCCGTGTAACTTCCCATAATTTTATCCTATAAAACTTTCCCGCACAGTGTGCGGTGTTCATAAATCGCCGTCCGTCCGGCGCATCAAAAACGATAAGCAGGTAGTAAAATCATGGATCTTATCATAGTTGAATCGCCTTCCAAGGCAAAGACAATTTCAAAATATTTAAAGGGCAAATTCAAAGTCGACGCTTCAGGCGGCCATGTCCGCGACCTTCCGGAGCGCACTCTCGGTGTTAAAATCTCCGATAACTTTGAACCGCGTTACGAAATTACCCCCAGCAAAAAGGAGGTAATCAAGCGCCTTGCGGAGGAGGCGAAGAAGGCCGGGCGCGTATATCTTGCAACCGACCCTGACCGCGAAGGCGAGGCCATAAGCTGGCATTTGCAGACAGTTCTCGGCATGGACGCCGACGGCGAAAACAGGGTGGAGTTCAACGAAATTTCCCCCAAGGCGGTTGAAAACGCTTTAAAGCACCCCAGAAAAATAGATTATAACCTCGTCGACGCCCAGCAGGCGCGCAGGGTTCTGGACAGGCTTGTGGGCTACAAACTTTCACCGCTTTTAAACAACCGCATACAGAACGGACTGTCCGCGGGGCGCGTTCAGTCGGTTGCGCTCAGACTCATCGTCGACCGCGAGCGCGAAATCGCCGCCTTCGTCCCTGAAGAGTATTATGTCTTTACGGCCTCGCTTCAGGATGTTTCATCAAAGTATTCGCCCTTCAAGGCCACCTATCAGCTCAAAAAGAGCGGCAAGTCGATAACCAGGGAGCAGGCGGATGAGGTAGAAAAGGCCGTCCGCGGCGGCAACTTTGTCGTCACAAAGGTCAAAAGCGGCGTCACCAAATCGCACGCCCCCGCGCCTTTCACCACGTCCTCGCTCCAGCAGGACGCGTCAAACAAGTTCGGCATGTCCTCGCCTGAAACAATGCTCGTCGCACAGCACCTCTACGAGGGCATGGAAGTCGGCGGCGACCACATAGCCTTAATAACTTATATCCGTACGGACTCCACGCGCGTTTCCGCCGAAGCCCAGCAGATGGCCCGCGACTTTATAACCAACACTTACGGCGCAGACTATATCCCCTCCAAACCCAACGTCTACGCAACCAAAAAGGGTGCGCAGGACGCGCACGAGGCCATCCGCCCCATCAACCTTGCGGTCACGCCCGCAAGCGTAAAACAGTATCTCGATAAAAAGCATTATAATATATATAAACTTGTGTACGACCGCTTTGTCGCATCCCAAATGACGGAAGCGCTGTACAACTCCATGCAGGTCGAAGCCCAATCGGCGGGCTATACCTTCAAGGCCAGCGGCAAATCGCTCCTGTTCGCGGGCTACACGGCCGCATATCAGAATGTTTCCGAAGGCGAGGAGGAAAGCGCCAAACTGCTCCCGCCCGTGGAGGAGGGCGACGCCCTCAACCTCAGGGAACTCGTCAAGGAGCAAAAGTTCACCCGTCCCCCGCTCAGGTATACCGACGCCTCTCTCGTCAAGGCCATGGACGAAAAGGGCATAGGCCGCCCTTCGACGTATGCCTCGATAATATCCGTCCTCAATAAGCGCAAATATGTGGTAAAGGACGGCAAGTATATGGTTCCCACCGAGGTCGCGTATAAAATTACCGACATGCTCGTCCGCTATTTTACCGACATAATGGACGTCGGCTTTACGGCCCGCATGGAGGCCGACCTCGACAAGATAGAGGAGGGCGGCGTCGATTGGCGCACGATAATAGCCGACTTCTATCCCACGTTTGCCGAACATCTCCGCTCGGCCGCCTGCGACGGCGACGAGATGACCGATATCAAATGCGAAAAGTGCGGCTCGCCCATGATACGCCGCAACGGCAGATACGGCAAATATCTCGCCTGCTCCAACTATCCCAAGTGTTCGAATATCGTCAGCGAAACGCAGGCCGAAATTTCGGATGTTCTCTGTCCCAAGTGCGGCGCCAATATGGTGGTAAAAAGCGGCCGTTACGGCAAATTCCTTGCCTGCCCCAAATATCCCTCGTGTTCAACCATTCTGCCCATGGACGCCAAGATATCGGAAGAAAAATGCCCCTCCTGCGGCGGCACCCTGCTCATCAAAAACGGCAGATACGGCGCCTATACCGAATGTCTTGACTGCGGCTCGCGCCAGCCTCTCGGCGATGCCGGCGGCACGGCAAGGGAGGGCGAAAAGACCGACGGCAAGTGTCCCGAATGCGGCAAGCCGATGCGCAGGATGCGCTCCAAAAACGGCAAAATTTATTACGGCTGCACGGGCTATCCCGCCTGCAAATTTTTAAGCTGGGATGTCCCCACAGGCGACAAATGTCCGGACTGCGGCAAATTCCTTGTCCGCAAGGGCGGCAAGATAAAGTGTTCGGACAAAAATTGCAGCTACAGCGTCGATATCCCGCAGACCGCGGAAAGTGATAATAACAATGACAGTTAAAGTCATCGGCGCCGGTCTTGCCGGCTGCGAGGCCGCCTACCGCCTTGCCTGCGCCGGACACAATGTTGAACTATACGACATAAAGCCCTCGCAGTTTACTCCCGCCCATTCAGATAAAAACTTTGGCGAGCTGGTCTGTTCCAACTCGCTCAAAGGCAACGACCCCTACGCCAATGCCTGCGGCCTTTTAAAACAGGAGATGCGCATAATCGGCTCGCTCATAATTGAAGCGGCCGACGCCACCCGCGTTCCCGCGGGCGGTGCGCTCGCCGTGGACAGAAAGCTCTTTGCGGAGTATATAACACACAAAATATATAACCACCCCAATATCAAGGTCGTCTGCCGCGAGGTAGAGCGCCTGCCTTCTGACGTGTGGTGCATTGTCGCCACGGGCCCGCTGACATGCAGTGCCCTGGCAGAAGATATCCGCAACAAATTGGGCGGCGAACTGCATTTTTACGACGCGTCCGCGCCCATAGTCGCCCGCGAATCTATAGACATGACCTGCGCCTTCGTCGGCGACAGATACGGCCGCGGCGACGACGATTATATCAATTGCCCGATGAGCAGGGAGGAGTACGAGCTGTTTGTCAAACAGCTCCTTTCCGCCGAACGCGCCGTGCTTCACGACTTCGAACGCGGCGAAATATTCGAAGGCTGTATGCCTGTAGAGGTAATGGCGGCTCGCGGCGCCGACACGCTGCGCTTCGGCCCTTTCAAACCCGTGGGTCTGCGCGACGCGCAGGGCAACAAGTTTTATGCCGTCCTGCAACTCAGAAAGGAAAATTCGGATGGCTCGGCCTATAACCTTGTGGGCTGTCAGACCAACCTTAAATTCCCCGAACAAAAGCGCGTATTTTCGCTCATTCCCGCCCTTAAGGGCGCCGAGTTCTTGCGTTACGGCGTAATGCACCGCAACACTTACATAAATTCCCCTGAACATCTCAACGCCGATTTTTCGTTAAAGCAGGATGGCAGGCTCTTCTTTGCAGGCCAGATGACGGGCGTGGAGGGATATGTGGAGAGCGCGGCAAGCGGCCTTCTCGCGGCCGTCCACTTAGACAGAAAACTCCGAGGCATGTCACCCGTCGTTCCGCAGAACGTCTGCGTGCTTGGCGCTTTATCGGCACATATATCAACGCCAAACATAAATTTCACTCCCATGAACGCCAACTTCGGCATACTCAGGGCGTGCGACCCCCCTATCCGCGATAAAAAGCAGCGCTATGCCGCTCTTGCGCAGCGCTCGATCGACTATATCTCGGAATACAAACAACTACTCGGTAAGGATTAAATTTATGGATTACTTGACACCTAAACAGACAGTACACGAATTGAACAAATATATTATCGGCCAGGACGAAGCCAAAAAGGCCGTCGCCATAGCGCTGCGTAACCGCTACCGCCGCGCCCGGCTCTCGCCCGAACTCAGGGAGGAAGTGACCCCCAAAAACATAATCATGAAGGGCCCCACGGGCGTGGGCAAGACCGAAATCGCAAGGCGGCTTGCAAAGCTCGTCAAAGCACCTTTTTTAAAGGTGGAGGCCACAAAATATACCGAAGTCGGCTATGTCGGCAGGGATGTGGAGAGCATGATCCGCGACCTTGCAGAATGTGCTATCCGCCTCGTCAAGGAGGAAAAGACGCAGGAGGTCAGCTATAAGGCCATGGCCATTGCCGAGCGCAAAATAGCCAAAGTCCTGGCAGAGATAAAGAAGGAGGAGCGCGGTGAATTTTCGCGCGAAGTGTTTGAAAACAACCTTGTTGACGACATTCACGCCGGCAAGTACGACGCTACCATGATAGAGATAGAGGTAAACGACAACCCCAAGCCCCTCGAACTCTCCCCCGGCCAGGGCGCCGCCATAGACTTAGGCTCTGTGTTCGGCTCGCTCGGCATGCACAAGAAAAAGAAGAGGCGTATCTCCGTGCGCGAAGCGCGCAATCTTCTCATGGCCGAAGAAGCCGATAAACTCATAGATAACGATTCCGTCCAGGCCGAAGCCATCCGCCGCGCCGAAAACGACGGAATAATCTTCATCGACGAAATAGATAAAATAGCCGGCGCGTCGCGCGGCGGCGTGGACGTTTCGCGTGAAGGCGTTCAGCGCGACATATTGCCCATAGTCGAAGGCTGCACGGTCATGACCAAGTACGGCCCTGTAAAGACCGACTACATTCTGTTCATCGCCGCGGGCGCGTTCCATGTGTCCAAGGTGGAAGATCTCATCCCCGAATTTTTGGGTCGTTTCCCCGTCCTCGTCGAACTCAAAAGCCTCAAAAAGGAGGACTTTGTAAACATCCTCACGCAGACTCACAACGCCATAACCATGCAGTATTCCGCCCTGCTCGGCGTGGATAACATCGACCTTCAGTTCAGGCCTGACGCAATCGAGCGCATAGCCGAAGTTGCCGAAGAGCTTAACGAAACTTCCGAGGACATAGGCGCCCGCCGCCTTCACACCGTAATGGAGTACCTTTTGGAGGACATCTCCTTTGAAGCGGGCGGCAACGATTATCCCCTCGTCACCGTGGAAATCAATAAGAAGTATGTCAACGACCATATCGGCAAGCTCATGGAAGTGTGCGGCGGCAGAAAACATCTCAAAGTCACGGGCTTCAGCGCTTCCGAAAACGAATAAATAATATTTCATGCGGCAATATGCCGCGTTGAATGTGCTTTTAAAAATATACGGAGTTTTTTTATGATAAACATTCCCAAGGGTACGAAGGACGTATTGCCTTCTTCAAGTTATAAATGGCAGTTTGTTGAGGACTGCGCGCGCGAAGTTTCGCGGCAGTTCAATATAAGGGAAGTGCGCACTCCCGTGTTCGAACATACCGAACTTTTTGCCCGCGGCGTGGGCGACACCACAGATATCGTCAACAAGGAGATGTACACATTTACCGATAAGGGCGGCCGCTCCGTCACCTTAAAGCCGGAAGGCACCGCGGGCGTGGCGCGCATGTTCATCGAAAACGGCCTCGCGTCCAGCCCCCTGCCCATGAAGTCCTTCTATATAACCCCCTGTTACCGCTACGAACGTCCGCAGGCAGGCCGCCTGCGCGAATTTCACCAGTTCGGAGTGGAGGTGTATGGCTCGCCCGCACCCGCGGCCGACGCCGAAGTCATCTTTGCGGCCTCCTCGTTTTTGAACAAGCTGGGTATAGCCGGCACCCGCCTCGAACTCAATTCCATAGGCTGCAAAAGCTGCCGCGCCGAATACAACGCCGCCCTCAGGGCATACTTCTCTCCCCGTCTGGACGAAATGTGTCCCACCTGTCGCGAACGTTTCGGCAAAAATCCGCTGCGCATGCTCGACTGCAAGGAGGAGGGCTGCAAAAAGATAGCGGCAAACGCGCCCGTCATCCTCGATTATCTCTGCCCCGATTGCTCCGCCCATTTTGAAAGCGTAAAGGAACTCCTCACCGCTCAGGGTATAGATTTTGTCGTCAATCCCAATATAGTCAGGGGGTTGGATTACTACACGCGCACCGTGTTTGAATTTGTGTCCACTTCGATCGGCGCACAGGGAACGGTCTGCGCGGGCGGCAGGTACGACGGCCTTATAGCCGAACTCGGCGGCCCTGTTACGCCCGCCGTAGGTTTTGCCGCAGGTATCGAAAGGCTCATGCTCCTGATGGAAAACACTTCCGTCAGCTTCCCTCAGCCCCCCGTTCCCGCCATATACATAGCGGGCATGGACGGCAAAAGCCGCGCAAAGGCCTTTGCCCTCGCGGGCAGTCTGCGCGCAATGGGCGTTTCCGCCGAATGTGATCTGATGGAACGCTCCGTCAAGGCCCAGCTGAAGTATGCCGATAAATTGGGCGCTATTTATGTTGCGGTCATCGGTGAAAACGAGCTTGAAGAGGGCCGCGTCGACATTAAAAAAATGGCAGACGGCACAACTCAAAAAGTGCCGTTTGATGAAATCTATAATTATATAAAACCATAAGGAGGAAACAACAATGGCTGAACAAGTCAATTCCGCGCAGTTCGATGAGCTTTTAAAGGGCGATAAGCCCGTCGTGTGCGATTTTTTTGCAACATGGTGCGGCCCCTGCAAAATGCTTGCGCCCGTGCTTGAAAGTGTTTCGGCAGAATTTGCCGACAAGGCGGTATTTATAAAGGTGGACGTGGACGAATGTTCCGACCTCGCCAGCCGTTACGGCATCATGTCCATACCCTATGTCGCCATCTTCAAAGACGGCGAAATGATGGCCAAGTCGCTCGGATTCATGCCCAAGGAAGAGCTTAAAGACTTCCTGAATGAAAATCTTTAAGACCGTAATAATCAGACCTTAAAAACGCGCCCGCGCGGAGGAACTCCGCGCGGGCGCGTTTGCCGTGCGCAGGCAAAACTTTTTTATAAATTTATGCTAAATCATTGTATATTTTTTTTATGTGTGGTATAATTGCTGCATAAATATTAAATTCGGAGAAAAATAATGATAGACATCTCTCTCATCGAACAGACCGACCCCGAAGTTGCGGAAGCGTTGAAACTTGAGCTTTCGCGCCAGCAGAACAATATCGAACTGATCGCCAGCGAAAATTTTGTTTCGCCGGCGGTGCTTGCCGCGGCGGGCAGCCACCTCACAAACAAGTATGCAGAAGGCTACCCTGGCCACCGCTATTACGGCGGCTGCCAGTTTGTCGACATAGCCGAAAACCTCGCCCGCGACCGCGTAAAACAGCTCTTCGGCTGTGAGTACTGCAACGTTCAGCCCCATTCGGGCGCAAGCGCAAACCTTGCCGTGTTCTTTGCAATGCTTCAGCCCGGCGATACGGTTATGGGCATGAACCTCGCCCACGGCGGCCACCTTTCTCACGGCTCACCCGTCAATATATCGGGCAAGTACTTCAATATCGTCCCCTATGGCGTCAGCCGCGACGCCCAGGTCATCGACTATGACGAGATGGAAAAGATTGCCGTCGAGTGCAAGCCCAAGATGATAGTTTCAGGCGCAAGCGCCTATCCCAGAGTCATCGACTTTGAACGCATAAGAGCAATCTGCGACAAGGTGGGGGCATATATGATGGTAGATATTGCCCACATAGCCGGCCTTGTGGCGGCGGGCGTTCATCCCTCGCCCGTACCTTATGCCGACTTTGTCACCACAACCACGCACAAAACGCTCCGCGGTCCGCGCGGCGGCGTAATAATGTGCAAGGAACAGTACGGCAAGGCGATAGACAAGGCCGTGTTCCCCGGCATACAGGGCGGCCCCCTCATGCACATAATCGCGGCCAAGGCCGTTGCTTTTAAGGAAGCGCTTGACCCCGCTTTTGCCGATTATCAGCGGCAGATAGTTTCAAACGCCAAGGCCATGGCTGACGAGTTTGCCTCTCTCGGCGTAAACATGGTTTCGGGCGGAACGGATAACCACCTCATACTTCTTGACCTCACCTCCAAGGGTATCACGGGCAAGGAGCTTGAAAAATTACTCGACGAAGTGCATATCACCGTCAACAAGAACGCCATTCCTTTCGATACGCAAAAGCCCTTTGTCACCTCAGGCATACGCATAGGCACGCCTGCAATGACTTCGCGCGGAATGAAGGAATCCGAGGCAAAAACCATAGCCGGGCTCATCGCCGCCGTTATCGAACAGAGGGAGGGCGCATTTGAAAGCGTCAGGGCTAAGGTCAGCGAACTGTGCGCGGCCTTTCCGCTGTACGCCGACTGCGTAAAATAATCCTTACTCATTGCATTTCATCTGTCGGTTATATTCTGACGTAAATCATATACACCCCCGCCGAAGATCAGCCTTCGGCGGGGGTGTTTTGGAAAGTTACCCCGCAGATATGTACCCTCAAAGGCATACGGCCTTAAAAAAATTTCTTTTTTTGCAACCCCGCAGGCAAAAAACCGTACTTGATTATGGGAGGCATATACAATGGAAGATTGTCAGATAATTTCAATGTACTTCGCGCGCGACAGCGCGGCGATATCTGAAACGGATAAAAAGTACGGCAGACTGTGCTATTCCGTCGCCGACGGTATTCTGCATTGCAGGGAGGACAACGAGGAGTGCGTAAACGATACATATCTTGCGGCGTGGAACACCATTCCGCCCCGAAATCCCGCATGTTTTTCGGCATACCTGTGCAGGATTACGCGCAATCTGTCGCTCAAAAAATACGAACACAGGCACGCAAAAAAACGCAATCCCGACGTCGAAGTCCCTCTTTCGGAACTTTCTGAAATTGTCCGCAGCAACAGCGACGTGGCGGGGGAGGCAGAACTGCGCGAACTCGGCGAACATATAACCCTGTTTCTGCGCTCTCTGCCGCAGGACGAGCGCAATGTCTTTATTCTGCGCTATTGGTCATTTCGCCCTGTAAAGGCCATAGCCTCTCAACTCGGCTTTTCGCAGAGCAAAGTTAAATCTATGCTCATGCGCACGCGCGGCAAACTATCCGAATATCTCAAAGAGCATTATTTTGCGGGAGGGGCATCATGAACATAATTGCAGACGCATTGAACTATATCGACGACGAGCTTATATTCTGCGCGCTCAACGCCACGTCAGACGGCAAGTCGGTCGGCAAGCTCAGGCAGGGCAAGGGCGGGCGTGCGGCAGCCGGCCGCGGCGCGGGCGCGGTGGCGGCGGTAGCCGTGTCGGTCATCGCCTCCGCCTTCGTGTGCGTAATAATCGTCCTGTGGGCAATCATAGTATTTTCAGGCGCAAATGCGGATGACCCCAACGCCCCTGTCGGCTACTACTACAGCTTGGGTGAACAGATAACCGACGTCAACGGCAATACTATATGCCTTGAAAACGCCTCTCTGGAGGACAGCGTAACCATAGGCGGCCAAACCTGCACCGCTGAGGACGGCGGCGCATTCCTGCTCATTTCAGGCAGCGCGTCCGCCTCTGAATTTGACGTTTCGCTCGCCGATATGACCTATTCATTGCCGTATGGCGACAGCGGCAAACTGAATGTGCGCGACGACTTGTTTGCATACTTCGTCGGCGACGACGGCGGTGTAGAGGGCGAAATCGTTCTTGTGTTTGAAGTCGATGCCGCCACTCTGCAAATGTGGCGGGACGAGCTGTCGACCTATGTCGGCGGATACGTTAGCTTTGTCCTCACCTTTGAAGATTTTATGCAGGGGGAGGGGGATTCCCTCGTGCCGTCGGGATACGATTTTACGCTGGACTTTGAGGAACTTTATTGACCCTATACGAACAATGACATATTAAAGGCGGGTGCGACGCGTCGCACCCGCCTTTTGTTCAGGCAATATAAATTTTTAATAGTTTTCCTTTCTGACTTCAAAGTATGCCTGGGGATGATTGCATACGGGGCATACTACGGGGGCAGAAGTACCCACAACTATATGTCCGCAGTTGCGGCACTCCCATACAGTTACGCCCGCCTTTTCAAATACGGTCTTTGTTTCCACATTCTTCAACAGCGCGCGATAGCGTTCTTCATGCGTCTTTTCAATGGCGGCAACTCCGCGGAACTGTGCGGCAAGCGCTTTAAAGCCTTCTTCTTCGGCCTCTTTCGCCATTCTGTCGTACATGTCCGTCCATTCATAGTTCTCGCCCTCGGCCGCGGCCAAAAGATTTTCTTCTACCGTGCCTACGCCTCCAAGGTGTTTGAACCAAAGCTCGGCATGTTCCTTTTCGTTGGCCGCCGTCTTTAAGAATATATCTGCAATCTGTTCATATCCCGCTTTCTTTGCTACGGAAGCAAAATATGTGTATTTGTTCCTCGCCTGGCTTTCGCCTGCAAATGCCTCCCAAAGATTTTTTTCGGTCTTTGTTCCTGCATAAATGTTTTTCTTTTCCGCCATAACGTTTTCTCCTTTAATTATTAAGATTAAATCTTAATTGTTGATTATATGATACCACTAAAACACACAAATGTCAAGGGTTTGGCAAAAAAATATTTTAAAAATATTGTATGATTACAATAGCTGGAAACATAGGGCAGGGATAACTGCGCGGTGGAATTTTTCTTCGGGCGGTTAAAAGTTGATTTGTCCAAACTTTTGGGGTATATGAAATTCTCTGCGGCGGGCTATTTGTCTATGGGGGCCGAGTTAAGAGAAAACTATTTCAAACATTTTTATTTCGAACGGATCGAGCGTAAAGTCGAATGTAAGTTTGTTGTTTTCTATCGGCAGAGTGCATGTCTTGAAGCCGGGCATTGCCGAGCTTGAAAGAATTTCAAACAGTGTACTCTTTTTCTCGCTGTAAAAGTCTATCTTCGGCTCGCCCATGTCTTCCCATTTTTCATACAACGCTCCGTTGCGGGTGTTTATAATGAAGATTTTCAGTCGCGCACAGAGGTAGGGGACATTTTTCATTACAAATTTTATTCTTTTTTTCTCCTTGCGGGGAAACAAAGAATATAAATCCCCCGTGTAAGAAAAATCTTCTCTGTCGGGCAGTTGGGGATGACTGTAATTGCATGCAATCAGACGGAAATTATCCGATTGCTCCTCTGTTGTCGACAGCAGGTAATTTTCACCCCTGCCTGTGACTACGGGGTGTAAATAATATAACAGCCGCAATGCTATGGCCGTACTTTTGGGTATACCGTTTTGCAAGTACATTCCCACGCCGCCCGTAAAAGCGTCCTCGGTGGAAGTGGCTTTAATATCGTCGCACAATTTGAAATAACTCATGGACTTTATCAGTTCGATATTGTCTATGTAGTTTTTTATATAATAATTTGCCGAAAATAAAATTTCGCGTAAGGGATGCGTATTATCTATGGAGAAATTGAACGACGTCACATATATGTCAAGATTGTAACCGTTCTCCGCCAAAAATTCTTTCAGATCCGTCAAAAGCCCGTGTAACAGGTTTTCGTCGCCGGATATCCCGCCGTTAATAATTTTATATTGACTGATATTCTGATTGCTGTTTGCTTCAAACAGTTCCCAATTCTCGTTGGAAACAAATCTTAACGCAATCATATCGGGCAGACAGTTTTGATTTTTTGCATTTGCCAAAAAATCCGATATCCATTTTTTATTGCGCGACGGGTATATCTCAGGCGAAGATACGGGTATATCGGGCGAAATTTCCTTCACGGCGGTGTAGGACGTCTTGTAAAATTCAAAGAAAGACTCCTCATCGTCAAAGCCGACATGGTTATTTTGCGAATCGAGCTGCGACCACGGCAAAAACAGACATTTCTTTATATAGTTCTCGTTATATCTGTGTGCTATGTGATTGACGAACGTCTTTATCAGCGTTTTCCATTCACCGAGGTCTGAAGGCGCGCAGGCATAATAGCCGTAATTAGGCACGTTGTTTTTAGTCTTTGACGCGAGTACCATGGGCATATAAGTGAAGGATATTGCCGGTATCAGGTTTACGGAATGTAAAAAGTCCAGAATCTCGTCTATTGCCGAAAAGTTAAACGCAAGACTGCCGTCGATGGCGCGGTTGCAAAATGCTAATTCGTCGCAGAATATGCCGCGGATATATGCATATCTGAACGGGGTGGTGCTTTGAATTTGTTGCAGCAGATCCTGTATGTTCTTATGCAGCACGATCGAAGCCGACCCTATGGACAGTATCTCATGTGAGGGCAGTCTTTCTAAGTGCATCAGTGCCTTTGCTTTGTAATCTTCGGTTATCTGGTAATCCTTATATTCTGAGGGCTTGGGTATGTTTGCCTGTATCGTGTCAAGCAACTCAAGCAGGTAATTGTCCGACACGTTATCCATCGCCTTTAACAGGTCTTTTTTGCGGAAATCGCTCGGCAACATCTTGGTTACTTTTCTGAAAGCGTGCGTATATGCGTTGTTGTTCGGGAACCCGTGCTTGTACGCTATATCAATGATTTTATCCTGCGTATGGGCCAGGTCGTACAAAGAGCGCGTAACGCGCAGATTATCGTAAAATTCGGTAAAGGTAGTTCCCGTATAGTTTTTGAAAAGTTTTGAAAGATACTGAACGCTTAGCCCGAACTTATCGGCTATGTCGTTGAGTTGCAGGTTGTCGCCGTAATTAAGTTCTATATATTCTATTATTTTTGAAATTTTAGTATCCTTGAACGGCGCCGATACATTATCAAGAAATTTTAAATACAGCTCGTGCATTATCCTGTATGTAACCGAAAGTATCAGTGTGTGGGAGAGTATGTTCTTATTTCTAAGTATTTCCAGAACGCATATATAAATCATTCGGGCTTTATCTTTGTTGTCGGCCTGCAAGGGGTTGGAAGAAAAAACTGCGCACTTTTCTTCGTTGCCGAGATGCAGAACTTCTTTATCTATCGCGATTGTAAGCAACAGCGCTTCCGATTTATCAATTACATATTTTTCGTTCGGGTTGACAATAGCTATATTTCCGGGGGAATAGATGTATGTTACTCCGTTCGATTTAATGCGGGCCGACCCTTTAAGCACCAGGATGAGCAGTTGGTTGTTATTAAATTCCTCCCGCCGTTCTTTTGCATAAAGGCATGTTATCCTCAAAGGGGGAACATTTATTAAAATTTCCATCATTATATTTTGCCTTATCTACTACCTTATTATATAAAATCGACACAATCTTATAATAAATATAATACAATAAATAAATTTGTCAAGGTTTTACACACAATTATCACCTTGTTTTTGTTTTTTGCAGGCTTTTTTAAACTGTAATCATTGATTTTTAACTATAAAAGGCGGGGCAATCATTGAATTTTATTTTCAGTGAAAACCATGTAAAAAAATTACAATATGTGTGAACTAAAAAATCATGTTAAAAATGTTAATATATATCTTTTTTTGTTAATAAGCTTCAATTATAATAATCTTGCGATAAATTAAAGGAGGCGTGCAAACAAAATGGATACCGATCAGTCGTTGATTTTCAGGACATCGCATTTGCATAAAGCTTTCGGGCCTACGATTGCTCTCAAAGACGTTGATTTCGAGGTGCATCGCGGCGAAATAAGGGGATTAGTCGGTGAAAACGGCTCAGGCAAATCGACCATCATGTCGATAGCGGCGGGCATGCAGCCGGCTACTTCGGGCGAGATGTTTTACAAGGATAAACCTTGGTCGCCCAAAACCATGCTGGAAGCGCAGGAAGCCGGCATAGCCATGATTTTGCAGGAAGCCAATACCATACCCGGCGTAACCGTTGCAGAAAATTTATTTGCGGGCCGCGAAAAGGAATTTTCCAAGTTCGGCATAATAAACATGCGCAAAATGTACAAGGCCGCCGACGAAATGCTTGCAAAGTTCAATATAAAAACTTTCAAAAGCAATATAAGAATAGACGCTTTAAGCTTTGAAACAAGAAAGCTTATAGAAATAATCAGGGCGGTAGAAAAATCCCCCGATATCCTGGTGGTTGACGAAACGACAACGGCGCTCTCTTATGAAGAACGCGAGGTATTGTACGGGATAATAAGGCAGTTTGCCGCGGAAAACAAAGCCGTCGTGTTTATCTCGCACGACCTCGACGAAATCATGGAGTACTGCACGCATTTAACTGTGCTTCGCGACGGCGAAATCATAGGCACGCTTGAAAAGAGCGAGTTCGACAGAAAGTTGATTTCCACCATGATGGTCGGCCGCGAGGTAAGTGATAATTACTACCGCGAAGATTTTGTCCCCTCGGCGCAGGATGAGGTAATGCTGGAATTCAAAGACGTCTGTTACGGCCCTATAAAGAATTTCAGCCTTCAGGTCCGCAAGGGTGAAATCGTCGGCATAGGCGGCCTTTCGGATTGCGGCATGCACACCATCGGCCAGATAGGTTTCGGGCTCCGCAAACTTGTCGCCGGCGAGGTCGTAAGGAACGGCCGTAAAATCACTTCGCCCGCGGCGGCAATAAAGCAGAGAATGGGTTATATAAGCAAGAACCGCGACAGCGAAGCGCTCATACTCGAAGCTCCTATAAAGGAAAACATACTGTTGCCGTCGCTTACAAAGCTTTCCCGCTTCACGTTTATAAGCCCCAAAAAGGAAAACGAAATAGTAAACACGGAGATGAAGCGCTACGCAATAAAGGCGCCATCCTCCCGAACGTATGTGTCCAAACTTTCGGGCGGCAATAAGCAAAAGGTATCCTTTGCAAAATGGTCTGCCGCTGACGCGGATGTAATAATAATGGACTGCCCCACCCGCGGCGTAGATATAGCGGTCAAGCAGTCGATGTACGGCATAATAGCCAAGATGAAGGAGTTGGGCAAAGCCGTTCTTCTTATAAGCGAAGAATTGCCGGAGCTTATAGGAATGTCGGACAGACTGATCATAATGCGCAACTTTGAAGTAAGCAAGGAGTTCATGCGTTCGCCCGATTTAAAACAGACCGACATTATAGAGTACATGATCTGATTTTATTAAATCCGCAATGCTGATGGCTGCCGTGCAATTGGTTTGCAATGATTATGCAGGCGGCGCAGGCAATTATTATAAAAAATCAATCCAATGCAAAAAGCAGGAGGGGCAGAATGGTTGCAAACAAACCTGAAAAGGAAAAGTTTAGTATCAAAAACTTTTTCGGCAAAATCATACACTTTTTAAAGACTTATGACTGGAAAGATTATTTCAGAAATAACATAGCCACATTTGTCGCTATAGGCGGTTTTTTGGGCTGTCTTATACTTTTCTCCTTCTTGCCGCAGGTAATGGTCGGCAGCCGAGCCTCGTTCTGGCGGTCGGCCGTACTGGCGGCATACATAGAGCAAGCCACTATATATCTCATTTTGGCTCTCGGCTCCATATTCGTATACCTGCAAGGCAACCGCGACCTTTCGGTCGGCTATCAAGTCGGTATGCTGGCTACGGTATTCATTCTTGTGGTTAACGGCACAATGAGTGTGTTCCTCGGCCTTATCGTTACGTTAATTATGGCGCTCGCCTGTGCCTGCTTCAACGGTATAATCGGCACCTATATAAAAATGCCTTCGATAATGACTTCGGCAATACTCATGATGGTGTTCAACGGCGGCCTCGCCCTTCTGTATTCGGACAGCGGCAGAACGGCTATGAACATAAGCGTTTCCGTTTCGGCGCTGGATACCACCATAGCGCGCGTGCTCATACTCATTGCCTGCATTGCCGCTTCGTGCTATTTCCTCAACTACACGCTCGTGGGCAAAAGGGTCAGGGCGATAGGCGCCAACCAGCTCGCCGCGCAGGAAGCGGGTACCAACCTGTTCAAAGCCAGGCTTGCAGCTTACTGCGTATTCGGATTTTTCCTCGTCGCGGCAGCTCTGTTTGCAGTAGGCAGAACAAACAGCTTCGGCGAAAGAGATTCTTCAAGCTACCACATGGACATAATGGTAATGCTCCTCATGGGCGGCATGTCCCTTTCGGGCGGCTACAAGGGCGGCGTAATAAATGCTCTCTTCGGTGCGCTCACCTATGTTCTCATGGACGTCGGCTTAGGCTTGTGCCGCGTAAGTTCTGAGTACATATTCCTTATTAAAGCTATAATCTTCATGGCCATTGTGTGCATAACCTGCCGCAAACCGGGCAGATATGTTCCGAGGTAAAAAAAACAGGCTTTATGTCTGAAAATATAAAATCCAATTTAATTTATACGGAGGTTAAATATGTATAAATTTGTTAAGAGAGCAGTAGGTGTGCTTATTGCAGGTGTGGCCCTCGCGACAGGCGTCGGCATGACTGCATGCAGCACCGACGACGAAACCGTACACCTCATAATCGGTGTGCAGAACCAGACGGGCAACAACTACCAGAGCATGACGGCATTGTTGGACGCTCTCAGCGAGTCGCTCAACTTCACTTATACAACCGTCGTTGCCGGCTCTGATACGAACGCAACGCTTTCTGCCTATCAGAACGCTCTGCTTTCGGGCGCACAGGGCATCATCTCGATGACCGATGACGACGCTTCGATGGTAAGAAGCTATATCGAGCTGTGTGAAGAGTACGACGCATATTACGCCGGCTACATGAACGCCATGGCTAACTCCGTACTTTCCGAAGATTCGAGCTATGCGTCCGATATCGAGTACATCCTCAACAGCGGGCGTTTCGTCGGCTCTGTTACCGACGGCGATACTCCCCGTGAAGGCGGCGACCGCGGCGAATTCCTCTTCAACGCTTTGATTAACTCCACAGATGAAATCAAGTACAGGAACATCGTTCTTGTCCGCAACCCCTTAACAGTTCACCCCGTGGCTGAATATGCCGTGGAAAGATTCATCGAACTCGCCGCGGAATACAATGCGACTCAGGCAACGGATGAAGATGACATGTTCACTATATATTGGGACAGCACCTTCGATACCACTGGCCAGGAAGTATGGGAAAGCTACGGCCAGACGGGCAACGTCGGTTCATACGAAGTAGCAACGACTACAACGTCGGTAGATAAAACTATACTTGAAGGCTGGGAAGCCGCAGGCGTGGACGCAATCGTTTCTGTAAACGGTCTTGCACCCAGGTTCATGACCTCCTTGCTTGAAATCCGCACCGAAGGTTCAGATATGGTAATGTATTCCGTAAGCTGGACGGACGCTACTATCGAAATATTCCCCGAAGTTATCAAGACCCTGACGCAGACTCCTGCCGAAACTATAGTATATCCCCTCATAAGAATACTCAACGCTATAAACGGCCTCAGCTATGACGACGAACCCACCGATGTGGAAGACACCATCATATATGGCCATTACCTCTACATAACCAACCAGGAGGAATTCGACTTCCTGCGCAACTCGTGCATGAATTTCGCCGAAGAACATACCTATGAGTATTCGCTCATAACGGTAGAGGAGGTTATCGAACTCATGGCAGGCTCCGAAGGCGCCACCTTCCAGAAACTGAAAGATACCATTGAAGGCTGGACAACAGAAGCCCTGATGGCGGCAGCAGGGGCCACTTAAATAGCAACGTAAACAGCACAATAAATAATAACCGATTGACTGTTTAACGTCATAATGCGTATATACATCGGCAAAATCTTTGATTATAAAGGAAGACTTCTATGTACAAGAATATGACCAAAAAGCAAATTGCTAAAAAATTAGGTTTACAGGTCTGGGCGGTGTTGGTCCTTCCTCTCATAGCCTACATCATCATCTCAATTATGAGTTTCTCGCGCGGGTACGGATTTTACAATATCTTTACATACAGCGCACTGCGCGCCCTCGTCCGCACCATGTGTACTTCGCTTATTCTTAGCTTGGGCGTATCTTTCCAGATGAAGTTCGGCAGGTTCGACTTTTCCGGCGGCGCAGTGGTGGTAGTATCCGCAGTCGTCTGCGGTCTGTTCGCCGACGCAACCGGCGCAAACGTGTGGGTGATGATGCTCATCAGTGCATTGGTCGGCGTTGTGCTGTCCACCTTGGTTGGCACTGTGTACAGCTTCCTCAAAATACCCATCATCGTATGCGCTCTGGGCATGGCATACCTGTTTGAAGCAATTCCCGGACTCTTGCTCAGCGGCAGTTCAATGCCCTCGCTCGTGTACAGGGTAGGTTATATGGAGCTCGGCTCGTTCCCGCTCATACTTGTGCCTACTGTAATTGTCTCGTTCCTGTTCTTTACTTTCGATAGATACACAGCTGTCGGCAGGCAGGGCATACTGCTCTTAAAGAATCAGGCAGCGGCGGTCAATATAGGTATCAACGAAAGAAAGGTCATCGTCATTACCTTTATCTTTTCGGGACTCATATACGGTATCGGCGGTTCGGTGTATGTAACGCAGAATATTATAGAAGCCATGACCACCCCGTTGCAGACGGTAAGCGTCGTACTCAACAACATGATTGCGTCCCTCATCGGTTACTTCCTTTCAAGGTGGATAGATAACTTCCTCGGCGTAGTTATAGGCGCGTTCACCATGGCACTCGTAAGCCGCGGTCTGTATTCCGTAGGTTTTACGGGCGGTACATATACCATATTCATGGGTATCATGATAGGTATATTCGTAATACTTGCCGGATTCTGGGATGATCTGAAGCTTATCACCAAGATGGTTGTTGATAAAATCTCATACAAAATGACAGCCAAATTTAAGAAGTCTTAGCCAAATTTAAGAAATCTTAACGCAGGTAAAGCGGCGGCTGTAAAAGCCGCCGCTTTATTGATTGCAAAACAATACTGAACTTAATATAAATGCGCTTACAATAAGGAGTGATTATGGCAAACAAAATGTTATATCCGGTAAACACAGCCACAAGGCAGGTTGTCGATCTTTCGGGTATGTGGAAATTCTGTTTCGATAAGGACGGCGACGGCGAAAGCAAGGGGTATGCTTCAGGACTTCCCCGCACGGCTATAGATATGCCCGTTCCCGCAGGCTTTGCAGAATTTTTCACGGACAAGCGTTCCAAGGAATACACTGGCGACTTCTGGTACGAAACCTGTTTTTATGCCGACCCCGCGTGGAGGGAAAGGGATGTGGATATCCGTTTCTTTGCCGCTACGCACAGGGCGGTTGTGTTCGTCAACGGTAAAAAAATTGCCTCGCATGAGGGCGGTTTTCTTCCTTTTTCATGCAATCTTAATAACGTGCTCGAATACGGCAAGCCGAATGTGGTGGCAGTAAAAATAAATAACGAACTCAGCCTTACTTCGCTGCCGTGCGGTCAGAGCAAAACATTAAAAGATGGCACAAAGGTATCCGACCCCTACTTCGATTTCTTCAACTATTCGGGCCTTATCCGTCCCGTAAAATTAGTAATTACCCCCAAGATATCCGTCACCGACGTAACTTTGAACCACATTTTCAAGGACGGCGGCTACGTTACGGAGTACTCTGTGGAAACGAGCGGCGAAGCCAAAGTAAAGGTGTGCGTCTACGACGAAGACGGCAACTCCGTTGCCTGCGCCGAGGGCGCAAACGGCACGGTAAAAATAGATGACGTAAAGCTGTGGCAGCCGCTGGACTCCTACCTATATACCTTTGAATTTTCGCTGTATAGCGGCGGAGAGCTTGCAGACGTGTACTCAATGCCCGTCGGCATACGCACGGTAGAAATAAAGGGCAACCGCATACTAATAAACGGCTCGCCTGTGTATCTGAAGGGCTTCGGCAAGCACGAGGATTCCCCCATCAGCGGAAGGGGTTTTAATCTGCCCTATATCAAGCGCGATTTCGAGTTGATGAAGTGGATAGGCGCAAACTCCTTCCGCACCAGCCACTATCCTTACAGCGAAGAGATTTATCAGCTTGCCGACAGGGAAGGATTTTTGGTAATAGACGAACTCCCCGCCGTCGGCATGTATATATCCACATCCAACGCCGTGGACGCGGCTTCGGGCGCAAAGGCGGATCCTTTCTTCGATAAAGAAATCGTACATACGGAAACCATAAAAAATCACCTCTCCCAGCTTGAAGAGATGGTGGCGCGCGATAAGAACTATGCCTGCGTCATTGCATGGAGCCTGTTCAACGAACCGGACGCCATCGGCTCAAAAAGGTCGGTAGAGTATTTCACTAAGGTTTTCGACCGCTGCAACGAACTCGACATGCAAAAGCGCCCGCGCACTTACGCCCACATTGCTTTTTCAAAACCCGACCTATGTCCCTGTACGCACCTCAGCGACTTCGTTATGTTGAACCGTTACAGCGGCTGGTACGCATTCGGCGGAATTGAAATGACCGATGGCTTTGGTGTGATCGACGCCGAACTCGATAAATGGGAAAAGACGGGCAAGCCCGTCATGTTCAGCGAATACGGCACGGATAATATTCAGGGGTTAACCCGCCTGCCCGCCGTTATGTGGACGGAAAATTACCAGGTGGAATACCTTGAAGGCTATCATAAAGTTTTCGATAAGCACCCCTGCGTAATGGGCGAACAGGTGTGGAACTTTGCCGATTTCCAGACCAAAGAGTCTATTGTCCGTTGCGACGGCAACAAAAAGGGCATATTCACCCGCGCCCGCGAACCAAAGATGGCGGCGTTCGTGTTAAAAAAACGGTGGGACAGTCTGCCTCTGAATTATAAGGGCTGACTATTATGAACAGCCGCGTTTGTCGCGGCAACTTGGAGCAAATACAATTAAAATATGAGGCAAATATTATGAAGATGACGTTTCGCTGGTACGGCGAAAATGATTGTATTCCCTTAAACTATATAAAACAAATCCAGGGCATGACGGGCGTAGTCACGGCCGTGTACGACGAACCCGTGGGCGCGGTGTGGAGCGTGGAAAAACTATTGCACTTAAAGGAACTTGCAAATGCCGCGGGGCTGGAGATGGAGGTCATAGAATCCGTCCCCGTCCATGAAGACATCAAGCTCGGCAAGCCCTCGCGGGATAAGTATATCGAGGCATACAGGCAGAACATAATCAATTGCGGCAAAGTCGGGGTAAAGTGTATATGTTACAACTTCATGCCCGTGTTCGACTGGTTCCGCACCAACCTTTATTTCAAGCATACTGACGGCTCAACCTCGCTTTCGTACAGCGAAGAAGACTTTGCCAAACTCGATAAACACAACCTGCGCCTGCCGGGCTGGGACGAAAGTTACACACCCGACCAGCTCAACGGCCTTTTAAAGGAGTACGAGGGCATGACTCACGAAAAGCTGTTTGAAAATTTCGTGTACTTTTTAAACGGCGTCATGCCCGCGTGCGACGAAGCCGATGTCAACCTCGCTGTCCACCCCGACGACCCTCCTTGGGACATCTTCGGCCTGCCGAGGATAGTGGGCAGGGAGGAAGACTACGACAGGCTGTTTGCGGCCGTGCCCAACCCGCACAACGGCATAACGTTCTGCACGGGCAGTCTGGGCGCGGGCAGGTTCAACAACCTCCCCGCAATGGCGGCAAAGTACGCAAAGCGCATATATTTTGCCCATCTGCGCCAGCTCAAATATACGTCGGAAACCGATTTCTACGAAAACGGCCACATGACCGACTGCGGCAATGTAGACGTGTATTCGATAGTGCGCGCACTCGAAGAGAACGGCTTTGAAGGCTACGTTCGCCCCGACCACGGCAGAAACGTTTGGGGCGAGGACGCAAAGCCTGGCTACGGCCTCTATGACAGAGCCATGGGCGCGTGCTATTTAAGCGGCCTCTTCGAGGCGATCAAAAAGGATTTGAAAAAATAATTTAAGGAGACAGAATATGACATTACCTAAATTCGGAGAAGCATTAAAGGGCAAAGTGATAGCGGTGACGGGCGCTGGCGGCGTGCTGTGCTCCATGCTGTCGGAAGCATTGTGTCAATGCGGTGCAAAGGTTGCGCTTTTGGACCGCACCTACGAAAGAGCAAAGGAATTTGAAGACGCGTTCACGTCAAGGGGGCTGATTGCAAAGGCGTACGCCTGCAACGTACTCGACCCCGCGGCCATACATGCCGCGCACGAAGCAATCTTAAAGGACCTCGGACCCTGCGATATCCTCATAAACGGCGCGGGCGGCAACAACCCCAAGGCCAATACGGACAACGAGTTCTTCTCGCCCGAGGACGTGGGCAAGGTAAAGACCTTTTTCGACCTCGATCCCGAGGGCATACAGTTTGTATTCAACCTCAACTATATGGGCACGCTGTTGCCCTCGCAGGAATTTTCGCGCGATATGATAGGCAGGGAGGGCTGTTCGATAATCAACATATCCTCCATGAACGCCTTTACGCCGCTGACCAAAATCCCCGCATATTCGGGTGCCAAGGCCGCCGTTTCCAACTTCACGCAGTGGCTTGCGGTACACTTTGCAAAGGTGGGCATACGCTGCAACGCGATCGCGCCCGGCTTCTTCGTAACGGCGCAGAACCAGAATCTTCTGTTCAATGCCGACGGCACGCCCACGGCGCGCACGGGCAAGATCCTTTCAAATACTCCGATGGAGCGTTTCGGCAAGCCGGAAGAACTCATCGGCGCGGTAATATTCCTTGCCAGCGCAGAGGCCTCGTCCTTTGTCAACGGCGTAGTTCTGCCTATAGACGGCGGTTTCAACGCCTATTCCGGCGTATAAGTTTTTGCCTATCACATAAAAGAAGCAGGCAGATATATTCAACTAAAAGGAGCGGATAGATATATTCTATCCGCTCCTTTTATGCTTGCAAAAAACAGCGCGGGCGTTCTTGTTTACGGCAAGCGCAAGGCGGGTGTGTTGCCTGTGCTCATGACTTTCGGGTCCTTTCAGCATTTATTTCATTCCATGTCCTGCTCGGTGGAGGAAGATACGTTTTCGCTCACCATTCTGTACATCTCCCGCGAAGCGTTGGAGTGGGGGTGGTGCAGGTCGCTCACCATGTATATATACCTCTTCGGCATGGTGTATTTCAGCGGCACTTCAAACACCTCGCCCCGCGCTATGGCAGGCGCGGCTATTCCCTCAGGTACAAACCCTATGCCGAAGTTGTGGCTTATCATCGGCACTAAAAGGTCGGCTCCGTCCGCCTCTACGTCGGGTGTTATGGTTATATCTTTGTGCGCAAAAACATCGTCTATAAACTGCCTCAGCTGCATACTGTGCCGCAGAGTTACAAACGGATAGTCGGCAATATCTTTAAGTTCCAACCGTTTGTTTTGCAGCTCCCTGTATTTGTTGCCGGCAATCAGTATGTCGCGGAATTCGCGCACCTTTACAATTTTTAAAGGCTTTGTAAGGTTGCACGGCGTGGAAATAAACGCAAGGTCAACCATGCCGTTTTTAAGCCTTTCAAGCGTGCTGTTGTTTGAAGCCGTATTTATTTTGAGTTTAACCTTCGGGTGTTTTTTGCGGAACAGGTTTATAAACGCAAACAAAAACTCGTGCAACGCCGTTACGCTTGCGCCTATGTAAATTGTACCCGTTTCCACGTCGGATGTGCGCCTTACCTCGTCCTCGCCCTTCATAAGCTGATTGTACGCAATTCTTACATATTCATACAGTGTTTCACCCGCGTGAGTAAACTCTACGCCGTATTTATTGCGTGTAAAAAGCCTGCACTCAAGTTCGTTTTCAAGGTTCTGTATCGCGCGCGTTACTGCGGGCTGGCTAGAGTACAGTTCTGCGGCCGCCTTGGTTATATTTTTGTGTTTCCCTACATAATAAAAAATTTTATAGTATTCGTAATTCATCTTGCCCCCTATGAGTAATTATGCGTATGAGTTATGAATGTTATATCAAATTATCATTTTACATTATATCAAATAAGATGTACAATGTAAATGAAAATGAAAGCAATTATAATTTTTTGTTAATAATTACCAAAGTATGGGAGGGTATGATGGATTACAGAAAACAATCGCTTGAAAAACACGCCGAATGGCGGGGCAAAATAGAAACGTATGTGCGCGTACCCGTGGAAAGCAGGGACGACTTATCGCTTGCCTATACTCCGGGAGTTGCAGAACCGTGCCTTGCCATACGCGACGACATTGACAAGAGCTTTGGACTCACGCGCAGGTGGAATACCGTCGCCGTGATAACCGACGGTACGGCCGTGCTCGGCCTCGGCGATATCGGCCCTGAGGCGGGCATGCCCGTGATGGAGGGCAAATGCGCGCTGTTCAAGGCCTTCGGCGGTGTGGACGCTTTCCCTATATGTATAAAGAGTAAAGACCCTGAGGATATTATAAAGACTATAGAGCTTATTTCAGGCTCGTTCGGGGGCATAAATCTTGAAGATATTTCAGCTCCCCGCTGTTTCGAGGTGGAAACAAGATTGAAAAACGACCTCGATATACCCGTATTCCACGACGACCAGCATGGCACGGCAATAGTCACGGCGGCGGCACTGCGCAACGCCTTAAAACTTGCTGAAAAGCGTACTGAAGAAATAAAGGTGGTAATCAACGGCCCCGGCGCCGCGGGTATAGCCATCGCAAAATTTTTGTTTGCATACGGAGTAAAGGACATAATCATGTGCGGCAAGGCAGGCATTTTATGCGAGGGCGATACAACGCTCAATTACGCACAGCAGGAAATTGCAAAGGTAACAAATCTTTCCCGCAAAAACGGAACTCTCGCCGATGCAATGAAGGGCGCCGACGTGCTGATAGGTGTTTCAGGTCCCAACTGTATTACCCGGGAGATGGTTGCTTCCATGGCGAAAAAATCTATACTTTTTACCATGGCAAACCCTGTGCCCGAAATAGCCCCGTCGCTTGCGGCCGAGGCTGGCGCGTTCATAGTGGGAACGGGTTCTTCGGAATACCCCAATCAGATAAACAACGTTCTCGTTTTTCCCGGACTTTTCCGCGGCGCACTGGATGTGCGCGCCCGCACGGTAAATATCGAAATGATGCTGGCCGCTTCGCGCGCCATTGCGGACAGCGTGCCTGAAGATAAACTTTCGCGCGGGTATATCCTGCCCGCGGCGTGGAACAAGGATACCCACATGGCGGTAGCGGCGGCAGTTGCCAAAGCCGCCAAAGAAACGGGGGTATCAAAACTTTAATAAATTCACATTAAAATTTTTTATCTCTGCGATAAAAGGAGAGGCAAGCTGTAGCTTGCCTCTCCAATAAAAACTATTATCGGTAAAAATTTTGTAACGGAGGTAGCTATGAAGAGAATTTTATCATGCGCCGTTGCAGTTTTTACGGCTTTCGCCCTTCTGTGTGTGTTGTTCGGCGTTGCCGGATGTTCACAGGATGAGCAGTCGTGGGAGCTTGCCGACGGCATTACAGCAAGTTTTTCTGATGACGGCGGCTACGGCTATATCCTGACGGTAGAGGGCAGCGGTGCAATGCCGGACTATTCTTCCGAAAGCCAGACGCCGTGGTACGGCAGGGCAGGCAGAGTCACTTCGATAGAGATAGGGGATGGCATAACATATATCGGCGACTATACATTTGCAGGCTGCGCGTATGTAGATTATGTAATACTTCCCCAAAGCGTAACTGGCATAGGGTCAAACAGCTTTAACTCAAATATTATGATATGCTCCTACGGCGCGGTTACCACAAGCGACGGCGCAACTGTTTATCTCTATTCTGAGGGGCTGCCCTCAGGTTCGGGCATGTATTGGCACTATGTTCTGGGAACTCCCTTCGTGTGGATAAACTCGGTAATCACGGATGAACTCAAAGTTCTGTTCATAGGCAACAGCTTTACCTATTATAACGACTTACCCTCGCTTTTTGCCGAAGTTGCAAACGGCGCGGGCGCCGATGTAGAGGTAGATTCTGTCACCGCAGGCGCTTACAACCTCGTTTCGTTTGCCAGCGAAACGGATGAATACGGCGCGCAGGTGGCGCAAAAACTTGCCGAAAATGAGTACGACATAGTAATTTTGCAGGAGCAGAGTACCCGCCCCATAACAAGTTACAGCCTGTTCCTGCAGGGCGCAACTTCCCTTATAGAGAAAATAAACGCCACGCAGGAGTCCTGCGACGTATATCTCTATCAGACATGGGGCTATCCCTCCGCCATAACGGGCAGCGGAAACTATGCCGATATACCTACGATGGAGGCGGCGTTGCGCACAGCTTACGAAAATTGCGCCTCCGCCACAGGCGCAACGGTGGCGTATGTGGGCCGGGCGTTCACCTATGTGTACAGCAACTATGCAGATATAAACCTGTACAATGAAGACAATCAGCATCCCTCTTACGAAGGTTCTTATCTTGCGGCATGCGTGCTTGCTGCAACCATCATGGGGTGCGACCCTACCGGCACAACATTCACAGGTTCGCTTGACCAATCTGTCGCCGTTATTTTGCAGGCGGCGGCTTACAGCGTGGTATATGGCTGATTAAGGATCTGAATGTGGAAGATTTTTCCGCATATAAAATATAAAACAGGAGAAAAGAACATGAAAAAGCACTTAATTGCAGTGTTGCTCGTCGTTATTATGTGTCTTGCGGTGCTTTCGGGCTGTTCTCTCATGACAGGGCTCGAACATGACGTGCAGATAATTTTAATTAACGACGGCAACTACGTTGGCACTTACACCGTCAACCAGTTCAACAATGCAATTGTTCCGGAGGTGGAAAAACCCGTCGGGGAGGGGAATGACCCGCAATACTATCAGGATGGCTCCCCTATGTATGACGAGGACGGGAGAGCAATAAGTTACACCTTTATGGGCTGGTCTGTTCTGGAGAACTGGACGTTGGAAGACGGCGATGAGTACCTTACTGAAAGTCCGATCCTCATCCGCTATGACGACATAAAGGATTTTGTCGAAGGTGAAAAATTAAGCATAACGCTTTATGCCGCGTATGCCGAGGTCGAACCCAGCGATCTTGTCATCGCCTGGTACAACAGGGAAACTACGTCTGGTCTTAATCAGACTTATATGGACGCGTTCGAAGCCAATCTGTATTCCTATCTCGAATCGCAGGGCTATGATACGGCAAGCATGGATATAGTTATCCGCAGCTATTCGGGTGACGTCGGATCTTCGTGCTCGCAGATTATCAGGGACGGCGACGTGGATATCATGGTCGGCTGGAATACTACAAGTAATATAACGGGTACCGGCGGCATGACAGAGGGCGTGGACTTCCTTGTAAATTATGGCGGCGTTTGCATAAATCCCGATGTATCGCGCTATGCCGCGCTCATCACCAACACCGAACTCAGCCGACTCGTCTATCTGTGGATTTTCGAAGAGTATGCCGATGGCGCCACGGTTGAACTGCCCGAAATAGGCGCCGAAACGGTACAACCCGACGAGCCAGAAGTTGATGAGCCTGAAGATACCGAACCTGTTGACCCGCCTGAAATAGACGACAACGTGATAGTAATCGGTTGGTGGTCGTATTCTACCAGCGGTCTTACCGCAGGGATAGTCGAAAATGTGGTCGGCTCTCTTATAACATATCTCACGGCACAGGGTTATATGGTTGAACAGGTAGAAACTGCTCCTGCCGAAATTGTCGAAGGTACGCTGTATATCATTGTAAGGGAATACTCTGACAGCACTGTGGCGAATATGGGTTCAGCCATAAATGCTGATGGCGATGTTGACATATATCTCGGCGCGGGAGCTAACCTGCAATCGACCGGCGGCGTTGAGTATATAAACAGACAGAGCGGTATCGCAATGGGTGCATCCGACAATTCGCGCTATGTGTATCAGCTTACGGATAGTGAAATATGCGCCTACATGTTCAGCTGGCTGATATCAGAAGATGCAATACCGCTGTATCTCGGCACGGCAGCCACGGCGGCTGCACTTGCGGCATAAGGAGGAAACAATATGTACATTAAGAAAAATCTGATGAAGGCTGCTTCCGTCTGCCTGTATGTATTCAGCTTCCTGTGGTTTGTGGCTGCGGCATGCGCCTTCGCACTTTCAAATTATATCTATTGGCTGTTCCTCGTCTTTGCGCTGATAAGCCTTTACGATGGCTTCGTAATAGCTTCCGTGCGTCAGAAGATGACGAACGTTGTACTTGAAAAAAATGAATGGATTAAATATCTTGTATGCTGGATACTCAGCATAGTCAGCATACCTGCGTTCGTACTCAACGCAATAGCTTTCTTCCATAATAAGGAGGAGGGGTACGAACTTATAAAGCACGAAGTTCCCCAACCGGAGTCATCAGGCGGCGACGCGCCCAAACCCAAAAAGCCTTTCTATAAGACGAACGTGTTTATAACCATGTGCGTTTCGTTCGCGCTCATATTTATACTCGGCTTTTCGGGCATGGCGTTCGAAACATCGGGCTTTTCGGTAACCGTTTCAGATTTCACTTTGACGCGGGAGATGACCCTTGCTTATAATAACGGTGAAATTCACGGCGAACAATATGTTCTGGAAAACGATACTTCTTACTCGGTAACCATGTATGTTCCCGCCTCGGCAACGGAAGAAAACCCAGCTCCGACAATATTCGTCGTGCCGGGCTTCACCCGCACAAAGGCTACTATGGCGCAGTACTGCATAGAGCTTTCCCGCCGCGGCGCGGTGGTGTTCTGCATAGACCCCGGCGGACAGGGAGGAACTACTGAAACTTCCACATCGGGCGCCAACGGCGTAGAATACCTTGTGCAGTACGTCTATAACAATACCGACGATTTCCGTTTCTGCGATAAGGACAAATTCGGCGCGGTAGGCCACTCTGCGGGCGGCGGCAACGCCATAACTCTCGCTTCTGATATGTCGGGCAACAGCTACGAAGAAAGTATAATCAAGGCCGTTTACAATTCGGGCTATATCAGAGTATCCGCAGCAAACAGATTCCAGAATCTCAACTGCAACGCGGCTATGTCTTATGCGTATTACGATGAAGGCGCGTTCCGTTTCCAAACGGATACCTCGGCGTTTGAAGTTATTGCCTTACGTTTTATCAACGAAGTCAGCGGCAACGTGCTCGATTACGAAACTATTTCTTACGACTACGGCTACGGCGATATGTCGAACGGCACTTACCGAATAGTACACCGCGAATATATAAACCATTGCTTCGAGATGTACGATTCCACAAGTATTGCCAATCTGATAGATTTCTTCGATGAAGCTCTCGAACTCAATTCGGGCATAAGCGGCACAAGCCAGATATGGTTGGGCAAGGAAATATCCAACGGCCTTGCGCTCGCTGCGGCTTTCACTTTCATAATTTCGCTGTGCGCGGTTCTCATGCAAATACCGTTCTTTGCGAAGATGAAGCAGGATAACCTCAAAAATACAGGCTTAGGCTGCAAAGAAGTACCTGTAAGCGGCGGATCAGCGGTCGCTTCAGAAACCGCCCCTGCGGGAGTCGTGTACGATACGGCAGAGGAATCCCCGCCTATGCGTTCGGCTGCGGCATGCTCGCTTGCCGCGGTACAGGCCAAACCTAAAACGGTTATGCACAGAATCATTTTCTGGTCGACAATGATTCTCACAGCAATCATCGCCTGTCTCGACTATATCCCCCTTGCCAATCTTTCGATTGAAATTTTCCCCGTTGGCAATTCGTCAAGCGTATATACCTTTGTTTATCCCGCCCGCATGATAAACGCAATACTTTTGTGGGCATTGATAAACGGCGCGATAGGTCTTGTTCTGTTCTTCGGAACGACCCTGCTCGAAAATCTGTATGTGTATGGGCGTTCGAGGACGGAAGGCGTTACGGCGGTATTAGACTGGTCGAAGTTCAAGCCCATTAAGATAGGCGGCAAAAATGCAGTCGGCGTGGTAGTAAACGTGCTCAAAATGTTGCTGCTCGCAGGTGCCCTGTACGGCGTATTCTACTTCATGGTACAGCTCAGCTACTGGATATTCCATCAGGATTTCAGATTTATGCTCATCTCGGCGGCTCCGCTCAATGCGCGCATGTTTGTAACCGCACTTGAATATATTCCTGTAATATTCGTGTTCTATATCTCTAATTCCATCCGCGTCAATTGCAGTATCGGCAGAGAGGGCTGGAGCGAAGGCAGAGTTATGTTGGTCAGTGCGTTGGCGAACAGTCTGGGACTTGCGTTCATACTGCTTATAAACTATGTATGCTACTTCACAACCGGCGCGCCTTACTATGGCTATTGGGGCGACGGCGGTACAGAAGTATGGCTGTATGTGAATATAGTATTCGGCTTAGTGGTCATGATGTTCATACTGCCTATATTCAACCGACTGTTCTACAAGATAACGGGTAACGTATGGCTCGGCGCAATAGTCTGCTGCGCAATATTTGTAACAATGACTATTTCCGCATCGGTTTCGTACATACCCATGTAAAATACAGCGACGTTTTAAATAAAGGGAGAGTTGGATGGTCTATGCGCGCCGCAGATTTTCTGCGGCGCGCATACTTTAAATGGCTTCAGGTTGCCTGATATGTAATTTTAAGAGGATACCAGGAAAAATAATGTGCTTGCGCTCATCGCGCACGACGAAAAAAAGGACGAGATGGTGGAGTGGCGCTGAAAAATAGAGAGCGGATCAAAGATTTCACCCTATGCGGCACGGGCAACACCTCAAGGCGCGTGTCAGAAGTCACGGGGCTAAAGGTGCAGGGCTTTCTCTCAGGCCTGCTTGGCGGCGACCAGCAGATAGGTGCGCTCGTCGCCGAAGGCGAAAACGGCGGCAATGCTCAAAGATATATTCGGCAAAAATTTTTAATAAATTTGCGCGTAGCCGTTTACATTTCAATCATTCTGATATATAATATACTCACAAGTTAATAACTTTGGAGTTAATAATGAAAAGAAACTTTGTCGGCAGAAGAAAGGAATTGAACGAGCTGGAAACGCGTTATAACAGCGGGCGCAAAGAATTTGGGGTGATATACGGCCGCAGGCGTATAGGCAAATCGGCTATAATTGCCCATTTTCTGGAGGGGAAGCCTGGCTTACTGTTTCAGGCCAAGCGCGACAACGCATACGGCAATCTGCGTTCCTTTTCGTACGAAGTGGATAAGCTGTGCAATCTCCCGAAATCGTTCGTGTTTTCAAGCTGGGAAGAGGCGTTCGATGCCGTTTCGGAACACGCAAACGGACAGCGGTTTGTGTTGGCGATAGACGAATACCCGTATATTGTCGAACAGGACGGCAGTTTTCCTTCCGTCGTGCAGTCGTTTATCGACCATGCAGGGGATAATATAATGCTCATATTGTCCGGCAGCGATGTTTCCTTTTTGAAGAAAGAGATTGCGGCCCATGATTCGCCGCTTTATAAGAGGCGCACGTTTGAAATGCCCGTAGAAAGATTGCCTTTTAACGAGGCGCTTGAATTTTTGCGCGGTTTTTCTGACGAAGAACAGAGCAAGTACCTCGCTCTGATGGCTACATATCCCTATTACCTCGATGCGATAGACCATAATCTTTCGTTTGGCGACAATGTGCAGCGGTTAGTATTCGATCAGTACGGAACATTTTTTACGTTGCCCGACCAGTTGCTCTCAAATTCAACGAAGGTGCAGGACGTGTATAACGCCATCATGGCGGCCATTGCGCACAGGCGCACCACAAATAAGAGTATTGCCGACTATATCCACGAGGAAGAGGCCAAAGTTTCAAAGTATCTTTCAACGCTGCTTGCAAGCGAACTTGTTGTAAAGCAACAGACCTTTATGGGAAACAAAAAGACGAGTTACTATGAAATAGGCGACCCGATGCTTAAATTCTGGTATATGTTCGTCTTTGAAAATCAGGAGCGCATCAAGCTCAACGGCAGATATGTGTTTGATGAAAATAAGGACAAAATAGACGATTTTATATGCCGTGAATTTGAAAATGTGAGCAGACTATTTCTCGAACAATGCAATGCGCAGGGTAAGTTGCTCGATTTGTTTCCACAGATACGCGGCTACAAAGTGGAAAAATCTGCCCTCGGTCGCTCGGTAGAAATCGACGGTCTGGCAATGACTAAAAAATATTTGCTTGTGGTTGAATGTAAGTACAGGAATGTGCCGTTCGATATGGCAATGTTCAGACATTTGGAGGAGAGCGCGTCGGTGTTTCCCGAAAAGCTCCAAAGGGTATACTGCATATTTTCAAAATCCGGCTTCACGCAGGAAGTGGTAAATCTGCAAAGCCCGAATGTACAGCTGTATAGTTTGAAAGATATTTTAGAGTAATCAGTAAAATCCCCGCAGATAAATGTCTGCGGGGCATCCTTTTGTGCGTGATTTGGCGGCTCTTAAATGCTCTTATTTTCCCATATAAATATTTTATAATAGTTTGTTTTTGCAGTTGAGCACAAGTTGAGCATAAAAATCCCAATGAACTAAAAACGGGCATTTTTAAGTCATTTTTTCTCTAAAAAGATTCATTTTCGGCATTTTTTGATGATTGAATATTAATGCCCGTCGTATGTAAAATGTAAAGTTTTGTTGGTGTAATTTTGTCGTTTGCAAGCAAAAATTCAGCCGCTTTTAAGCATTGACGCGATAGATTATTCTGTTGTGTTAATTGGTAAAATAGTACAGGCAATTTTTGAGCCTATTCTCGCATTATATTATATTTATCTTTATAAGTCAATATTAACAAACAAATGTTCAAAAATGTGTTTATAAGTATTATCATAAATCATTTCTGTTTAACCATATGGAAGAAATAAAGTGGTAATATTATTCTTGCAACAAAAATAAAATCGTGCTAAAATTGCGTTATCACGGATATGAATGGTGCTGCATGACTGATAACCGCACAATCAGAAAAATTAATCGCTGTATACGGCGGGTTGCCTGCGGCAATTCTGACGCGCTGGAAGAGCTGTTCGCGCTTACAAAAAAACAGCTGCTCATAGTTGCAAAGTCCTATCTTTGGGATAAGAGCAAGGCGGAGGACGTCCTCAGCGACAGCTATTGCAAGGTCGTAAAAGGTGCAAAATCGTTCGATGGTAAGCGCAACGGCTACAACTGGCTGTACGAGATAGTCAAGAACACGGCGCTCAATCAGAACGAAAGGGACAAATTGCGGGCGCGCCCCTCTACGGAAGAGGTCAAAGAGCCGTCTTTCGATGTGATAGATGACCTTTTAAACGGCGTTATGGCAGAGGAGGCAATGCAACCGCTCACCGAAGAGGAGAGGGAGCTTATCTACCGCTACTTTTTCGAGGGCTTGACCTTGCAGGAGATTGCCGGTCTTTTTGGTAAACCCAAGACTACCGTATACGACCGCTTCAAAAAAACTCTGGCAAAAATGCGGAAATCGCTCGGTGTCGCCGAACAAACGGCGGACAAAACTGTATATAGAGGTGAGGACGACGATGAAAAAGAGAGAGATTAAAGAGGTGGAAGAGCGGTTGCTCTCGCAGACGGAAGTTCCAGACAGAGTGCTCGACAGCGCGCGCGCCGAACTCGAAGATATGCGGCGTGAAAATATTTGGCAAAAGGAACGCCAAACCGGTCGGCGCGTTGGTGCGCCCGTCGGTGCGGCAGGCGCGCATGGTGGCGCTGCGGCGCAGACGGTTTCCCGCCGCCGCATTGCGGTAATTGCCGCCGCGTGCCTCGTCGTCGTAGCGGCTGTCGTAATTGTGGTCGCCGTTGCCATACCCAAAAGCAATTTCAGCAATCAACCGCTTTACAGTCTTTCGGAATTGGAGGCGCGTGAAATTAGCTCCGTTGCGCAGTACAACGAAGAAAAGGGTACCCAATATCTCTGCGCGAATGAGGGTGTTACACAGAGTTATGCCTACTCCGACGGCTCGCGCGACGTGCTCCTTTCAGAAAGTTTTTCGTTCGGCGACAGCGGCTGCACCCTCTATGTACTGACGGACTCCTCGGATAAATCGGTCGACATTTTGCAGCCGTTCTACGATTGTGCGGCAACCGCCGAAGTGAGCGGCACGGAGGTGTGTTACGACGGCGATAGTTGCAATTCGGCTTACTTTTACAGCGGCGGTTCGGCGTACTTTCTGTCGGTTGATGAGGGCGGTTATGAGCTGTTGTTTGATGTTTTGCAATATATAATCGTCGCGTAAGGCGGCAAAAACTTCTTCATAAATCCAAAAAGCGGAAACAAAAAAGTTTCCGCTTTTTTTATTTTCTTCCGAACAAATTCCGTGCATGGCTGTATATATAGTGAAAGCAAATTACGGAGGTGAAAATTTATGTCTAAAAAAATTTTGTTGTCGGCGGCTTCGCTTTTGCTGGCGGCGGGGGTGCTTGCAGGTTGTACGCCAAACACCGTTTCGCTGTGGTGCCGCGGTCTTGGCGAGCAAACTTTCGCCCTTGAATATGCCGCAACCAACAGCTCTTACGACGGGTTGAACTGCAATTTTACCGTCAAGGACGAGGAAGATTTTATCGAATATTTGCAGACGGTGGAAGGCTACGCGGGGACTTACCCTCTGGCGGACGCGGAGGGGGAGGCCTACCTGTTTATAAGCGGCGGCAGCGGCTATTACTGCACCAAGAGCGGTACGACGGAAAACAGATATAAGCTCACGCCCTGTCTTGCCGCGTTTTACGACGACAACGGCGTAAGCGGTATGTTTGCATATCCGCCCGCGGAGGATCCGTTCATAGACGACGGCATCGTGACTATCCGCGACTGGGAATATTTTTCTGAATTTTACTCGCTTCTGGGCGTGCAGGTGGACGAAGCCGCGCGGACGGTAGTTCTTGACTATTATACCGACGTCACCTACCCCGCCGAGGGCACCGTCACGCTCACCTATACAGACGGCACGTTCACCTGTACCGTGACGGAGCAGTAATATGGTCGCGCAATTAAGTTCGGTAAAAAAGACGTTCGGCAGTACAACCATACTCAAAGATATAAACCTTACAATCGGCGAGGGGGAAATCGTCGGACTGCTCGGCCCCAACGGCAGCGGAAAAACCACCATTATGAAACTGCTTGCGGGCATGCTCTTCCCCAACGAAGGCACGGTCCGCTATGCGGAAAGTTTCCGCTCGCTCATCGAAGAGCCGCGCTTCTATCCCTCGGTCAGCGGATACGACAACCTGCTCTATTTTTCCCGCCTTGCGGGCAAGGGAAAGGAAGAGGTGAACAGCGTTGCGGAGGGGCTGCGCATGACTAAATTCATTAAAAAGCATGTAAGGAAGTACTCCCTCGGCATGCGGCAAAAGCTCGGCATCGCGTACGCCCTGCTCGCCGACGCAAAACTGCTCATTTTGGACGAACCCATGAACGGGCTCGATCCGTTCGCCGTGGTCGGGGTGCGCAATCTTCTGCAAAACCTCGCCAAACAAAACGGCACGTCCGTCTTAATTTCCAGCCATATATTGGGTGAAATGCAGAAGGTATGCGACCGCGTGGTGTTCTTAAAGGAGGGGCGCATACTTTCAAAAAACCGCGTCGAAGAGGACGTCGACCTCGAAGAGCTGTATATATCCTACTTTCGGGAGGAAGCATGAAATCCATGATAAAGGGCGAGCTGTTCCGCCTGACAAAATGCAAGGTATATATCATACTGTTCGCCGTGCTCGCTGTGATAATGGCCTTTATCGTGTGGGACTACGACAACAGCTTTTACTACCAGACGGCATACAATGGTTACGGCATATCACGGTACGAAATCGAAGATTTGCCCGAAATTATCGCCGAATACAACGAGGAAATTGCCGAGTGCGAGGCAGAACTCGCCGACCCGCAGCTTATAGCCGCCAAACGCGAACACCTCGAAGAGACGCTTGACGGGTTAAAGACGCAGCTGAACGTCTATAACTATCTGTATAAACACGGTATAGCATACTCCGATTACCAGGATTTCGCGGGAATGTACAACTATTACGGCGATAACGCAATCTCTGCGTTTGCAACATTTGGCAGCGAACTCACCGCAGTTTTGCCGGCAGTATTCTCCTTTCTGGCAATATGGATAATGGCGTGGGACTACTTCAGGGGCACATATAAATTCCTGTATTCCACGCAGACGCCGCGCATAAAAATCGCCGCAGGGCGGTATGTCTGTTGGCTGATTGTGACTTCGGCGGGCGTTCTGCTCTGTTGTGTTGCGGCGCTGTGCCTCGGCTATATGTTCGGCGGAGGTGGAGGAACGGTAATATTTGCAAACGCATCGGGCGCCTTCGGGCTCAATACTTTCGGCATATTCTGCTTTGAATTTGCCGATATTCTCTTCCGCACCGTGGCAATCGGCAGTATAAGTTTCGGACTTTCGCTGTTGTTCCGCAACGTGGTTTTGCCGTCCGTTCCGCCCATTGCAATGCTTGTAGGTTCACTCTTTACCTTTGTAATCGGGGAAGAGGTCTCGCCATTTATATCGGTTCTGACGGGCGGATTGCCCTATACATTTATTGCCGAATGTACAAGCACGCTGTATATTCTGTACGCCGTTTTAATTGGCATAGTCGCCGCGGCGTTGTGCATGCTGTGCGGTAGTCTGCGGTTTATCAAAAGAGATTTAAAATAATACATTGCTCTGATTTTATAGCGAACATATACGCAATTTTTTACGGCGGACTGAAATATCAGTCCGCCGTCTGTATAAAGAGGTATTCAAAAGCCGCGCGCTTTAATTTTTCGTAGATTTTGGTTAAAAATGTAGTGGGCGCGATTGGGGCATAAGATTTTCAAATATCAAAAAATGAGGCGTTTTTGGGCATTGTAAAAAA
>CAYURN010000013.1:0-44680 GCA_964447305.1 uncultured Clostridia bacterium
GTTTTGCCCTGCGAGATGAGCGAGCACAAAGAGAAGTGTGCGAGCGGTGACCGAGTGCGGCGGGAAATAACCTTACGCCGCACGAGAAAGCAAGTTGCCGGATTTCAGAAAAAGACACAATCACAACTATGTTGTGTTTGCGTTCTTTTTTTGTGACTTGCTATCTGACAAGCTTATTAGCATAAAAATTTATTGAAATACAATAAATTTTTATTGACATTATGTAGGTATGCTGATATAATAGCATAAAAATCATCAATGAGGTTTTACATGAATACGTTCAAACTTTCTCTATTAGTAAAAGGTGCGATTATTGCACTTGGATTATGTGGCCTTTTTATGTGTGTTGTTTGGTATCCGTTTAGTATTTCTTTATCTGCGATGGGCGTTGTTTCGGCCAACCCGTCTTTAAGTCAAAATATAGAGTTATGGACGCAACTGATTTTTTATTGGGTGGTTTCAGTTCCGTGTTTTATTGTTTTAATTTTTGCATGGAAAATAACCGGCTCAATAAAGAACGATGAGGTATTTAGCCATAAGGTCGTAAATTTAATTAAAAAATGCGCAGCGGTGTTGGTTATAGATATAGTTGTTTTTTTAGTCGGAAATATTATTTTTCTTGCTGTGGGATGGAATGATTTTGCCATTGTTTATTTTATGATTGCGGTGGTGGGGCTAATTATAGTAAGCGTTTTGTTGACGCTGTCTCACTTTGCGGAAAAAGCGGTAGAACTTAAAGAAGAAACTGAGGGACTGATATGATAATTATAAATGTTGATGTAATGTTGGCGAAGCGCAAGATGAGCGTAACAGAATTGTCAGAGAAAGTCGGTTTAACAATGGCAAATATTTCTCTGCTAAAAAACGGTAAGGTAAAAGCCATTAGATTATCGACTTTAAACAAAATTTGCGAAGTGTTGCAATGCCAACCGGGCGACATATTAGAATATAAAAATTAAACGCATTGAATTGCTTTTACTAAACATTGACAATAATATAAATATATGTTATATTTAAGTTATGAATACAACTATAAATGCGCGGGAGAAATAAGATATGAAAATTAAAAAGTTAATTCCCTGCTTTGTTTTTGCTGTTTTATGTGCGGCCGCGCTGTTTTCAGGCTGTTCAAGCGAAAGTGCGGCAGCTGTTGACGAGGAGCATACGGTAATCGTAAATAAAATGTGCTATGGGCAGATATCCAACACATTCACCCTCACCGTTTCGGAAGGAGAAGGCGTTGACTTCGGTATGCTTATCGAGAATTATCACGACGAATTCAATTTAGATTCAGGCTTCTGGAGCGACAACTGTTTTTATACCGATGAAGATTGCACGGTAAAATATACCGACGATGTCGTCACGAGCGATATTACTCTCTATTATGGCACATATAATCCCTCAACTTCGCGGCGGATAATATTTGTCTACGGCGGCGAGGAATATGAGATCTACCGCGCAGAGGACGCTCAGCTTTCGGCAGACGCGTTTTCACTCTCGGCGTATGGCTACGGCGAAGCGTCAGACTATGTGTATTCCCTCGAGGAGGACGGCAATTCGTTCGTGGATATCACGCAGTTAAGCTTAAGCATTGAAGAGCTTGAGATAACGATCTATGTTTTCGATGCGTAAATGTGCAATATTATAAAAGTTAATTGTAAGGCTGCGGGCGCAAATATGCGCCCGCAGCCTTGTTTTTTGCTTGCAGAAATACTATTAGAGTACCGCTATTCAACGCGAGAAATAAATCTCCCGATTAAGTTTTAAAGTATGAAAATATTGACTGCGCTGGAATCTTATGATAACATTGGTATATATGTTATCATGTTCAAAAGCTCATTTCGTCACTCTGTATAAGTTCTTTAATTCTCTGTTTGACTTCGTCCAGATTGCTGTTCGTTAAAAGGGGGATTAGTGAATTGATTTCCTCAACGGTTTTATCCCACCACCTGAACTGAAGCATCAGCGCAATCAATTCATCATCAAATCGTTTACGAATAACTCTTGCAGGATTTCCAATAACAATTGTATAGGGTGATACATCACTTCCGACAACAGAATTTGCTCCAATAATTGCGCCGTCACCAATATGAACGCCGGGGAGAATTACCGCATTTTGCCCAATCCACACATCGTTTCCAATAATCGTGTCGCCCTTAAGCGGGAGGTCTGTTGTCCTTGGAGGCTCCATATCCCATCCTTCAAGCGTATAAAATGGAAAGGTTGACACTGCGTTCATCTGGTGATTTGCGCCATTCATTACGAACTCTACACCCGCTGCAATCTGACAAAACTTCCCGATAATTAGCTTGTCACCATTGAAATCGTAATGATGGGTAACATGGCTTTCAAAGTTGTCATCTGCAATATAACTGAAATCGCCGACAATAATGTTCTGATTTTTAATTGTTGGTTTTATATAAATTTCCTTATCATATCCAACGACTGGATAAACAATATTAGGGTTGGGGTTTTTTCCATCTTTCATCTGTTATCACCTGCGCATAAATTCCGATTTGTTTTATTCTTCGATATGTGCATTTATCCTCCTGCCTTTCTCCCGTTCCGCGGTTCCTGCTCTCATTATATCAAAATTCTTGTTATCCAACAAACATTTCTTGACGCAACCGCCGGTTCCGTCTGAATGGTGCTGTTCCTTTATTCTCTTGATTACATCTACTTAACAATATGCTGGTTTAAGGTATTTATATGTTTGTAAAAGCAACTCTTTTTGATATAGAAAAATACGGCGGAGAGATGTACCTTCTTGCGCTGGACAGTCATTGCTCGTGTTATCCGACTTACGCCGACGGAATAAAGAGTGAGGGCGATTTTTATGCTGCCGCAGAAAGATTGGTTCGTGGCGATTCTTCCGAATTGCTGTTATATGTCGTCAACGGGCGGGTCGAAGGCTGGGTCGGCTATTTCTGGTTGGTTGAAGATAAATATCTGCAGCTTGAATTTTTTTGCGTAACAAACGGCGCGGCGCACGGCGCATTGTCAGAGTTGTCTGAGCATATATGCGCGCGGTTTGAAGGCTATGGCGCGTATTTCGGCTTTCCGTCAGACAATTCCGACGCGGCAGATTTTTTAAAGAACAACGGCTTTGATATTATAGAGGAGGGATATAATTATTCTTTCTTTTTTGAAAGTTACAGCGAGGTCCCTGATGACAGCCATGTAAAGCGTATATCGAGGGAGCATTTCAACGACTTCCGTTCTGTCTGTATTTCCGATGATAAAACTTATTGGACTCCCGACCGCATATTGTCGCAGTTGGACAAATGGACGGTTATTACCTATAACAACCCCGTTCCGCTCGGTGCAATTTTTGCGCAGAATGGCGTTCACAGCGAAATATTCGGGTGCGAAATCAAGTCAGATATAAATTATTGCGAAATCGGCCGCGCTCTCGTCCGTGCCGTACTTAATGCCTGCAAGCGCGCTGGCGCAAAATCTCTTACGTTTATTTGTGACGGCAGTATGAGCAAAGTTATCGCGGAATTGGGTTTTACGTTCGTAAGCAAGTACTTGTGTTTCTATAAAACTTTAAATGCAAAAGAAGGCCGTTAAAAAGCGCAATGCCCGTAGGGAATTACAATTAAAAAATAAATTTTAATGCAGGAATTGAGCATTCAAGCGAAAACGAGCGACTTCGGATATCCGAGGTCGCTTTTCTTTTGTGTAAAAGAGAGTATTTTGATTTGACAAAACTAATGCAATTAGGTATTATTGTATACAGATTAGCATAAGGAGTCTTTTCAAATGCCGCGAATAGGACTTACTGCGGATACCGTAATAGAAACAGCCGCACAAATGGCGAACGAAATAGGAATAGATAAAATCTCTATCAAGTTACTTGCGGAAAAGTTCAATATCAAATCGCCGTCCTTTTACAATCATTTTACAAACTTGGACGAAATCAAAAACGGCGTTATGCTTTACGGTTGGAAACAGCTGGAAGAAAAGGCGTTGCGTGCGGCTGTCGGCGTTTCGGGATATGATGCCGTAAAAGCAATTTGCTATGCCTTTTACGATTATGCGACGAGCAATGCGGGCATATTCGACGCCATGCTCTGGTACAACAATTTTCAGGACGAAACGGCTCATAAAGCAACGCAGAATATGTTTGATATGATTTATAAGATAACTGCGTCACTGAACATATCCGAACAGAACAGCCGCCACCTTGTGCGTATGTTTCGTTCCTTTTTGGAGGGCTTTTGCCTGCTCGTCAACAAAAAGTCTTTCGGCCACCCGTTGCCCGTATCGGAAACATTTGCTCTTTCAGTCGATACCATGATTGCCGGCATGAAATCTCTGGAAAATAAATAGTGTAAGGGACGCAACGTTATGATACAAAACTTAGGGAACAGGATCGTCAATAATTGGCTCTACCGTAGCGCGAAAGGATATGTTTTGATTGACACCGGATACGAGAACGGTTACGAGCGTTTTTGTAAACAGCTCAAAAAGAAAGGCATTGCACCGCAGGACATTCACTATTTGTTTCTGACGCACGCCCACGACGATCATGCGGGATTTTTAAACGAACTGCTGGCGGCTGCTCCGGATTTAACGGTCATTACGGACAAGAAAGCTCTTGATATTCTGCATAAAGGGCAAAACTCTTTTACGGGCGGCTGCACGGGCAGATTGGCTCTGACTTTCTGTAAATTTATGGCTTTGCTCGGAAAGGGCAAGCACCTCTTTCCGAATTTGAAAAAAGAATATGAAAACAAGCTTTTGCTGATCTCAGACGAGAATATTCATATTTTGGACGACATGTTGGGCGGTAAAATTATCCGCACACCAGGACACACCGCCGATTCCGTATCCTTGCTATTGGATGATGGCACCCTGTTTTGTGGCGATGCCGCCATGAACGGTTTTCCGAGCGTAAACAACATAACGATTTGGGCGGAAGATATGCAGGACTTTGCCCGCTCATGGGAGAAGATCATTGCATTAAAGCCGAAGAAGATTTATCCCGGACACGGCAAACCGTTTTCCGTGTCCGCCCTGCAAAAGAATTTAACGAAGTTGAACAAGGTCAAATTATATCCTTTGAAGCAAGAGAACTGATTTTTCTCCGTAAAGCGGTGGTCAGGCTACGCTTCAATTATATATAAAATAATGATATAAAGTCAAAAGAATGGTTTGCGTATGATTACAGTAAATCTCCCCGCGTCACGGCGTGACGCGGGGAGATTGTTTTATTTGCAAATTTCAGGTTTAATTATGATTTGCTCTTTAATTTATTTGCAATCAGCCGCTTAATGAGTTTGACCAGCTCCGATACGACGATAACCGTTGCGGCCACGCCGATTATCTTTAACCATGTCGTCAGCGACAGGGGAACGGTCCCGAAGAACAGCCCGCCGAATTGCGTAATTACCACTTGCAGCATAAACGTCACGCCGACCACGCACAGCATCAGCTTGTTGGAGAGTATGTTCCTGAATATGCTCGTATTGCCCAGCTCGCGGCTGTTAAAGGCGTTGAACAGTTGGAACACGACAAACAGTGTGAACAATATCGTGGGCAGCTGTTCTGTCGTTCCGCCCAAAAAGTTAGTCCAATGCTGAGCCATGAATACTGCCGAAATATATACTCCGTTTACAATTATGCGCGACAACATTCCGCCGGAAACAATGCTCGCGTTGCGTTTTGTCGGCCTGCGCGTCATCAGATCTTCCCTTATCGGCTCCAGACCGAGGGTGAGGGCGGGGGGACCGTCCATAATAATGTTTATCCACAGCAGCTGAAGCGCGGTAAACGGCGTTTCAAAGCCCGCAAGTATGGAAATTATTACAACTATTACAGAAGATAAATTTACCGTCAGCTGAAATTGTATGAATCTTTGGAAGTTTTCGTATATGCCTCTGCCCCATCGCACAGACTTTTCTATGGTCGCGAACGAGTCGTCAAGCAGCACTATGTCGCTCGCCTCCTTGGAAACTTCCGTGCCGGATATGCCCATCGCTATGCCCACATCGGCTTTTTTCAGCGCGGGCGCGTCGTTTATTCCGTCGCCCGTAACCGCAACAACATTGCCCGCCGCTTTCAGCGCCTGCACAACGCGCATTTTTACTATGGGCGTGCTGCGCGCTATAACGCGTATGCGCGGCAATTGCTCTTTAAGCTGTTCGTCGTCCAGGCCGTCTATGTACCCGGCCTCTACGGCAATGTGTTCGTCGTCCAAAAGGTCAAGCTGTTTTGCAATGGCGGTCGCCGTTATAATATTGTCGCCCGTAAGCATTTTCAGCTCTATTCCCGCAGTCTTGCAGTTTGTCACCGCGGCATAAACTTCCTCTCTCAACGGGTCGGTTATTGCCACAAATCCGTCAAAGATAAACGAATTTTCTATCTTGTCGCGCTCTTCTTCAAAGTTATACTGACCGCTCAGCTGCCTGTGCGCGAAAGCAATCACCCTGCACGCATTTTTTTCAAAGGCGGTTATCTGTGCTTCGGCCTTGACTTTTTCGTCCTCGGCAATATCGCACAAGGAAAGTATCTTTTCAGGGCTGCCCTTGGTGTATATGGTAAATTGCCCGTCGCATCCCGTCACCGTCGTCATGTTCTTCAGCTCGGACGAAAAGGGATATACGCATGCAATATATGCGCCGTCGCGCACATTTTTATAATCAAAGCCCGCCTTGTTTGCGGCTACAAGCAGCGCGCACTCCGTGGGGTTGCCTATAAATTCATTCGTGTTTTCCAAAAAATTCACATCGGCCGTGCTGTTTATGCAGAAGTTGTTCAGCAGATTTTCATCTGCAAGCTCCTGCGGATTTACCAGCTTTCCGCCCGTGTATATGTCCGTAACGGTCATGCGGTTCTGCGTGAGCGTACCTGTCTTGTCCGAACATATAACGTTTATACAGCCGATCGTTTCGCACGCGATCATCTTTTTTACGAGCGCGTTCTGTTTGCTCATCTTTATCACGTCTATCGCCAGCGAAACCGCCACAATGGTGGGCAGACCTTCGGGTACGGCGGCAACTATCAGAACTATGCTCGTTATAAACGCCTCCGAAACGGTATCCAGCGACGCCGTGTTGTTGACGAGGAATATTATCAATTGTATGATGAATACTATCGCCGCCGCGCTTACGCCAAGAATGGTAATTCTTTTGCCGAGTTTGGCGATCTTTTCCTGCAAGGGTGTGGAGCCGTCCTGTTTTGCAGAGAGCGCGCCCGCTATCTTGCCGAATTCCGTGTGGTCGCCCACGCCCGTCACAACGGCTTCCGCGTTGCCGCTCGTTACAAAACAGCCCGAAAACAGCATGTTCACTCTCTCAGCTACGGGAACGTCGTGCCTGTCAAATACCTTGTTCGCGTCCTTATGTACGGGCATGCTCTCGCCCGTCAGGGCGGATTCGTCTACCATAAGGGAGGACGCCGAAATCAGTCTGCAATCGGCGGCAAGCTTGTCGCCCGTGGAAATATTTATAATATCGCCCACCACAAGCTCCCGTTTGTGCAAAAGCTGCGGCTCGCCGTTTCTTATCACCTTTATCATCATGTCGTCGTTGAGGTTGTTCAACGCTTCAAAGGCCTTTGCGCTCTTGCCCTCCATAATTACGGTTATTGCAACGGATAGCGAAATTGCGGCAAATATGCCCACACATTCCCAATAATCTGCCTCGCCGCCGGTAAACGACCGCACAATGTTTACGATAAGCGTAATCAGCGCGGCTGCTATAAGCATCAATATCATCGGCTCGCGGGCGGAATCCCATATACGCCTTAATATCGTCGTCTTTTTACCCTTGGTGAATTGATTCGCGCCAAACCTGTCGCGGTTGCTCGCCGCCTGTTCGTCGGTCAGCCCGTTCTGCACATCAACGCCAAGTTCTGCGCAGATGTCTTCGGCCGTCCGCTCGTGCGGCTTCTTTGTTTCATCAGCCATATAAACCTCCATAAAAAATAGGCAATAAAAAAACCCTGATATCGCCCAAAGGCATATCCGGGTAAAATAAAAAAAGACTCGGAAATATGCCCTTCGGGACAATATTTGAGTCTCGTCATTTAAGGTAAGCCAGATCTATCCGATCAGTATGTTGACTTGCCACGCAAAATTGCGCTGTCTACTCCCTCGCAGGATTTTAAATTGTATTAAAATATTACCAGATACTATTGCGTAATGTCAAATTGTTTTGCGTGCATTATTTAAAAAAACACAAAATTTTTCGCGCAAAAAAACAGCTCAGTACTCATGCCTGCCGCATATATAGTCTATGGTAACATTAAAGTAGTCGGCAAGCCGCCAACACTCCAGAATGCTCGGCACGATCAGACCGTTTTCCCAACGTGAAAGGTTGGCCTGACTTGTTTCAATTTCCTTCGCAAGTTGCCTCTGCGTAATATGTGCCTCGCTGCGCAACTCTGCAATTCTGTTGTTGGCAAACGTCCGTTCCATGAATATATTATACATTTTTGTATATTCTTTACTTGACATATACAAATTTGTATCATATAATTGATTAAAATATATGTCCGCAGGTACAGCCGCATATATGTGCAACTGTCCGCGCGGATAAAAGGAGGAGAGATATGAAATATTGTTCGCATTGCGGCAAAGAAGTGGATGACAATGCGTATGTATGTCCCAACTGCGGCTGTAAAATTCATAGCGATAAAGATGAAAGCCTTTCCGTGATCAGCATAGTCGGCTTTATCTTTGCGTTTATAATGCCGCTGGTCGGTCTTATCGTAAGCATAGTTGCCCACAACAACGCCAAGAGTTGCGATGATGAAAAGAGCCGTAAATTTGCAAAGGCAGGCATAATAATTGCAATATGCTTTATTGCTTTCTATGTGTTGATTGTCGGCGCTGTTTCCTGCGCTTCTTGCGCCCTTATCGCAAGTTATCCGTATTAAAAATTTTTTTACATAAAATTTTTAAAACTGCGCAAATTACCTTTACGGAGGTAATTATATGAAGTTGAATTGCGGCGATACCTGCCCCAAGACCGGTAAGTACAATGTAATTGACGGCAACGGCAAGGTAATTAACAGCGTTTATATCAACGAGGGCGAAACAATGCCCCCTACGCAGTATTCCGACTGCCATTACGAAAGTCAATCATAAATACAAATCGAGCAACGGCGCGCGGCCTTTTATGGGCCGCGCGTTTTTTCTGCAAACAGATGTACACACGTTCAGATAAGCCCGTGTTCAGATGACATTTTTTGTGCGCCTGAAAATACGTTCGCACATATATATTATAGGTTTATCAACCGCTTAACATGGCAGTTAAAGGGGAGATTATAAATGTTTATTATATGGGCGATAATATAAAATTATACCATAAAAAGTAAATCAAAATATTGACAAGCTCAATTTCGTGGTGTAAACTGTTAAAGAATAAGCGTTAAATGTTTAATAAAACATAAACGTGCGATTAAATATGATTTTAAATAAGGGATATCCCTTATTCTTTGCCGCGCGGCAAAGAATAAAAATATTATCAGCAACGTGCGCATTGCGCACGAATAAAGTCTTTAAGTCAGCTTAACTGACAATAGGAGGATAATAGTGAAAAAGTTTTTATTGGCAACATGTCTTGCCTTTACTGCTCTCGCTGCGGCTGCGGCATTTTCTGCCTGCACTTCAGAAGAAGAGCATCTGCATGACATGACTGCAACTCAGGCCGTGGCAGCCACCTGTACAGAGGAGGGCAACACAGCATATTACTATTGTGAAGGCTGCGGCAAGTATTTTTCGGATGAAGCCGGACAAACCGAAATCGAGCTTTTTGATACGGTAGTTTCCGCAACAGGCCATAGCACAACTCTTGTAGGGGCGGTATCTGCCACCTGCACAGAGGAGGGCAATACGGCCTACTATGTGTGCGAAAATTGCGGTACATACTTCTCCGATGCGGCTGCCTCAACGCAAATCGAACTTTCCGACACGGTAATCCCTGCAACAGGCCACAGCACAAGCTTGGTCGAAGCAGTGGCCGCTACCTGCACGGAGGAGGGCAATACGGCCTACTATGTGTGCGAAAATTGCGGTACATACTTCTCCGATGCGGCTGCCTCAACGCAAATCGAACTTTCCGACACGGTAATCCCTGCAACAGGCCACAGCACAAGCTTGGTCGAAGCAGTGGCCGCTACCTGCACGGAGGAGGGCAATACGGCCTACTATGTGTGCGAAAATTGCGGCAAGTACTTCTCTGATGAAGAAGGCACAACGGAAATAGCTCTTTCCGATACAGTAATTGCAGCAAGCCACACGTTGACTTTGATTGAAGCAGTATCCGCCACCTGCACAGAGGAGGGCAACACTGCATATTATGTATGCTCTGTCTGCGGCGAATACTTCTCCGACGAAGTCGGCGCAACGCAAATCGAACTTTCCGACACGGTAGTTTCCGCAACAGGCCACAGCACAAGCTTGGTCGAAGCAGTTTCGGCTACCTGCACGGAGGAGGGCAACACTGCATATTATGTATGCTCTGTCTGCGGCGAATACTTCTCCGACGAAGTCGGCGCAACGCAAATCGAACTTTCCGACACGGTAGTTTCCGCAACAGGCCACAGCACAAGCTTGGTCGAAGCGGTTTCGGCTACCTGCACAGTGGATGGCAATACGGCGTACTATGTGTGCGAAAATTGCAGCGAATACTTCTCTAATAAAGCCGCAACAACGCAAATCGAACTTTCCGACACGGTAATTCCTGCAACAGGCCACGACACCAGCTTGGTCAGGGCGGTTTCGGCCACCTGCACAACGGCGGGAAGCATAGCCTACTATGTATGCGAAAATTGCGGCAAGTACTTCTCTCAGGCCGCCGCCATAACAGAAATTACTCTTGCAGACACAATAGTTGCTCCTGCGGGCCACAGCCTTATATCGGTTGCGGCAAAGACCGCCACTTGTACAGAGGACGGCAATACGGCGTACTATGAATGTTCTGTCTGCGGTGCATATTTCTCCGATGTAACAGCAAGAACGGAAATAACCCTTGCCGACACAGTAATTAGTGCAACCGGTCACAATCTCATCGTGTCGGCAGATGGGCAATATTATGAGTGCGAATATTGTGGAAAGCGTTTCGCTGATGAAAACGGTAACAATGAAATAAATTCTTCATCTGATTCCACACAAGTTACCGGGTAAAAGATCTGTCGTCTTTAACATAACTTTTTGTCCCGTCCGGATTTTTTCGGGCGGGATTTACATTTTCTTGCGGCATTATTGAAAAAGTTTTGCGCGTATGATATAATCAGAATATGCAGTTATACGATGAATGCAGAGATTGCCTTTACAACAGCCAACTTAAAAAAGTAACCGATTTGCACGGCGAGTGCCATAAACTTCAAAGCTTTAAGGAGGGCGTGCGCGCTCTGTGCGACGGCGCCCCTGACAGCTGGTGCGCTCCCCTTTTAATGCAGGCCATCGACGGCGTGCATCGCTCTGTCTTTGGCGGGAGTATCGACTATTCCCGCGAAAAACATGCCTTCAATACTTCATTGCTGAGGCTTGAAAATGTAATATGGCAAAACATTGTCAATGCCCGCTATCCCATAATGGAGGGGATAAAATTTGCCATGGCCGCCAACTACATTGACTATGCTCGTCTGGACGATTTGAATGAACAGGCCGTATCTCAGGTCTTTGCCGCGGCTGCGCGTTCGGTCGTTGAACCGCAGCTTTACAACTTGTTTATATCTGATCTCAGCACTGCAAAAACGCTCGTCTATCTGCACGACAACTGCGGCGAAATCGTGCTTGATAAATTGCTCATCCGTGCAATAAAACGCGCATATCCGCGCATCAATGTCATCTCTGTCGTCCGCGGCGGGGCTATAATAAACGACGTGACAAGGGAGGACGCCGAAGAAGTGGGGCTTGGTAAATATTCTTACGTCGTCGATAGCGGCGCCGCCATTCCGGGCACATATCTGCCGCAGACAAACGCGCTGACCCGCTCGTTTATACAAAATGCCGACGTGGTGATATCCAAAGGTTTGGGCAACTTCGAAACATTGTTCGGCAGTCTTAACGGCGCATATTATATGTTTATGTGCAAATGTCGGCATATAGCCCAACGTTTTGGCAAAGAATTGTGGGAAACTGCATTTGTCACCGACTGAACGCCGCGCCTTGGCGGTATATGACTGTTGACATAAGTGCAGTTCTGTGTTAAAATACATAAAACAAACATTGATGGGGCATTTTGTTGTTTCTTAGGGGGAAATTATTATGGAAGACGACGAAGAGTTTTCATACAGCGGTTATTCGTCAGATACTAAGGCGTCGCTCCGTCGCGGAGGGTATGTCACCGGCGACGAAGAAGAGTATTCATTTTCAGGCTTTTCCGCCGTTGAGGAGGAAGAAATCGGCTCCGGCGAAGGCGAAACCATGGGCTACGGCGACTTTCTCATAGAAGAAATTTCCGCCGAATCGAGCGCGCACAAAATCGCGCTCGCCACAAATATCGCCGAGCGTAAAATCAAATTTATTCTGTCTGCCGTCTATCTGGTCATAGGCATTTTATGCGTGTCTATCACCAGCTATATACAGGACGTTTTCCCGTACATAGTGGGCGGCATGGCCACTACTTTCGGCGTCGGTCAGTTCATTTCCGCCATAGTGCATCGGGAATATGTCCACACCCACTCCAACAAGACGGCTTCGTCCTTAGTTATGATTGCTCTCGGCATATTGATAATGGTGGAACATTCTGCGGCATTTACGATAATAGCCGTCGCATGGGGTTTTCTCGGGCTTATGGAGGGCGCGCACGCCTTCAACCACGCTTTCAGCCGCATTGCCCGTTCGGAAAGGAGCGTATACTACATAGGCAAGGGAGTGATAGAAGTCATCCTCGCCTTTTTGCTCCTGTATGAACCCAGCGATACGCATCATATCTATCTGCATATAATGGTGTTCGGCGTACAGCTTATATTCGACGCATTCACTACATTCCCGCCGATAAAGGAGTATTTAAGCAGAAAATAATGAAGGTTTCCAATCTCGATCTTATGCGTCTTGCCATGGCAACCGACGGGGAATTTAACCCTGCCGACTACACCGTGGAAGAGCTTGAAGAACTCGCCGGCTATATAGACGACGGAATGACGGTGGAGGAGTTGCGCCGCGCGTATTTTGATTACTATGACGACATAAAGGACAGAACGCTCGAACACCATAAGTGGAGCGACTGACTGTCTGCGGTTTTATGTTGTTCTGATTTTTATGAATAATAGCGGAAGCGGTGCGGGCGTAAATAATTTACGCCAGCACCGCCGAAAAAATGAGCGCAGGAAACCTGCGCTCATTTGTGTAAAGTCTGTAATCGTTAAGATGTTTCTGCTATGATAATCCGCACCGTTACATAACTACGATATTATGATCTTCGAACAGCTTTTTGTACTCTTTGGAGAAGTTGTCGTCGGTGATAAGGACGTTTATATCCTCTATATGTGCGAACGTATAGGAGTTTATCTTTCCTATCTTGGAGCTGTCGAGCATCATATATACATGCCTTGCCTTCTTGAATACCTGCTTTAACAAATCGGCCTCTACCTGACTGTTGCAGCTGAAGCCGTTTTCAGGGGTGAACGCCGTGGCGGAAACTATTGCAATTTCAAAATTTGTCAGCGCAAAGTATTCCTTTGCCGCGGGCGAAGCGGTGGAAAGGTTGTCCTTCATCAGCTGTCCGCCCACAACGGTGATTGCAACGTTCTTCTTCTGTGCAAGCTCCATTGCAACGGCAATGCCGTTGGTAAATACGTTGCAGGGTATGTCGGACATCTCTTTTGAAAGGTACATGGCCGTAGTGCCGCCGTCCAAAAAGATAGAAACGCCTTCGTCGATCAGTGTAGCCGCTTTCTGCGCTATTATGATCTTCGCGTCTGTGTTGATTGTCGTCTTCTTTGTGTATGCCTCTCCGGAAACCTTTTGCACTTCCTTTACGGACATAGCTCCGCCGCGTATGCGTATTATCCGCCCGTCCTCTTCAAGTTGGAAAAGGTCGCGCCTCAACGTCATCTGCGACACGTTCGGAAAAACTTCTTCAAGCTGTTCTAAGGTCATTTTGCCGCGTTTGTCTAATATATCGGCAATCTCTTCAATACGTTCCCTTTTCATAAAGGCTCTCCTTTGTTAGTTTTTTTCAATTGAAACTTTTCTATAATAATATTGTAATATATATTTGTTCCAAAGTCAAGAATTTTAATGTATAAATAACAGCCTTAAACGGCTTTTTTGTTAAATTTTTTCAAGAAAAAAATGCAAATTGTCGGTTTGCAAAATAGTTATAAAAGTTGATTGACCTTTAATAATGGTTTAAATATAATAAGTTCATGGCATCTGTAAAAAAATGGAAATTGCCGCCGTCGGCCATAATAGCACTGAGTGCCCCCGAAACATCCTCGCCTTTTGCTGTGTGGGAGGCGGCATGGCGTTTATATGATAAATAGTGTAGTCTGACTACTAAAAAATGGTTAGAATATCTATTCAGGCGGCTAAAATAAAATTTTATGCCGCTTTCACATTTTTATAAGCTCAAATTGTTGTTAAAGTTCTTTACTTTTGCTATAATTTGTTAGAAAAAAGTAACCGGGAAAAAATAATGTCGCAAGTTTTATCAGCGGAAAATACCTCTGCTCAAGAAGATTTTACCGCGCTGTCCTTTCAAAATGTAAAGTTCTGGTATCCCGAATCGGATACAGCGGCCGTCAACAACATCACCTTTTCGGTCAAAAAGGGTGAATTTGTTTCGGTTATCGGCCACAACGGTTCGGGCAAATCCACCCTTGCACGGCTCGTCTGCGGCCTCCTTCAGGCCGACGAGGGCAGTATAAGCGTGTGGGGATTGGACCCTTCCGACCCCAAAAAAGTTTACGAAGTGCGCAGCCATACGGGCATAGTCTTTCAGAATCCCGACAATCAGATGGTCGCTTCCATCGTGGAGGACGACGTGGCGTTCGGTCCCGAAAATCTGGGCGTGGAGCGGGAGGAGATAGGCCGCCGCATCGATTGGGCGCTCAACGCCGTGGGTATGTCGGAATTTCGTCATTCCACGCCCACCAGGCTCTCGGGCGGCCAAAAACAGCGTATTGCCGTTGCGGGCGTCCTCGCTATCCGCCCCGATATCCTCATATTGGACGAATCTACCGCCATGCTCGACCCTCAGGGCCGCAAGGAGGTTATAGACGTTGTCCGCCGCCTCAACAGGGAGGAGGGGATGACCATACTCCTTATAACCCACTTTATGGAGGAGGCGCTTCTTGCCGACCGCACTATCGTAATGAACCGCGGCGAAATAGTCATGCAGGGCGCCCCGCAGGAGATATTTGAAAACAGCGAAGCGCTGCTCACTTATAATCTGTGCCTGCCGGAAATTACGCAGATTGCCAACATGCTTAACGACCGCGGCTTTGAAATACCGCCCTGTCTGCACCCCGAAGAGCTTGCCGCTCACATTGCAGATTGCGCCGCCCGCCGCGGCCTCGGCAATATAAGCTCTCCGCGTATCCCTGCCGACAATGGCGCCATGCGCGGCGCATGGGATATAACGATAAAGGATCTGACATATACCTATTCCCAAAAATCGCCCTTTGCTTCAAAGGCGCTCAAAGGCATAGACCTTTCCATTGGCGAAGGCGAATTTTTTGGTGTAATAGGCCATACGGGCAGCGGCAAATCCACTCTCATTCAGCATCTCAACGCTCTGATAAAATTGCCTCAGGCGCAGAAAAAATATAAACCCAAAAAAGTCAAAAAGGGTCAAACACCCCCTACTATGCCGCAACTAACGGTGGGCAGCTACGATTTGTCCGATAAAAAGTGCGACTTTTTGTCCCTGCGCGCCGACGTGGGAATGGTCTTTCAGTATCCCGAATATCAGCTCTTTGCCGAAACCGTGTTCGAGGACGTTGCCTTCGGCCTTAAAAATTTCTTTAAAGACCTCGGCGAAGAAGAGGTAAAAGAACGCGTTCGTTCTGCCATATCTGCCGTCGGACTCGACCCGAACGAGGTCTGCGAAAAATCCCCGTTCGACCTTTCGGGCGGACAGAAGAGGAGGGTGGCCATTGCGGGCGTAATTGTCACTCGCCCCAAAATACTCGTCCTTGACGAGCCTGCCGCCGGCCTCGACCCCCTCGGCAAGAAGGATATTATGGAGCTTTTGCACAATCTCCACTCCCAATGGTGCAAGACGGTCATCATCGTTTCGCATGACATGGACGAGATTGCGTGCAACTGCACACGCGCCTGCATACTTTCTGACGGAAAGGTTGTTGACTGCGCCCTTCCCCACGATCTGTTTGCCGAAGCCGACAGGCTTATTTCCCTCGGCCTCGATGTGCCGCTCACGGCAAAAATATGCCGCGCACTGCGTGAACGCGGCATAGATATCGACTGCGACTATACGCCCCGCGGCTTTGCAGACGCGGTAATATGTGCCTTTGAAGGGGGTGAACACCATGCTTAATGACGTCACCTTCGGTCAGTACTATCCCGCGCAGTCCTTTGCGCACAAGCTCGATCCCCGCCTGAAACTGCTCGCCTTAATAGCCTATATCGTTGCTCTGTTTATGGCAAAGACCTTTTATGGCCTTGCGCTCTGCGCGCTCTTTGTTGTGGCGGCAATCTTAATTTCCAAAGTGCCGTTCGGCTCGGTTCTGCGTTCGGTAAAGGGCATTGTCTTTCTGCTCATATTCACGTCCGTTCTCAACCTGTTTTTCCACGGCGGCGACAGCGCTAATCTGCTCGTCGAGTGGGGTATCATAAAGATATATCTCGAAGGCGTGCTGTTTGCAATATTTCTGATGTTCAGGCTCGCTTTCCTTGTCCTCGGCTCGGCGCTGCTCACGCTTACAACTACGCCCGTCAGCCTTACGGACGGCATTGAAAGTCTGTTAAAGCCCTTGAAATATATCAAATTCCCCGTCCATGCGCTCGCGCTCGTAATGTCTATAGCTCTGCGGTTTATTCCCACGCTCATGGACGAAACCAACAGAATAATCTCCGCGCAGAAGGCAAGGGGGGCCGACTTTGAATCGGGCAATATCTTCAAGCGCGTAAAGGCCGTAATCCCCATACTAATACCCCTTCTGATAAGCGCCTTCCGCCGCGCCGAAGAACTTGGCGACGCGATGGACGCCCGCTGTTACACAAATTCGCCCAACCGCACAAAATATAAAAAACTTACATTCACCTGGCGCGACGGCGTGGCGTTCGTATTCTTCGCCGCCCTGATTGCCGGCGTGGTACTCCTCAATATCTATGCCTACGACATATTCCCTGCGGCATATCCCTATGTGGTGATACTATGAGATACGTTGTCAAGGTCGCATACGACGGCACGGATTTTTGCGGCTGGCAGATACAGCGGAACGGCAGCTCCGTCCAGCAGACCCTTGCCAACGCCGCCTTTGCCGCCTTTGGTGAGCATACCGTCTTTACCGCCAGCGGCCGTACCGACAGCGGAGTCCATGCCCTCGGTCAGGTCTGTCATGCCGACATCTCCGCCAATATCCCCGCAGACCGTCTTGCCGACGCGCTGAACTGTCATCTTCCTTCATCCGTATCGGTGCTTGCTTCCGCTCAGGCCCCGCAGGGCTTCGACGCCAACCGCTCTGCAAAGAAAAAGACCTATGTTTACAATATGTATTTTGCTCCTAGGCGCAACCCGTTAAAGGACAGGTTTTCGGTGCATATCAAGGGTGTTCCCAATCTTACCGCCCTGCGCGAAGCGGCGGCACTATATGTCGGCGAACACGATTTCAAGGCCTATTGCGCCTCGCGCTCGCAGGTCAAAACGACCGTCCGCACGGTGTACTCCGCGGATATCGCCGCCAGCGGCGAGGACGTCAGCATATCCGTCTGCGGCAGCGGCTTTCTGTACAATATGGTGCGTACCATGGTGGGTACAATGCTCGGCTTTTCCTTCGGCGCAATCTCCCGCGAAAAGATTTTGTCGTCGCTTTCGTCGGGCGACCGTTCACTCGTCGGCAAGACCATGCCCGCCCGCGGTCTGCTTCTGCACGACGTCGATTACGGTGTCGATCTCTTTGCATTTTAATTTTTACACAATTTTCACATGGTTGTTGCTGTCCTGATATAATAAACAGGTAAAATAACTAATGATTTTTAAGGTAATTTGCTATGGATTTTTTTGAACTCATATACTATGCCGAATTTTTTATATCTTATGACGCGTCCGACCCGTTCAAATCGTTTTGGATGAGTCTGGTTATTGCCGGCGCGCTCTTTCTTGTCCTGTATGTCCTGCAGGCTGTCGCGCTGTGGACAATTTCCGGCAGGGAGGGTTATAAGCACAGGTGGATGGCGTTTGTTCCCATTTTAAACACCTACTATATCGGCGTCGTTTCGGATAAGAACAGGTTTTACCATTTTCCTGCAAAAAGTATTTCCGCCGCCCTCGCCGTCGTTGAATTGCTCCTTGTGATAGGCAATATAATCGACTATGCCGTGGCGGGTATCGTTTATGCCGGCAACCTTTACGAGCCTGTATACAGTACTTACTTTGATGCAATGATCTTATCCGGCTACACGGCTTCGGCGGCAATCTCAAATACGTGGTTGGGCTGGATATTCGACAATCTCGACGCATACGTCCTCACCTGGGTCAATCTTGTGTACATTCTGCTGCATGTCCTTGTGGTGATAACCTTCTTCCAGACCTATGCCTGCCGCAGATATGTTATCATGTCCATCGCTTCGGTGTTCTTCCCCGTCAAGGCCATCCTTATGTTTGCCGTCCGCAACAACAGGGGCCTGAACTACCGCGACTATGTGCGCGGCGAACAGCGCAGGCGTTACGAAATGTATCAGCAGTATTCCGACCAGAACGGCGGCAACAACTACGGCGGATACAACCCCTACAGCGGCCGCCCTTCCGCGCCGCCCCCCGGCAATCCCTATTCCTCGTCGTCAGGCAACAGTTCGTCGGCAGAGGATCCGTTTGACGGGCTCGGCTCGTCTTCAGGCAGTTCGTCATCGGGCGACGACCCCTTCGACGAGCTTAAAAGTTAAACTTTTACAACCAAAAAACGGCATTGCAGTGCCGTTTTTTTGGTTGTATTGCCTTTAATAATATGCTATAATGTGTATAAGTTCAGATTATACTTTGCATATATCCGATATACAATATGGTCAATTCAACAATCGCAGCAATATCAACCGCGCCAGCCACGGGCGGCGTAGCCATAATACGGCTCAGCGGAAGCCGTTCGCTGAACATAGCGGAAAAAATGTTCGTTCCGTCTGGCAAAACGGCGGTGGGGGACTTTTCGCCCAACTACATGTATCCCGGCCGTATTCTGTGCGACGGTTTCAGCGATTACGGTTTGTGCGTCTTTTTCAAAGCCCCCCGTTCGTTCACGGGCGAGGACGTGGTGGAACTGCACTGCCACGGCGGTATCCAGATTTCCCGCGCCGTTTTAAGGGCCGCCCTTTCGCACGGCGCACGCATGGCGGGCAACGGCGAATTTACCAAGCGCGCTTTCCTCAACGGCAAATTGTCCCTTGCCTCGGCGGAGGGCATGATAGATATGATAAACGCTTCAGGCCTTGCCGAAGTTCGCGCGGGCGCCATGCTCTATGCCGAAAAACTTACAAACGAGGTCAAAGCCATTCAGGCACGGCTTACAGACCTTCTTGCCGGCATAGCGGCGGATATCGACTATCCCGAAGAGGACGTCGCTTCAACCGACCTTGCCGATATCTCGCAAAGGCTGTCTGCAATACGCGGCCGTATCGACGGCATGATAAAGGGCTATAACAGCGGCAAAAAAATCAAGAGCGGCGTCAGCTGCGCGCTGTGCGGCGCCCCCAATGCAGGCAAATCATCTCTGCTTAACGCCCTGCTGGGTTACGAAAAAGCCATCGTTTCTCCGCTGGCGGGCACCACGCGCGACGCCGTGGAAGGCGCCATCGAAATCGACGGCATAGTCTACAACCTTGTCGATACCGCGGGGCTCAGGGAACGCGCCGACGAAATCGAGGCGATAGGCATGGCGATTGCCAGGCGCGCCGTGCAGTCGGCAGATATAATTTTGTATGTGTGCGAGGGCGAGTACGTTCCCCTCGAAGGTGTGGCGGAGGACGATCCCCGTCTGATTAAAATTTATAATAAGTGCGATATATCCCCCGCCCAAATGGATATTTTCGATATCTCCGTTTCGGCAAAGACGGGCGAAAATCTTGATAAATTGAAAAAACTCATGTCGGCCAAAGCCGTCGGCGAAGGCGGCCTCAGCGGCGCATATATCATCGAACAGCGCCATTACGAAGCCCTCTGCCGCGCAAACTCCGCCCTTGGCGAAGCCATCTCGTCCGTCAGTAATTTCCCGCTCGACATAATTTCCCTCGACATAAAAAAAGCGTGGGAATCCCTCGGCGAAATAACGGGCGAAACTGCCAACGAGGAAATAATCGACACTGTATTTGCCAAATTCTGTGTGGGCAAATAATCTTATGAGAGTATTTATGGGAGGTTTTACAAAAACATGGTAAACATCGAACTTTACAGGGTATTCTATACCGTGGCCAGATGCGGCAGTTTAACTAAGGCGGCGGAAGAATTATTTATTTCCCAGCCGGCGGTATCGCAGGCAATCAAACAGCTTGAAACTCAGCTCGGCATTTCTCTTTTCAACCGTACCCACAGGGGTATGGAACTTTCCGTTCAGGGCGGCAAACTCATATTCAAACAGGTGGAGGAAGCCCTCGCCCTGCTCGACAATGCCGAAAGCAAGCTCATCGAACTCAAAACCACCGCTTCAGGCACGATAAGGATAAGCGCAACCGACTCTATCTTTTCAAACATACTCGCCGACAAAATAGTGGAGTACAACGAAAAATATCCCGCCGTCCGCTTTGAACTGCTTACGGGTACTACGCCCGAAACGCTTACACAACTCAAAGAAAACAAGTGCGATATAGGTTTTATTAACCTCCCCGTAGAGGACAGGGACGTCAACTTCATCGACACGGTCTATCACCTTACTGATATTTTCGTCGCCTCGCGGCACAAATACCCTCAGCTCAACGGCTGTCAGGTCAGCTTAAAGGATCTTCAGGGCTATCCCCTGCTGATGATGGAATCAAACACCGTCGCCCGCCGCACGTTGTCGTCGTTCACCCAGTCCGTCGGCGTAACGCTCACGCCCGATATCGAAGTCGCCAATTGGGATTTAATGTTAAAGTTCGCCTGCCGCGGAATGGGCATAGGCTGTATTCCCCGCGAATATGCCGCGCGCGAACTGCAAAGCGGCGAACTCTTTGAAGTAGACGTCCGTCCCCGCCTGCCCGTCCGCGGCGTAGGCATGGCTCTGCCCAAAAACGTTTCCGTTCCTTTCGCCCTGCGCGAATTCATTTCCATGTTCGCCTGCGATGTATAATTTTTAACGTCCGTCCGCTTTTTAAAAGCCGCCGCCCGACGCGTCGGGCGGCGGCTTTTTCAGTTCGGCAGGGCGTGGGTGGGGGAGGTTTTTGGGCAAAGCCGCTTTTTTGCATATTCAAAAATTTTATGCGCATAATGTTGTCACATTCCGCCCCGCAAATTTGTTGTTATATAAGTAGCTTTTAATGTATCTATATATAAATAGCTTTTAATGTATCTATAAGCAATTTTTAGAGTGGCGGAGCATGAAAATTTGGTGAACTCTAAAAATATGGCTTGACAAGATTTTAATAAACCATTAAACTATAAGTAATAAATTTGTTCAAAACCGCAACTTTCTTTGTTTTTGCAATGAATTTTTTTTGAATAATTATGCGGTTCGGCCGTCACAGAATGGCCAAAAGTGCGCAATACCGCCCGCAATAAATTTCATAAACAATATAGGGGCGCCCCTATATGCCGCGTACCGCGGCATATAAAAACCCTTATATGTTTTGCATTATCGGGCGCGGAATGCTTAAACTATATTTCAGTAATCACCACATACGTCCTTTACCTGCAAAGGGCGGATGTGCATAAAACTTTTTGGAGGAATAAACACACATGAGTAAACTCAAAAAACTCGTCGCAGTGGCTGTTGCCGCTTGTATGGGTTCAGGTATTGTTATGATGGCCGCGTGCACCGGTTCGGAAGACACGTCTGCCGATACCTATACCTATACCGTTGGCGTAACGGCGCTTGCGACTAACTGGAACCCCCACACATGGGAAACCAGCTCAGACAGCACTGTTATGTCGTTCATAGAGTCCCCGCTTGTAGACATCTCTATTCTCGACTCGGAAGAAGGTACATACCAGTGGGTATATGAGATGGCAACATCTGTAACCGACGTAACTGCGAGCCACCAGGACGACCTTGTTACGTACAACGGCTATACCGCGGAAGAGGCTGCTTCGGTAACCGAAGGCTATGTGTATGAAATTACACTCAACGAGGACGCTAAATGGGAGAACGGTGTGGCAATAAATGCCGACACATACATTTACTCCATGCAGCAGCTTATAGATCCCGATATGAAGAACTACCGCGCAAACCTCTACATTTCGGGTGAATCAGCACTTGCCGGCGCTTACAACTATTATTATTCAGGCGAATCGTTCTGGGCAGATAACAGCTCTACCGGTAAATTTACCCTTGATGAACTCGTTAAGGGCGACGACGGCGTATATACAACGGCTGACGGAGAAGAAGTTGTAATAAGCTATCAGGATGGGCTTGAGTGGCTCAGTGATTATAGCTTGGAAACGTTTGTAGAAGCATATGGTTCAACTTATTTCGATGTTGACGCGTATGAAGCCCTTGTTGCTCTCGATACCGATGAGGATGGCAGGATTGCCGTAACCGATGAATCTCTCGGTTACCTTACAACGGTCATAACGGCTGTTGCAAGCTGGGGCGAAGATGAGAGCGACGTAGTTAACTACATGCTTTACTACACCACGATTGAAGAAGTGTCATGGGATACAGTCGGCTTGTACAAGGTTGACGACTACACCATCCGCTATGTGTGCGCAACGTACCTCAACTGGGACTACTTCATGACTTCGCTCACCAGCAACTGGATAGTATATGAAGATCTCTACGAATCTCTCAAGGAAACTACCGGTACTCTTACAACCACCAGCTACGGTACTTCGGTTGCAACCACAATGGCATACGGCCCCTATAAGATAAGCTCTATAGATACCGGCAGACAGATGCAGCTGGTTCAGAACGAGGAGTGGTACGGCTACGAAACTACTACCGACGATAACGGCAACGAAGTTCTTGTATCTTACACCAACTTCCTTGTGGACGGCGAGTATGTTCAGCAGTATCAGACGACAAACATAGTGTTCAACGTTATGACGGAAGATACCATGGAACAGGCCTTCTTCAGGGGCGAACTCTCTGAATGGTCGCCTGCATCAGACCAGGTAAGCACTTACAGTATGAGTCAATATCTCTATCAGGTTGACGAAACTTATACCATGAGTTTGTTCTTCAATACCGATGTTGACGTTCTTCAGGCCTTGGATGATGGCAGCAGCACTAACCAGAACAGCGTTGTCCTTTCAAACTATAACTTCCGCAAGGCGTTCTCTCTTGCAATAGACAGGTCAGAGTTTGTACAGTCTACGGCAGGTTATAAGGCTGCATATTCGCTGATGAACTCGCTCTACTACTACGATATCTATAACGATCCCACATCTAACTACCGCAGCAGCGCCCAGGCCATGGAAGCTATATGCAAACTGTACGGCGTTGAATATGGCGAAGGAACTGCATACGCTACCCTTGAAGACGCGTACAATTCCATAACGGGCTACAACCTCACCGAAGCTCAGGCGCTCATGGCTCAGGCCTATGAAGAACTTGTTGCAGAAGGCCTGTACAGCGGCGGCGACATAGTAATTGAAATAGCGTGGGCGGCAGGTTCGCTTACCTCCGATGACTATGCGCAGGTTGCACTCCTTCAGCAGTATCTCAATGCGGCAGTAGCAGGCACCGGTTTCGGTACCATTACCTTGACCCCTGTAGGCAACCTCAGCGACAGGTACAGCGCGGTACCCAACGGTACTTATGCAATAGGTTACGGCGCATGGGGCGGCGCGGCGTTCTATCCTTTCCGTAACTTCCAGGTTTACATGGACCCCGATCAGTACTCCATAAACGAGGCTGGCTGCTGGGATCCTACAAGCTACACGTTCACCCTCGAAGTTCCTCTGTGGGATGAAGACGGAGAGCTTACAGGTGAAACCGAAACGGTTACAATGACGGCGCAGGAATGGTCGAACAGCATGACGGGCAGAGGCGTTTATGCGTCTGCACCTTTCGAGGTTCAGCTCTCTATAACCGCTCAGCTTGAATATGAGTTCCTCAACCTGTACTATCGCATACCTTTGGCAAGCACCACTTCGTGCTTCCTGCTCAGCCAGCAGATAAGCTACTATACCGATAACTACAACATCATGTATGATTTCGGCGGCTTCCGTCTGATGTCTTACAACTATACCGATGCAGAGTGGACGGCATACGTTGCATCTTGCGGTGGTACTCTCAGCTACGTATAATTTCTGAATTATACAACAATATTCGTATAAAAGGCAATGGGGGGTTTCGATCTCCCATTCCTTTATATACGGATAAAATGTTTTTTTACATAAGCTACACACTGAACGGAGGAAAAAACCGTGGCAAAATATGTAATAAAGCGTATATTGTTAATGTTATTTACTTTTTTTATAATAGTAACGATATGCTTTATGTTAATAAGGCTGCTCCCTATAGAGATGCCTACCGATTTAACGCAGGCGGCCATTATCGAGGCGCGTTGGGATGCCCTCGGCTACAATGAACCGCTTCTTGTCCAATTCGGCATATACCTTAAAAACATTTTTACTAATTGGGACTTCGGCACGTCGTGGTATATACAGTACATGGCGGACGCATGGGACGTCTTTGCCGACAGAATTCTCGCAACCGTGGTTGTAAATTTATATTCTTTTATATTGTCAATACCCATAGGCATTCTGCTCGGCGTATTTGCGGCAATTAAAAAGAATAAGTGGCAGGACCACGTTATAAGCACGCTCGTAATGCTGTTCGTATCCATTCCCGTATATGTATATGCGTTCATCGTGCAGTATGTATTCTGCTATAAACTCGGCTGGTTCCCGCTGATCGTCAGTTCGCTTACAGACGCCGGAGGCAGTTGGTTTTCGTTTACCATGTTCTGGAGCATGCTGCCCGCAGTCATTGCGCTGTCGTTCGGGCAGATAGCGGGGCTCACCCGTTATACAAGGGCTGAGCTCACCGAAACGCTCACCGCCGACTATATGCTGCTCGCCCGCACAAAGGGCCTTAAAAAGAGCCAGGCCATTATGCGCCACGCATTAAAAAATGCAATGGTGCCCATTCTGCCCATGATAATTTCAACGTTCATAGGTATTTTGGGCGGCTCCATGATAATCGAGCAGATATTCTCTATCCCGGGCGTCGGCCAGCTGTACATTCAGTCAATTACTCAGCGCGACTACGACATATTCATGATAGACACTATCTTCTATACGTTTGTTGGTCTGCTCGCGGGCATAGTGGTAGATATAAGTTACGGGTTTATAGATCCCAGAATAAGAATGGGGGAGAAGTAATATGGAAGACAACATGAATATCCCCAAGGAAAAATTTGAATTTGTAGATCGCAGCGACATTTCGCACGATAAAAAGTTAGATACAAAGCCCATAGGCTATTTCAAAGACGCCTGGATACGCTTTTGCAAAAACAAAGCGTCGGTCGTGGCTACCGTTATAATCGTAATAATTATACTGTATGCGCTTATCGTGCCGTTCTGCGGCCTTCCCGAGTTCATGGATACCTATTATGCAAAATTGGGTCCCAGGAACGTTACTCTCAAACAGATAGGCATAGCAGACGGCGGTTCCACTTCCGAATACAGTGAAAGCAGTCTTATAGCCGCGTATTCCCTCGGCGTTGCCGCAGAAGATACCGAAGATAAAGTCGGCACAACAACGTGGGAAGACGGCCTCAACAGTTACTATCAGCCTGTCATAAAGGTTACGGGAAGTTCCACAAGCGGCGGCTCGTTCTCCTATACGGCAGAAGCCGACGCATATCTTGCGGTGGGCTTCATATATACCGACATAACCCAGAGCGTTTATGCCGATATCGTCGCATGGCAGGAAGAAACCGGTTTGCAGGTCTTATACCCGCTCATAGCCGATAACGAGTATACTCTCGACTCAACCAACGCCAACTATTGGTATAAGATGAGCACCGCCCGTACATCGCGCGGCGTGCCTTTAAATACTACTGAAGACGGCGATACGGTTACCGTTACGCTCGAAGAATTAGAGGCAGGCACCGCCCAGCTTGAAGATAATTACCGTTACGATAGCGACGGCAATCTGGTGTATTACACCTATTCGGGCGGCGGCACCACAGAAACGGCGCAATACAGGGTGCGCGTACTCTATTACAACTATTATGTGTATCAGCACGGATTTGAACCTGAATATCTGTTCGGAACGGATTCCCAGGGGTACGATATGATGTTAAGGCTTGCGCGCGGCATACAGCTCAGTCTTATCGTGGCGCTGTGCGTATCTGTCATAAACCTTATCATTGGCGCTATATACGGCGCAATAGAAGGCTACTACGGCGGAATGGTAGACCTGATAGGCGAAAGAATTTCCGATATCCTCTCGGGCGTGCCGTTCGTAGTCGTGGCAACGCTGTTCCAGATACATCTGGCGTCTACGGTGGGGGCTATACCAAGTCTGTTGTTCGCCTTCGTTATGACGGGCTGGATAAGCACCGCCTCGCGAACGCGAACGCAATTCTACCGGTTTAAAAATTCCGAATACGTTCTGGCGGCGCGCACGCTCGGCGCACGCGACAGGCGCATAATATGGAAACACATATTCCCCAACTCGCTTGGTACCATAATAACCTCTTCGGTGTTGATAATACCCAGCGTAATATTCAACGAAAGTATGCTTAGCTACTTGGGCATAGTAAGTTTGGGCAGCGCGTCGATGACGTCGCTCGGCACGTTGCTTTCAGACGCGTCCTCTATATGGACGCACTATCCTCACCTGATGTTCTTCCCCGCTTTGGTCATTTCGTTGCTGATGATTTGCTTCAACCTGTTCGGCAACGGCCTCAGGGACGCATTCAACCCTTCGCTTCGCGGCGTGGAGGATTAAACTATGGCAGATAATATTTTGCAGGTAAAAAATCTTAAAATTTCCTTCCGTACCGTAAGCGGTACCGTAAAGGCTGTAAGGGATATCTCCTTTGAGTTGAAACGCGGCGAAACGCTCGCCATAGTCGGCGAATCGGGTTCGGGCAAATCTGTAACGTCAAAGGCTGTACTCGGAATCCTTGCGGGTAACTCTATTATAGAGGGCGGAGAAATTTTGTACGACGGCAAAGATCTCCTTAAAATAAGCGAAGATGACATGCACAAAATCCGCGGCGACAAAATCTCTATGATTTTCCAGGACCCGCTCTCCAGTCTTGACCCTATCGTAAAGATAGGCAAGCAGATTACCGAGGCGATGATCCTCAAAAACAGAGCAAGCCGTCGCGCAAGCAAACGTGAATTCAACAATATGCTCGCTCTATTGAAGAGTTATATGTTGGAAGTGTATGGCGATGCCGAAAAAGTGCGCATAGAAGGCTTTATAAAAACATTCAACAGCTTTTGCCTTGAAAGTCTCAGGCTCGAAAGCACTTATAACGAGGCGCATACCAATGCCGAAGAACTTATTGCCGATATAGAAGATTTTATATTCAGCGTCGAACATCATCAAAAGCTTGCGGTAAGGGGTAAGTTGGTTGCATTCCGCAAAAAGCTTACGCTTGTGCGCAATCCCTTCCTTACCGTCGGATACGATGAAAAGCTTGACGGCATGTCGGCTAAATTGACCGAAATTATAAATTCAATCGGCGACAGACTTGAATTTATACGTGATAAAGTCCGCCATGAACTCGGCAAGGAAAAGGTTGTCGAAGTTGAAGAAGGACTGTTGCATGAGCTCCGTGCGTTTAAAGATTTGCTCATTGAAATTGTTTCGCAGCCCGTTCCCAACTTCTTCAGAATAGGCTATTGCAAATTTGCAGGGCAGGATATTTCGCTCAACGGCAGAACGGTAGAGGAACTCAACGAATTTGCGCTCGGTTATCTCGACGAGCATTTTATGAACGACTTCTCTTCGTTTGCGTTGTCTGCCGTAAAGCGCTCGTTTGAAAACTCTCTTGAAGCAAAAAAGAAGGTTATCGACGAAGCTGAAAGCGTTCACAAATTTTTCCATACCGAAGGTTTTACCAAAAAGGAAGCACGCTCCGAATTCAAACGCTGCGTAAACCTTGTGGAAAATTCAATAGACAGGCTCGACCCCGTAAAGGACAGCCTTGCCTATACATTCCGTTCCAGCTTTAAAAGTGCATTGCGCAGGTATTTCTTCTATAAAAAGAATAACCCCAAGGAAGAGGCTCGCTTCGAAAAGCAGACAAAGCGAAGAGATGCTTTGATTGCTAAGGGCAAAAAAGTAGATTGGAAAGTAGTGCCGAAAAACATCATAGATCTTGATGGCGAGGTCGAAAATATACTTTCCGTTTTGGACAGGCTTACCGAAAAATACAAAGGCGATATAGATACCGCCGCGTCGGTAAACCACTCGGCAAAATGTACGGCGCTCATTGATTTCTTTAAAGAAAAGGCGTCTCAGGTTGTTTACCGCGTAACCAAGCGTATGGCGCGGGAAAAAGCTATAAAGCTGATGGAAGAGGTCGGAATACCCGAGCCGCGTATCAGATTTTATCAGTATCCGTTCGAGTTTTCGGGCGGTATGCGCCAAAGGATAGTTATAGCAATAGCTTTGGCAGCCAATCCCGATTTGCTTATTTGCGACGAGCCTACGACGGCGCTTGACGTTACAATACAGGCGCAGATTCTTGAACAGATAAATAAGCTGAAAGACGAACGCAATCTTTCGGTAATATTTATTACGCACGATCTGGGCGTCGTTGCCAACATGGCCGACAGGGTCGCCGTTATGTATGCGGGCAAAATAGTGGAATACGGCACAGCGGACGATATATTCTACGATCCGCGTCACCCGTACACATGGGCGCTGCTCTCCTCTATGCCCGACCTCGACACCAAGGAGAAGCTGGAAGCAATCCCCGGCACTCCGCCCAACATGATCTATCCGCCCAAGGGCGACGCTTTTGCCGAGCGCAACAAGTACGCCATGAAGATAGATTTCGAGCAGCAACCCCCCATGTTTGAAATTTCTCCTACACACTATGCTGCAACATGGCTTTTGCATCCTGACGCTCCTAAGGTAGCCCCTCCCAAGGCCGTTACCGACCGTATCGCAAGAATGAAAGCGAGCATGGCTGAATCAGAGGAGAGGCAGACATCGGAAGTTGCTGTCGAAGACGTTGCAGCGGAATCCGTTTCTGCGGCGGTATCAGATTCTTCTGACGATACAGAAGTGTCACAAACGGTTAACGAGTCTTCTGAAAACATAAAAATAAGCAGTAGCAAAGGTAAGGCTTTGAAAAGTAAATTCAAGAGCAAAACAAAAGCCGATACTCAAAACGATAAGGACATGAGGTGAAGATATGGAAAATGATTCAAAAGTTTTACTTAAAGTTGAACACCTCTGTCAGTATTTCAAGATGGGGCACAAAGTGCTTAAAGCTGTCGATGACGTCAGTTTTGAAGTCAAAAAAGGCGAAGTGTTTGGCCTTGTCGGCGAATCCGGCTGCGGAAAGACTACTACGGGACGTTCTGTAATTAAATTATATGATATAACGTCGGGCAATATTTACTTCAAAGGTCAACGTATATGTGCGGGAACGCGGTCTTATCGTGACGCTATCAGTAATGCGTGCGAAGAATATAGCGCTCAGAAGAAAAAGATTAATGACGAGATTAAGCAAACGCCTGAGAAAAAAGAAGAACTGACGGCGCTTCTTGCGCAAGAGCGCGAAAAACGTGATAAAATAATCTCGGAAAATAAAGCTTTGATTGCTGCGGCTAAACACGACCATAAAAAGTGCGACAGAGAATATTCCGAAACTCTCGTAAAAGAAATTGATGAGGAATACGCTCCCAAAATAGCCGCTGCAAAGAACGATCCTGAAGCCTTAAAGAAGTTAAAAAAAGAGTATAAAGAGAAGCGTAGCGTTGCCAAAAAGACTAAACTTATAACGCAGATCCAAATGATATTTCAGGATCCGATAGCTTCACTTAATCCCCGTATGACCGTACGCGAGATAATTTCCGAAGGCCTTGTAATTAAAGGGATAAAAGATAAGCATTATATTGATGAGCAAGTATATGAAATGCTTGAGTTGGTGGGACTTGTTCGTGAACATGCGGGACGATATCCGCACGAATTCTCGGGCGGTCAACGTCAGCGTATCGGTATAGCTCGCTCTGTTATAATGCGTCCTGATATGATTATTGCTGACGAGCCCATCTCTGCACTTGACGTGTCTATACAGGCGCAGGTAATAAATCTGTTGAATGATTTGCGTGATAAGCTTGGACTCACAATATTATTCATAGCGCATGACCTTTCCGTCGTAAAATATTTTTCCGACAGAATAGGCGTTATGTATTTTGGTAAGATGGTGGAACTTGCGGACTCCGACGAAATTTTCGCGCACCCGCTTCATCCATACACACGTTCTTTGCTTTCAGCCATACCTTTGCCTGATCCGCATTACGAAAAGAAACGTACTCGTATAACCTATAATCCCATAGCTGAACACGACTATTCAGTCGACAAACCGTCAATGCGAGAAATTTATCCGGGGCATTTTGTTTATTGTAATGATGCCGAGGAAGAAAAATATCGGAAAGAACTTGGTATTTGAGTTATTGATATGAAAAAAATAATTATCAAATACGCGGTGGCATTCGCCGTAGCAGGCGCCATAGTCGTTTTAGTATTATGGGGTCAGGGATTTTTTACCCAAACTCTTTGGAGTGAACAGTGTAAAAATCTCTGTGATGCATTTACCTTTTCAGGGCTTTTATTTATACTGGTAGGCGCCCTTGTTTGGGTAAGCAACAAGGGGGCTTTCCTCGGTATAGGGTTTGCCATAAATTGGCTCGTTTATACACTGATTCCATTAGGGAAGAAAAAACACGAAACCTATGCCGATTATCGCGAACGTAAGATTGAAAAAGGCGGAATAAAGGGATATTCTTTTCTCTTTTTCACGGGACTTGTTTATTTTGTTGTTGCGATAATATTCTTAATATTATTTTATACGCTCCCGTAATAGTGTTTATTATAAACAAATACAGATTATTCGCCATAGGTGAAGAGTTTTGTGTAAAATCAAATATTTTATTAAAGTGTTTGATTGTCACAATTTATGTTTATAACTATAAATGACTGTAAGTGTCGTTTGGCTAAAAAATAATCTATGTCTGATTGCACACGGCATTCATGTAATTGTGTTATTATGCAAAGAAGTGTTTTCCGTGTGCAATAGCTTATTGCAGGTTTAAATTTTGTAGGCAAAAATTAATAAGGAGACGCTATGTACAAATTCAAAGATGGCTTTTATGCTGACGTAAGGGTAGAGGAAAGGTTCACTACGTCGGTGCGCTATCGCAACGGCGCGCTTGAAGAGAGCAAGACGTCTACGGTCAAAAAGGCCTTCATTCGCGTGTACGATGGCAGTATGTGGTACTATGCTTCAACATATCGCCTCGGTGCGGTACAGGAGGAACTTGACAAGCTCTATGCCATGGCCGTGCCGAACGCGGAGATCGCGGCTGACCCTACGGTAATGCGCCTGCAAGCCAATGTGGCAAACGAAATAAAATTTGCGGAAAATTGCGTAAAAGATGTGCCGATAGAGCAAAAGCGCAAACTTTTGGAGGATGTGTTTGCCGCCGCAAGCAGTTCGGAATATGTCAAAATGTTCGTCTGCATGTATTCGGACAGATACTCCGTTTATGAGTTCTGCTCGTCCAAGGGCGCCGATATAAAGTACGATATGCAGCTTTGCGGCGCGAACGCGGGGCTTGCGCTTGCGAACGGCGAGGATAATTTCAGCGATTCTTTCAGGTCAACGGAAAATAATTTCAATGACCTTGCTTCGGCTTTCACAAGCCGCGCTGTAGAGGAGTTCGTCTCCGAGCTTGAAAATTTTGTGCTTCATGCCAAGCCCGTGCAGGCGGGCGTGTATCCCGTAATTCTTTCCCCGGAGGTGGCGGGCGTGTTTGCCCATGAGTCGTTCGGCCACAAGTCCGAAGCCGACTTCATGCTCGGCGACGAAACTATGAAGAGGGAATGGCAGCTCGGCAAAAAGGTGGGTGCCGACATTCTCTCCATATACGACAGCGGCGAGGTCGCGGGCTCCGGCTATGTCCCCTATGACGACGAAGGCACAAAGGCGCAAAAAACCTACCTCATCAAAGACGGCGTACTCACGGGCAGGCTCCATTCGGCCGCCACGGCAGCCGACCTTGAAGAAGAGGTAACGGGCAATGCCCGCGCCATAAATTGCGAGTTCGAGCCGATAGTCCGCATGACCAGCACCATAATAGAGGCAGGCTCCACTCCTGTGGCCGAACTGTTTGCAAAGGTTAAACACGGCTACTTCATAAAGAGCTATAAACACGGCTCGGGTATGAGTACCTTTACGATCGCGCCCAACCGCGCTTATGAAATTGTTGACGGCAAGATAGGCGACCCCGTAAAGATTGCCGTAATTTCAGGCAACGTATTTGAAACGCTCAATTTAATTGACGGCCTTTCGGACAAGGCAGAGGTTATCTCTTCAATATTCGGCGGTTGCGGCAAGATGGAGCAGTTCCCGCTCAATGTGTCAGACGGCGGCCCGTATGTGTCGGTTTCGTCAATAAATGTACAGTAAGGAGGCGGTCAAAATGAATAAGCAGAAAATAACATCAACAACCCGTTCGCTTGCCGCCACGCTTACCGCAAACGCAGTCAGTTCACTCCGCGTCAAGGAGGATAAAAAAACCGTCGTCAGAGTATATGACGGGGGTAACATAGGCGTTGCCGGCAGAATAGGCGACGGCGACGACGGCGCTCTCGAAGCCCAGGCAGTTGCCGCCCTTGCACAGAATATCCCCTATCCCTGCGCGATGGGAGCTGGCGACGTGCGCGACGTCGATCTCAGGAGCGATATAATCGCCGAAAGCGAGTTTCTGAATGTCGCAAAGCACTTTGTTGCAAGACTCAAAGAACGCTTCCCGGACTTTATTTTCAGCAATAAGTTCAATCTTGAAGAGATGTCTGTAAAATACGAGGACTCGGCAGGAACATCGCTCTCCTATGCAGACGCCTCCGTACAGCTCAGTCTTACGATAAAGTCGGCAGGCTCGGCAAATATCATGGATCTCACCTACTTTTCGGATAGCCGCCGCTTCGATGAGGACGGCGCGGTTGCCGATATGGCAAAGCTTCTGGATGCGTATTCCAATGAGCTGCCCATGCCTGAAACAAAGTTGCCTGTCATAATCGAAACAAGTATCATTCAGCACGCTCTCTCGCACATAGTTGCGGAGATGTATGTCAGCAACGCAAGCATGCTCTCCGGCAAGCTCGGCCAAAAGCTGTTCGATGAAAAGGTAGATATACTCATTGACCGCACTCCCGGCAAAAATGAAAGGGTCGCCTTTTTCGATACGGAGGGCGTTACTCTGCCGGAGGATAAGTTCTATTTCGTAAAGGAGGGCGTGTTCTGCGGCCTTGCCACATACAGGCGCTCGGCCGGGATGTTCAGCCTCCCGCTTTCGGGATGCGGCTATGCCGATTTCGACGACGTTCCCCAATGCGGCGATTTCAGGGGTATAGAGCTGTCCTCTCACGGTCAAAAACTTTCTGAAGTGCTCAGCGGCAAGGCCATATACATTTCCGTTGCTTCGGGCGGAGATATGACCCCCGACGGAAAATTCGCCACGCCCATCATGCTCGCATACCTGTATGAGGACGGAAAACTCCTCGGCAGATTGCCCGGTTTCGGCATTTCGGCAAATATATTCGATTTCCTCGGCAAGGACCTTATAGCCGTGGCCAAAAACGATATATTTACTTATGCGGATGAGAATGTGATTGTCGCATACTTTGATATTGATAAGCAATAAATATCGCGGCTCATAGCCTCGCAAATAATCCAATAACAGTTCATAAAAAACGTCTGCCCGTTGCAATATTATTGCAGCGGGCAAAGATGCGTAAAAACATTTTTTTATGTATCTCAACATGTTCGTTGCGGTATATCCGCACACCAATTGAGTATTCTATGAAAAAGAACAATAGCAAACAGAAATTCACCAAGCCCGGGATGCTCTTCTATTTTTTAAAGGGATGCAAGCTGTTGTTTGCGGCGAGCATACTGTCAAGCTTCGTCACGACCTTTTTAAACGTCGTTCTGCCTCAGGTCATCAGTTTTACGATAGACAGCGTGATCGGCAGCGAGGAGCCAGACGGCGTGTTCCTGTGGGCGGCAGGCCTCTTCGGCGGGGTGGAAAATTTAAAGAGCAATATATGGATAATCGCTCTGTTGATAGCTGCAATAGCGCTTGTTATGGCAATTTTCCAGTATTGCGTTACATATTTCAACCAGCGCGCCAACCAGTCGCTCATGCGCCGTATGCGCAACAGTCTGTTCACGCACATACAGCGCCTGCCGCTCCGTTGGCACATCGAGCATCAGACGGGCGATATAATCCAGCGCTGCACGTCTGACGCCGACGTTATTTCCAACTTTGTTTCAAACCAGCTTGTCTATCTCTTCCGCATAGTGATAATCGTCGTGCTTTCGCTGACGTTCATGTTCCTGACAAATGTCACTCTCGCTCTGATAGCGCTTGTATTCGTACCGCTCATCGTCGGCTATTCGCTTGTGTTTTACAGCCGTGCGCGCAAGTCGTTCAAAAAGTGCGACGAGGAGGAGGGCGTTCTCTCCACCTATGCTCAGGAAAACCTCACAGGCGTGCGCGTCGTGCGCGCGTTCGGCAGAGAGCGTTATGAAAGGGATAAGTTCGAAAAACAGAACGTGTATTACACCGGTCTTTGGGTAAAAATTCTTCGTTTCATGTCAGCATATTGGACTTCGCTCGACCTCATCGCCGCCGTTCAGGGCATGTTGCTGCTCGTAATAGGCGCGGTATTCTGCGTAAATCAAGGTCTGGGCGTAGGCCAGCTTGTGGCGTTCATCTCTTATAACACCATGCTCATGGGTCCTGTGCGCCAGCTCGGAAGAATAATCTCCAACATGAGCCGCGCGGGAGTGTCCATCAACCGTATAGGCGAAATCATGAACGCAGAGGAGGAGCAGTACGGCGAGGTCGGCGAACTTTCAGGCGATATCGAGTTCAAGAACGTCGGCTTTTCGTACGAGGACGGCAAGCCCGTATTGCATGACGTCACTTTCAAAATCCCCCAGGGCTCCACGCTCGGTATTCTCGGCAGCACGGGCAGCGGCAAATCGTCGCTCATGTACCTTTTGGACAGATTGTATCCCGTCACCGAAGGCACCATAACCATAGGCGGGAAAGATATAAACGACATTCCCCCCGCAACAGTGCGCAAAAACATAGGCTTCGTATTGCAGGAAGGTTACTTATATACGGGTACCATTGCCGAAAATATCGCCGCCGCAGACGAAAATATTTCGCGGGAGGAGGTAGTTCACGCCGCCGAGGCCGCCTGCGTGGACGAAAATATCCGCTCCTTTGCCCAGGGGTACGACACCATTGTCGGCGAGCGCGGCGTAACTCTTTCGGGCGGACAGAAACAGCGCGTATCCATAGCGCGCACCCTCGTGCGCAAGACACCGTACCTGATATTCGACGATTCTCTCTCCGCCGTGGACAGCGAAACGGACGCGGCAATACGCGCCCGCCTTGCCAAGGAGTTCGGCGGAGCCACGGTAATACTCATTTCGCACAGAATCACAACGGTCATGCACGCCGACAACATTATAGTTATGGACGGCGGCGCTATCATCGAACAGGGTACCAATCATGAGCTGTTGCAAAAGGGCGGCATATACAGGCAGATATACGACCTGCAGATGAGTCTGCCCGACGAGCTCAAAAAGGAGGTGGGTTATGGCGAATAAGGAAAGAACAAACCGCCGCCGTCGCCATGTAAACGGCGAACCTGCCGCGCCCAAGGTAAAACTGTTCGGGCTGTTGAAACTCCGACCCTTTATCTCTCCGTACAAGCGGACGTTTTTAGTAATGATACTCTGTACGGTACTCGTCGGCGTGTTCAACACAATATTGCCTCTGTTCCAGGAGTATGCAATAGATAACTTTATCGGCGGCAACACTCTCGACGGGCTTGTACCTTTCGTCCTGCTGTATGTGCTATGCCTTGTTGTATCTGCCGTACTCGACTATATCGGCTCGTTCAACTGCTCAAGCATTGAAATGTATATGCTGCGCGATATGCGCCGCACGGCATTCAATCATCTGCAAACGCTCTCCGTTTCATACTTCAATATAAACAGCGTCGGCAGAATCCACGCAAGAGTGATGAGCGATACTTCAAATATCTCGACTATAATGTCATGGGACGTATATCAGGGCGGCTGGAATTTAACCTATGTCCTGAGCGCCGTGATAATTATGCTCATACTCAATCCGCTGCTTGCGCTGTGCGTAATAGTGGTGGTGCCTCTCGTGGCAATAGCCTCGGCCTATTTCTCACGCAAGCTCACCACGCTCAACCGTCGCGTGCGCGAAATAAATTCCGAAATAACCGGCGGCTTCAACGAGGGCATAACGGGCGTCGAAACGTCCAAAACGCTGACTATCGAGGAAAAGCTCGATAACAGATTTTTCAACAACACCAACCGTATGCACCGCCAGGCCACACGCCTCGGCCATCACCGTGCGCTGTTCTACACGATAATCGCCTTTGCGTCTTCGGTGGCACTTGCGCTCGTGTTGTGGTACGGCGGCACGCTGACCGTTGAAAATCTTTCCTTCCTCGGCACGCTCACCGTCTTTATGACGTATGCCCAGGGCATAATGTCCCCCGTGCAGTGGTCTGTCGACGCCATAGCCGATCTCATCACCGTAAAGGTAAACGTCGAGCGCCTCACCACGCTTCTCGAAACCAAGTCAGATGTTGCGGACACCCCTGAAGTCGTGGAAAAGTACGGCGACACTTTCAACCCCAAAGTCGAAAATTGGGAGCCGCTGTACGGCGACGTCGAATTCCGCGACGTAACTTTCAAATATCCCGACGGCGAGGAATATGTGCTCGAACACTTCAATTTAAAGGTTCCTCAGGGTACAAACGTCGCCATTGTCGGCGAAACGGGCGCGGGCAAGTCTACGCTCGTCAACCTCGTCTGCCGCTTCTTCGAGCCCACTGAAGGTCAGGTACTAATCGACGGCAGGGACGCGCGCGAGCGTTCGGTCGGCTGGCTGCACAGCCACATCGGCTACGTTCTGCAAACTCCCCATCTCTTTTCTGGTACCGTGCGCGAAAATCTCCTGTACGGCAAGGAGGATGCCACCGACGAGCAGATTATGGCGGCCTGCAAAAGCGTAAACGCCGATAAAATAATCGCCCGCCTCGATAAGGGGCTGGACAGCGTAGTGGGCGAGGGCGGCAACACTCTGTCAACAGGTGAAAAACAGCTGCTGTCATTTGCCCGTGCCATACTCGCCGACCCCGCCATATTCGTGCTGGACGAGGCTACTTCCTCTATAGATACAATAACCGAACGCCTCATTCAGGACGCAATCGAAAAACTCATGGAGGGCCGCACAAGCTTTGTAATAGCGCACAGGCTTTCCACGATACGTTCCGCCGACGTAATCCTCGTCGTCAGCGGCGGCAAGATAGTCGAACGCGGCAAACACGAAGAACTGCTTGCCATGCGCGGCCACTACTACAATCTGTATATAAAGCAGTTCCGCGAAGAACAGGTCAAGTCGGTAATGAACGGCTGAGTACAAGTAATCCGGACTTCACCCGTCGGGCAGAACCGATCGTGCAATGTATCGGCAAAATTGTGCAAATTTAAAACGCGCGCCGCGGCAATTATGCCGCGGCGCGCGTTCCTGCGTTGATTTACCGCATATACATTCGCGCAAATAACAGGTTTTAAATATGTCCTTTAAATTTGTTGCAATTTTTTCGCGTTTGGTATATACTGATATAAAATTAAAAAGCCTCATGACAGAAAAACTTATGTAACCGCTTTTAAAAAGAGAGGGGGAATGACCCGCTGAAAGTTTCCCCAAAGCGGCATAAGGTATGCGCTGTCCGCCGCCATAGCGGCAGGGTCGGGTCAATACCCCGCGGAACCTCCCCGAAAGCGAGTTTTAACGAGGGCGGAATTTTTTCCGTCGAAGTAAAGTGGAACAGCGGTTGTGCGCCTTTACATACAATTATGTAACGGCGCTTATTTTTTTGCCGCCAAATAAAAATATTTCAGGTAAACAAAATGTTCTTTAAAAGACTGCGCATGGACATAAATGCTGCAATGGAAAACGACCCCGCCGCAAGAAGCAAGTTTGAAGTATGGCTGACATATTCGGGCGTAAAGGCCCTGTCCCATCATCGGCTTGCAAACAGATTGTATAAAATGAACTTAAAACTTCTGGCGCGCATAGTCAGTCAATATTCACGCCGCCGCACGGGCATAGAAATTCACCCCGCCGCAAAAATTGCGCCGGGCGTATTCATAGATCACGGCATGGGCGTGGTAATCGGCGAAACGACCGAAGTCGGCACCGGCACGGTTATCTATCAGAACTGTACGCTCGGCGGCACGGGAAAGCAGACGGGAAAACGCCATCCCACTGTGGGCGAAAATTGCGTAATTTCCGCAGGGGCCAAGGTATTGGGCGACATAACCATAGGCGACTACGCAAAAGTCGGCGCGGGCGCGGTGGTGCTTCGCGATGTTCCCGCCCACGCCACTGTCGTGGGCGTTCCCGCACGCATTGTGCGCATACGCGGCAGCAAGGAGGGTGTGGACCTCTATCAGGATTGTTCCGACCCCTTGCGCGACGAAGTCTGCGCCCTGCGCGAGCGCATGTTCGCCATGGAGGAATGTATGCAGAAATTGATTGGGAAAACAGAGCAAGAAAAGCAAGGAGAGAACGACAGTAATGCGCATTTATAATACTCTTACAAGAACAAAGGAAGAATTTATACCCCTTGAAGAGGGCAAGGTAAAGATGTACGCCTGCGGCATAACCGTCTCAGGCGAAGCGCACATAGGCCACGGCTTTCAGGCGCTCATCTACGATATCATGCGCAAGTACCTTGAAAAGAAGGGTTACAATGTAACTTATGCCCGCAACTATACCGACGTTGACGATAAAATCATCGCGCGCGCCAGGGAGGAGGGAGTCCCCGCCGACGAGTACGCCGCAAAGATGATCGCGCATATAGACAATGTCATGCGTCAAATGGATATCGACGACCCCACATTATGGCTCAAGGCCACCGAAAATATCGGCAATATAGAAGATTTTGTGACGAAGCTGATTGAAAGCGGCCACGCCTATGCCGCTCCGTCTGGCGACGTCTATTTCGACGTAAACTCTTTCCCCGGCTACGGCTGCCTTTCCAACCGCTCGGTAGAGGACATGCTCGACGGCGTCCGCGTCGAAAATGCCGAGGACAAGCGCAACCCCGCCGACTTCGCCCTGTGGAAGGCTGCCAAGCCCGGCGAAATAAGCTGGGATTCCCCTTGGGGCAAGGGCCGACCCGGTTGGCATATAGAGTGTTCGGCCATGAACCGCGCCGCGTTTGGCGAACAGATTGATATCCATGGCGGCGGCAGAGATCTTATATTCCCCCACCACGAAAACGAGATAGCTCAGACCGAAAGCCTCACGGGCAAGCGGTTTGTAAAGTATTGGACGCACAACGGCCTAATCAAGGTCAACGGGCAGAAGATGTCTAAATCGCTCGGCAACAGCCTTCTTTTGGAAGATTTGTTGAAGAAATACACCAACGAGGCCATAAAATTCGCCCTGTTGCAGACCAACTACCGCAACGACATAAACGTAACCGACAGCCTATTCCCCGAAGCCGAAAAACACCTCACGTCCTTCTATAAAATTCTCAGCGAAGTCGAACAAAAGTATGGCGCGGGCGGAGTAGTCGGCAACGCACAGATAGACAAACAGTTTGACGACGCCATGGACGACGATTTCAATACGGCGCTCGCCCTTTCAAACCTCTTTTCTATATTCAAAAATATTGCTGCAAAGTGCGCGTCGGGCGACAAGTCGTGCGCAGAGGATGCGTATCAGGTAAGGAAAACTTACAGCCTGCTCGGATTATTTAAAAAAGAAAATAAGGATTACCTTACCGAAGTTGGCGCAAAGACCCCCGCCGAACAGATCCCCGCGGAGGTAGAGGAGCTTGCCGCGCAGCGCTGGCAGGCAAAACAGCAAAAGAACTGGCCGCTCGCCGATGAGCTTCGCGCCCGCATAGACGCCCTCGGCTACGCCGTAAAGGACGCAAAGGACGGCTATTCCATAGCAAAAAAATAATAAATAATACCCCCTGCGCGTTTGACGAAAGGTCCGCGCGGTAGTATAATTATGCGGAAGTTTAATTAAGGATAAGTTTATGAAAGAGTTGACAAGCGAAAGTTTAAGAAATTTATACCTCGGTTTTTTCAGGGACAGGGGCCACGCCATAATACCCTCGGCGTCACTCATACCCGAAAATGACCCCACCGTGCTGTTCACTACGGCGGGAATGCACCCCTTGGTTCCCTATCTCCTTGGCGAAAAACACCCTGCGGGCAACCGCCTCTGCGATGTTCAGAAGTGCGTCCGCACGGGCGATATCGACGAGGTCGGCGACGCCTCTCACTGCACCTTTTTTGAAATGCTCGGCAACTGGTCGCTCGGCGACTACTTCAAGGAGCAGATGATCCCCTGGTCGTTCGAATTTTTAACCTCGCCCGAATACCTCGGCATACCCGTGCAGGATATTGCCATCACATGCTTTGCCGGCGACGAAGACTGCCCCCGCGACGACGAGTCCGCCAACAAGTGGATCGAGTGCGGCATAGACCCCAAACATATCTTCTTCCTGCCCAAAAGCGGCAACTGGTGGGGTCCCGCCGGTACTACAGGCCCCTGCGGCCCCGATACCGAAATGCACATTATCCGCAACCATGCCGAAGCGGACAAGCTCGGCCCCTACGACTTCGATAAAGCCCCCGCCGGCACCTTCCTCGAAATCTGGAACGACGTATTTATGCAGTACAACAAGAACGAGGAGGGCGGGTACGAGCCTTTAAAACAGCGCAACGTCGATACAGGCATGGGTCTGGAGCGCACGCTGTGCATATTGAATAATAAGCAAAGCGTCTACGAAACGGACATCTTTGAAGGCGCCATCGCCAAAATCGAGGAGCTTACGGGTCTGAAGTACGGGCAGAGCGAGGAGATAACCAAAGCTTTCCGCGTAGTTCTGGACCATGTCCGCACGGCTACGTTTATGCTCGGCGATACAAAGGGCATAGTCCCCTCCAACACAGACCAGGGCTATATACTCCGCCGCATAATCCGCCGCGCCGTCCGCTTCGGCAGGAACATAGGCCTGCCCCAGGGCGCGCTCAATCAGGTGTCCAAAACAATTATTGCAAAGTATGCCGACGTCTATCCCGAACTTGTAACCAATTCGGCAAAGATAGAGGAGGAGCTGAACAGGGAGGAGGCCAAGTTTTCAAGAACGCTCGCCCAGGGCCTTAAGGAGTTTGAAAAGGTTGCTTCCGCCAAACACGCAGGCGAAGTCATCGACGGCGTAACCGTATTCCACCTCTACGATACCTACGGATTCCCCGTTGAAATCACCCAGGAGATGGCCCGCGAAAAGGGTCTGTCCGTCGACGTCGAAGGTTATAATGCGGCGTTTGCCGAACACCAGGCAAAGTCGCGCGCAGGCAGCGAACAGAAGTTCGCCTGCGGCCTCGCCGACCACAAGGAGCAGACTACCAACCTCCACACGGCAACTCACCTTCTGCACGCCGCATTAAAGGCGGTATGCTCGCCCGATATAGAACAGCGCGGTTCCAACATAACCGAAGAAAGGCTGCGCTTCGACTTCAATTTCTCCCGCAAGCTCACGCCTGAAGAGGTAAAGGCCGTGGAAGATCTCGTCAACCAACGCATTGCCGATAATATCCCCGTTGTCATGCGCGAAATGTCTTTGGAAGAAGCCAAGGCTCAAAACTTTACGGGGCTTTTTGAAAGCAAGTACGGCGAAAGGGTAAAAACCTATTCCATAGGCGAATTTTCCAAAGAAATCTGCGGCGGCCCCCACGCCGAAAGCACGGGCGTTCTGGGTACTTTTAAAATAGTCAAGCAGGAAAACGTCTCCGCCGGCGTAAAGAGAATAAAGGCCGTTCTGGTAAAGTAATAAGAGTAAATAGAAATTTGGCTTTGCGGCGTCTTTTGCGGTGTGCATGGGCGTATGCTTTGCCATAGTCAGCGCTGTTGCCTGATAAAATGCGCCGCAAAATAAATGCTGTTTATTATAATGTTAATAAACCTCCCGCACGGCAAACCGTGCGGGAGGTTTGCGTTCGCTGCAATTTTGTCTGAAAAGCATATTTCTTGCATTTTTAAGCAAAACTCCCTTAAAACGCGGCAAAAAAATTATTTTTAAATTTTAAAAAAACTTTGAAAACGTAATATAAAACGGCTTGACATAAATTTCATTTAATAATAAAATAGTTTTACATTGAAAAAAGAGCAAAGAAATTACGAAAAATACACAAGTTTTGCAGAGAAATAAGTCAAGGAGTAAACAATGAAAACGTATATGGCAAACGCCCAGACAGTTGAAAGAAAGTGGTATGTTGTCGATGCGGCGGGCGTTCCTTTGGGCAGACTCGCTTCCAAAGTTGCGGCCATTCTTCGCGGCAAAAATAAGCCTACTTTTACGCCCAACGTCGACACGGGTGACTTTGTAATAGTGATAAACACTGATAAGGTAGTTCTTACAGGTAAAAAACTTACCGATAAGTATTACCGCTATCACACAGGTTATATAGGCGGACTTAAAGAAATATCCTATAAGAAGATGCTTGCTGAAAAGAGCGATCTTGCAGTTTACGAAGCTGTAAGGGGTATGCTCCCCAAGAATTCGCTCGGTAGGGATATGATAAAGAAGTTGAGGGTATATAAGGGCGCAGAACACAACCATGCAGCACAGAAGCCCGAAGAACTCAAGTTATTCTAAAAAGGGGTCAAGGTAGAATATGGCAAAGGCAAATTTAAAGAAAAAGTTACAGTTTTGGGGAACAGGCAGAAGAAAAAAAGCTATTGCCCGCGTTCGTCTTATTCCCGCAGGTACGGGTACCATTATAATTAACGACAGGGCTTTTGAAGATTATTTCCCTCAGTCGGTTCTTCAGTATGTTGTTAAGCAGCCTTTAACCCTTCTCGGCGTCGAAGGCAAATACGACGTAATGGTCAACGTCTATGGCGGCGGTTATACCGGTCAGGCTAACGCCATCCGTCTCGGTGTTGCCCGCGCTCTTCTCCAGGCAGAGCCGGACAGCCGCGCAGCATTGAAAAAAGAAGGCTTCCTCACACGCGACCCCCGCGTCAAGGAAAGAAAGAAGTACGGCCTCAAAAAAGCTCGCCGCGCTCCTCAGTTCTCAAAGAGATAATCATTTTATTAAAAAAAAAGGATACCCGCCCGGTATCCTTTTATCATGCAAAATTTGTATCTGCGCGCCGCAGTCAATGCTGCGGCGCGCAGGTTTTTTTGACTGTTTTTGCCCGAAATTTATATTCGCCCCGATATAAATATTAACTATTTTTATATCAAATTTACTGTTAATTTATAATCAATTTACGTTCGGGGCTTAATATCTACAACGTTATGATTTTTTTAACCTAAGGAGAATATACAATGTTAAAGAAAAAAACACGGCGCTTATTCGCTTCATTCGCTCTGCTGTCCGCGGCGGCGATATGTTCCGTTTCAGCGTTTGCAGGTTGTTCCTCATGCAACTCGGATGAGGAACAGACCGGTTACCGTCCCGAAAGTCCTTCGGTCAGCGCAAGCGTTCCCGAAGACGGCTCCACCCCCGATAATTACGACGCTCTTCAGAACGTTGCGTATGTAATCGGCAAGCTCAATTCCCGCAGCTATTACCACAGCGAAAACGTAAACACGGCCTCGGCAACCGCCCTCGGTTTTATAACCGTTGAACAGAACGTCGTCGGCAGTAAGGACTATTATAACGGCATACTTATCACTTCCACGATAAGCATAGGCTCAACCTTCGCTCCCTCCAAGGCAATTCAGAAATACTACGGCAACGGCGAAGTCATCATCCGTACCGCGGCTTCAACCGACAAGAACGATTGGGATGGCTTAAACACAGAGTGGTCTACAGACTCTCCCTCCGAAATTTTAAGCGAGGATGAGTACACCGAACGCTACGGCCTGTGGGCTACCGAATTTTCCGACTATGTAATAAATGAGGATACGGTGGCCTCCTCGTCAATGACTACCGACGGCGACAACTACGTCGTAACCTTGAACTTTGTCGTCAGCGGCGAAAACGACGCTACATATTATTATAAGAAACAGATGGTCACGATGGGCGAACTTTCGGAACAGCCCGAATTTGAATACGCCACAATGACCATAACTTTCTCGTCGGATTGGACGGTTCTTTCCTATTCTA
>CAYURN010000014.1:0-25723 GCA_964447305.1 uncultured Clostridia bacterium
CATTTATTATTATCTCGCCGTCAAAGCCGCAGACATGGCAGTAGTCCGATTTGGTATTGAATTCGGCATACTGAATATTGTCGTAGATGAACCTGACGACGTCTTCCAACGCGGTGAGGTTGCTGCGCATGTTGGGTATTTCGACATAGGATATCGCGCCGCCGGAGGAAATCTTCTGGAACTGACTTTCAAAAGTGAATTTGGAGAAAGCGTCGATATTTTCGCGCACGTCGACATGATAGCTGTTGGTGTAATAGCCCTTGTCGGTGACGTCGGGAATGGTGCCGAAACGTTCCTTGTCAATGCGGGCAAAGCGGTAGCACAGGCTTTCAGCCGGGGTGCCGTAGAGGGCGAAGCCTATATTAGTTTCCCTCTTCCACTTGTCGCAGTGGTCGCGCAGGCACTGCATGACTCTGAGGGCAAACTCCCTGCCTTCGGGACGGGTGTGCGAAACGCCCTTGACGAGTTTTGTGACCTCGTAGAGGCCTATATATCCCAAAGATATGGACGAGTACCCGCCATAGAGGTATTTATCTATCTTTTCACCCTTGTCCAGACGGGCGATGGCACCGTACTGCCAATGGACGGGGGAAACATCGGAAAGCGTTCCTTTAAGCGCATTGTGGCGAACCATGAGGGCGTCGAAACAGAGCTGAAGGCGTTCTTCAAGAATTTCCCAGAACCTGGTTTCGTCGCCTTTGGCGAGAATACCGCACTGGGGAAGGTTGATGGACACAACGCCCTGATTGAAGCGGCCTTCGAACTTGTAGTTGCCGTTTTCGTCCTTCCACGGGGAGAGGAACGAGCGGCAGCCCATGGGCGAGAAGACGTTGCCTTCGTAATTTTCGCGCATCTTCTTTGCCGAGATATAGTCGGGATAGAGGCGCTTGGCCGAGCATTTTACGGCGAGCTTTGTAAGATAGTCGTACTTGCCGCCCTTGAGGCAGTTGTTTTCATCGAGAACATAGACGAGTTTGGGGAAAGCCGGGGTAACGTAAACGCCCACTTCGTTCTTGATGCCCTGGTAACGCTGACGGAGTATCTCCTCTATTATCATGGCGTTTTCTTCGATATACTCGTCGTTTTCATCGAGATACATGAAGAGAGTGACGAAGGGCGACTGACCGTTAGTGGTCATAAGGGTATTTATCTGATACTGTATGGTCTGAACGCCGGCTTTAAGCTCGTCCTTGAGGCGCATTTCGACAATTGACGTTTTTTCGGATTCTGAAATGGAGTTGCCGAAACGTTCGTCGCACTGGCGCTTATACTTTTCGCGCGTGCGGCGGAGATATTTGCCGAGATGGGCGACGTTGACCGATTGGCCGCCGTACTGCGAGGACGCGACTGAGGCGATTATCTGAGTGACTATTGTGCAGGCAACCTGGAAAGATTTGGGGCTTTCGATCATCTTGCCGTTCATTACCGTGCCGTTTTCAAGCATGTCGCCGATATTGACCAGACAGCAGTTGAAGATGGGCTGAAGGAAATAGTCGGCGTCGTGGAAGTGAATGGCGCCTTCATCGTGGGCTTTTGAGATGTATTCGGGCAGGAGTATCCTGCGGGTAAGGTCCTTTGAAACCTCGCCGGCGATAAGATCGCGCTGGGTGGACGCCGTGCGGGCGTTCTTGTTGGAGTTCTCCTCCATTACATCCTTGTTGGCGTTTTTGATGAGCGAAAGTATGCTTTCATCCGTGGTGTTTGCCTTGCGGATGAGGGCGCGCTCATAGCGATAAAGAATGTATGACTTCATGAGCTGATATTTTTGCAGCTCCATGAGTTTTTCTTCGACCATATCCTGAATGTCTTCGACGAGCAGTCTTGAACGGTGGCGGCCCGCGATGTCATCCACAATGGCCTCTATCTGCTTGGCGTCAATCCTGTCCTCGAAGTCGACAGATTCGTTGGCCTTGCCTATGGCGATGGCTATCTTGCTTCTGTCGAAATCTACGGTAGAACCATCCCGTTTTATAACTTTCATTTTCAAACCCTCCCCCGGCAGGCACGCGGCCTGCGCGGAAAGTCAATATTTTTCCCGTGTGAGTCATCCGCCCGTAAAAAGCAGAAAAATCTACATATACTATTGTACTCCTGAACATGACATTTGTCAATAGCCGAAACACAATATGTTGAAAATTTTTTTGAGTTATACACAACATTTTGTTTTTTTGTTGATAGCTTAAAGATGGCGGGGAACACGCTTCCACAACACGAAGCGTTAATGATTATAACTCTGCACGGCGCAGTTAGTCAAGCATAGAATTACAATATGTTGTATGAAAGTTTTTAACATTTTAACAATATGTTGTAATTTTTATCAATGCAGACATGCAAAATCAGGCGCATATACGCCGGGCTTTACATTTTTGCGGCGGCGGGTGCTTTGCCGAAAATTTTATGCAATATGTAAAAAAATTTTACAATTCAGGCATGTTGTTTACACATCCGCGAGGTTTAATATTCCTGTGCGGGGTTTAATATTAAAGTAGACGCCTTGCCCGCAACTGCGGCAGATATAATAAATAATACGCATGGCTTGTACGCGGCGGCGTTCCGGCGCGCGATACAGGAACATGACCGAGGAGGAAATTTCCGGTGAATGATGAAATCGAGATTACGGGCAGCAGCATTGAAAAAGCTGTGATGAACGCCCTCGACAAGCAGGACGGATTGTATGCGCAGGCAATAAAGATGCTGCAGTCGATGGTCGATTACAAAGATATGCAGACAAATTACGTCTGCGCACTCAAGACTATAAAGACAAAGTTCGACGTACTGAACACCGAGTTCAACGTCAAATATAAGCGCAACCCCATCAACTCGATAAGCACGCGGCTTAAGAGTACGGAGAGCCTTATAAACAAACTGACAAAAAAGGACATACCCTGTTCTTTGGAAAACATTGAAAAGCACATCAACGACATTGCGGGCATAAGGGTGATATGTTCGTACATAGACGACATATATGAAATTGCCGAAGCGCTGTTGAAGCAGGATGACGTGAAGCTTGTTGAGTGCAAAGATTACATAAAGAATCCGAAGCCCAACGGGTACCGCAGTCTGCACCTGATAGTGCGCATACCGGTATATTTTGCCGACAGCCGCAAGGAGATGAAAGTTGAAGTGCAGATAAGGACGATAGCCATGGATTTTTGGGCGAGCCTGGAACACCAGATAAAGTATAAACAGGTAATACCCGATCAGGCAGAGGTGATAAGCCGCCTTAAACAGTGCGCCGAACTGATTGCGCGCACCGACGAGGAGATGCTGGAACTGAGGCGCAAAATAGAGAGCGCCGCCGACGCGCCGTCAGAAGAGGAAAAGCTGTTTGAGCGGCTGAGGAAGATCGACGCGCGCATAGACTGATATGACCAATTTGCAGCGCCGCGGGATTTACCAAAATCCCGCGGCGCTGTTATCCGTAAATGAACCGCCGACGGCGGCATATTGGGGAATAAAAACTAATATATTCATTAAAACACAATAAAACAATTGACAAAATTTAAAGTAACGATTATACTTAAACGCAGGTATGGCGTTTTAGAAGTCCATGCAAATATTTGGCGGCGCACGCCGCATTATTGATTGAGATAGGACAGAACTTGTCTGAGGCTCAAATTTTATAAGTTGACAGGACATCCTGTATTATATTTAAGCCTGAAAGGCGTCACTTGTGAAACGGTCAATAAGAGTAGTAAAAGTATTTGCTATATAGACTCTAAAAAGTCCCAACCAAGAATAGAAGCGCGCGCACGGTCTGTGCGCATATCCTTTTGACGACCCTTCAGGGTCGTCATTATTTTTATACCCGGTGAGAAGAGATGAACGAACAGAAGCAACGGCAGGCCCCCCTTTATGAGGCTCTTGAAAATTTACGCAAAAAACGCATTGTGCCTTTTGACGTACCCGGCCATAAGCGCGGCAGGGGCAACCCCGAACTTGTTGCACTGCTTGGCGAGAAATGCGTCGGGCTGGACGTAAATTCCATGAAGCCCCTTGACAACCTGTGTCACCCCTCGTCAGTCATACGCGAGGCGGAGGCGCTTGCCGCCGACGCGTTCGGCGCGGCAAACGCATTCTTTATGGTGGGAGGCACCACCTCCGCCGTGCAGAGCATGATACTTTCCGTCTGCAAGGACGGGGAGAAGATCATCATGCCGCGCAACGTGCATAAATCGGTCATCAATGCGCTCATACTCAACGGCGCCGTTCCCGTGTACGTCAACCCCGAAGTGGACAACCAGCTTGGAATTGCGTTGGGCATGGAGCCTGAGAAATTGAAAAAAGCCGTTGAGGACAACCCCGACGCAAAGGCCGTGCTTGTGAACAACCCCACATATTACGGGATATGTTCGGACATGCGCGCCATTGTGGAAATTGCGCACTCGCACGGTATGAAGGTACTTGCCGACGAAGCGCACGGCACGCACTTTTACTTCAACAACAGACTGCCCGTATCCGCCATGGCGGCGGGCGCGGACATGGCGGCCGTTTCCATGCACAAGTCGGGCGGAAGCCTTACTCAGAGTTCGCTGTTGCTGCTGAGCGACAGCATGAACGCCGATTATGTGCGGCAGATAATCAACCTTACTCAGACGACGAGCGCTTCCTACCTTTTGATGTCAAGTCTGGATATATCCCGCCGCAACCTTGCGCTGAAAGGCGAAAAGTCCTTTGAGAAAGTGATAGACATGGCGGCGTATGCGCGCGCGGAGATAAACGACATAGGCGGGTACTATGCCTATGGCAAGGAGCTTGTGAACGGCACCTCGGTATATGACTTCGACGTGACCAAACTTGCCGTGTACACACGCGATATAGGTCTGGCGGGCATAGAGGTTTACGACCTGCTGCGCGATGAATACGACATACAGATAGAATTCGGAGATATATCGAACATCCTCGCGTACATATCCATAGGCGACAGACTGCAGGATATAGAGCGGCTTGTGGGGGCGCTGTACGACCTGAAGAGACTGTACAGGCGCGACAAGGCGGGCATGCTGAGCGCGGAATATTTTTCGCCCGAAGTGGCCGTGCCGCCGCGCAAGGCCTTTTACTCGCCGAAGATATCGCTGCCGCTGAAAGAGGCGGAAGGCAAGATATGCACCGAATTTGTAATGTGCTATCCCCCCGGCATACCCATACTTGCGCCGGGCGAACTGATAACTAAGGACATAATAGAGTACATAGACTACGCAAGGGTAAAGGGCTGTTCCCTTCAGGGAACGGAGGACTTTGCCGTGGAGCGGTTGAACGTACTTAAATAGCGCCCGCAAAGGCAGTTTAATTTAGAGAGGAAAAAATTATGGAAATGTGGTTTTCGGACGCGCACACGCCCAACATAAAGCTCAATATCCGCGTAAAAAAACAGCTCTTTTCAGAAACGAGCGACATTCAGCAGGTAGATGTGTTCGATTCTGAAGATTTGGGAAAATTCATCAGTCTGGACGGCGAAGTTGTCTTTTCCGAAAAGGATGAATTTATCTACGACGAGATGGTCGCGCATGTACCCATGGCGGTACACCCCAACGTTAAAAACGTGCTTGTAATAGGCGGCGGCGACGGCGGCGTGGCAAAAGAGCTGTGCCGTTATTCGGAGATAGAGCGCATAGACGTGGTTGAAGAGGACGAAATGTTTGTATATGTGTCCCGCACGTTTTTCCCCGACACGGCGGCCGGGCTGGACGACAGCCGCGTAAACCTGTACATTCAGGACGGGTTGAAATTTTTGCGCGGCAAAGAGGGCGAATATGACCTGATAATAAACGATTCCACCGACCCGTTCGGCCCGACCGAGGGACTGTTCACAAAGGAATTTTACGGCAGCTGCTTCAAGGCGCTCAACGACGAGGGCGTAATGGTATATCAGCACGGCAGCCCCTTCTATGCCGAGGACGAGGCGGAATGCCGGAAAATGCACCAGAAGGTGTTCCGCTGTTTTCCCGTATCCAAAGTATATCAGGCGCACATACCCACCTGCTCTTCGGGATACTGGCTGTTCGGTTTTGCGAGCAAAAAGTACCACCCCCTTAAGGACTTCAACCCCGCAAGGTGGAAGGCGCGCGGAATAACTACACGCTACTATACGACCAATCTGCACACGGGGGCGTTTATGCTGCCCAAGTATGTCGAGGACATACTGCTCGCCGCCGAAAAGGATAAATAATTGCGGCATATTGCGCGGGCAATACGCATTTTGAAATATATAATTATAAAGGGAGGATATATATGAAACTGTTGGTAATAGGCTGCGGCGGCGTAGCCCAGGTGGCCATTCAGAAGTGCGCCAAGGCGGACGACGTGTTTACGGACATACTGATTGCCAGCCGCACGGAGAGCAAATGTATTGAGCTTGTGAACAGGATAAAGGACGGCACAAAGGCGCGCCTTTCGACGGCGACGGTAAACGCCGACAACGTTGATGAACTTGTAGGGCTGATAGAAAATTTCCGCCCGGCGGCCGTGCTGAACGTGGCGCTGCCCTATCAGGATCTGGCCATTATGGAGGCCTGCCTCCGCACCAAGGTACACTATATAGACACCGCCAACTATGAGAACGAGAACACCGACGATCCCGTCTGGCGCGCGGCCTATGAAAAGCGCGTAAAAGAAAAGGGCTTTACGGCATACTTTGACTATTCTTATCAGTGGGACTACTTTAAGAAATACGAGGAAGCCGGCGTATGCGCGCTGCTCGGTTCGGGCTTTGACCCCGGAGTGACGCAGGTGTTCTGCGCGTATGCACAAAAGCACTACTTTGATTCCATAGACACGATAGATATACTCGACTGCAACGGCGGCGACCACGGGTACGCCTTTGCGACAAATTTCAATCCCGAAATCAACCTGCGCGAAGTTTCGGCAAACGGTTCGTATATAGAGAACGGCAAGTGGATAGAAACGCAGCCGCTGGAAATCAAAAGGCAATACGACTTTGACGGCGTGGGCAAAAAGGACATGTACCTCCTCCACCACGAAGAACTTGAAAGCCTTGCGAAAAATATCAAGGGCGTCAAGCGCATACGCTTTTTCATGACCTTCGGGCAGAGCTATATCGACCACATGAACTGTTTGAGAGATGTAGGGATGTTGTCCACCACGCCCATAAACTTTGAGGGCAGGGACATTGTGCCCATACAATTTTTGAAGGCGCTTTTGCCCGACCCTGCAACTCTGGGCGCGCGCACAAAGGGCAAGACGAATATCGGCTGCATATTCACGGGCGTAAAGGACGGAAAGCCCCGCACGCTGTATATATATAACGTATGCGACCATCAGGAATGTTTCCGCGAAGTCGGGTCGCAGGCAATATCCTACACAACGGGCGTACCCGCCATGATAGGCGCGATGCTTGTGGCAACGGGCGTATGGAACAAGCCCGGCGTGTGGAACTGCGAGGAATTTGACCCCGACCCCTACATGGAGGCGCTGAACAAATACGGCCTGCCCTGGAAGGTGGTTGAAGACCCCGTTCTGGTGGACTGAGCCGTGGATAGCTTTTGTCTGCCGACGCCCGTTTATATAATAGACGAGGACGTCCTTACAAAAAACCTTGAAATTTTAGACGGCGTGCAGAGACGCACGGGCTGCAAAATTCTGCTGGCGCAGAAGGCCTTTTCCGCCTATGCGTTCTACCCGCTGATAAGCCGATACCTGAGCGGCACGACGGCGAGCGGGCTGTACGAAGCACGCCTTGCAAACGAACATTTCGAAGGCGAAAATCATGTGTTCTGCCCCGCCTACCTCGACGGGGAGTTTGACGAGATAGCCGCCATCTGCGACCACATTGTATTCAATTCGTTCAACCAACTGCAACGTTTTGCGCCCCGCGCCAAAGGGGCGAGCATAGGTCTGCGCATAAACCCTGAATTTTCCACCCAGGGCGGCGGGATATACGACCCCTGCGCCCCCTTTTCGCGCCTGGGAGTGACAAAGAACAGCTTGCAACCCGAACTTATGGAGTGCGTGGAAGGTCTGCACATTCACACCCTGTGCGAACAGGGCGCGGAAGATCTTGCCGCCACGGTTGAGGCGTTCGAGCGCGGTTTCGGGGAATATCTGCACGGAATGAAGTGGCTCAACCTGGGCGGCGGCCACCACATAACAAAGGCGGGATACGACATTGCCCTGCTTGAACGGACGGTCATGCGATTGGCAGACAAGTACGGAGTTATGATATATCTGGAGCCGGGCGAGGCGGTTGCGCTGAATGCGGGATATTTAAAGACGCGCGTGCTTGACATTGTGAACAACGGCATGGATATCGCCATTTTAGACAGCTCGGCCGAATGCCACATGCCCGACGTGCTGGAAATGCCCTACCGCCCTCCGCTTGAAGGGGGCGCGCCTGCGGGAGAAAGGGCGCACACCTACCGTCTTTCTTCACGCACATGCCTTGCGGGTGATGTGATAGGCGACTACTCGTTCGACAATCCGCTGCGCGAAGGCGATATACTGACCTTTGGCGACATGGCGATATATACCATGGTCAAGAACAATACGTTTAACGGTATGCCGCTGCCCGCAATAGCAAAAAAGAGCGGCAAAAATTACGAGATTATAAAGACTTTCGGCTATGCCGATTTCAAATCAAGATTATGAACACCCCGAAGAGCGATAAATTTTATATGCCTGCCGAGTTTGCGCCCCATCAGGCCACGATAATGATATGGTGCGAGCGCGGCGGGAGCTGGATATACGGCGCTAAATACGCCCGACCCGTATTTGCAGAGATGATAAAGACAATCTGCCGCGGCGAAAAGGTGTTCCTTGCCGCGTCCCCGAAAGGCGCGGTAAGTGCGCGGGAATACCTTGCCGACGAGATAGACGCAGGCAGGGTAATTCTTATGGATATCCCCACAGACGACTGTTGGGCGCGGGATATGGCGCCGACATTCGTGACCGACGGGCGCGAGATACGCGCCGTGGACTGGGCGTTCAACGCTTGGGGCGGCGACTACAACGGGCTGTATGCCGATTACACGAACGACGACGCGTTTGCCGCGGAGTTCGCCGCGAGGACGGGACACAGGCTTTACTCCGCGCGGCCGTTTGTGCTTGAGGGTGGGTCTGTACATTCAAACGGCAGAGGCACGGTAATAACGACCGAGGAATGCCTGCTTTCAAAGGGGCGCAACCCGGACATGACCAAGGCGCAGATAGAGCAAATGCTGAAGCAATATCTCGGTGCGGACAGGGTTATATGGCTGCCTTATGGCGTGGACGGCGACGAAACCGACGGGCATGTGGATAATATATGCGCGTTTACTTCTGAAAACGACGTTGTTCTTGCATGGACGGACGAGGGCGAACAGGGCAGACGGTGCCGCGCCGACCTTGAAGTGCTTGAAAAAGCGGGACTGAAAGTACATAAGCTGCCCTTCCCCCGCAACCCCGTGTGCTTTACGCAATTTGAAGTGGACGGATTCGACCCCGAAGACGGCGAGGATGAACGCGCCGTGGGCGAGTGCCTGGCCGCAAGCTATGTCAATTTTTATATATGCAATGCCGCGGTGCTTGTGCCGCAGTTCGGCGACGAGAACGACGGCGTTGCCGTTAGGATACTTTCAGAACTGTTCCCCCAAAGGCAGATAGTGCCTGTATATGCCCGCCAGCTGATAACGGGCGGCGGGAACATACATTGCCTGACACAGCAGATTCCCGCGCCTGAGGATGGCAAAGACGGGATTTGACCGACAGGATTGCGAGGTGTATTATGAGAAATGTAAAGTTAGCATGCGTACAGATGAAATGTTCGGCGGAGCGGAGCGACAATATTGAACGGGCCGCGGCCATGGTGACCGAAGCGGCGGGAAAAGGAGCGAATATAATTCTCCTGCCCGAACTGTTCGAACGCCCCTACTTTTGCCAACAGCGCAACTATGATTTTTACGGCTATGCGGAGGCGACAGAAAAAAACGCCGCCGTGCGGGTGCTTCTGCCCCTTTCGGAAGAGCTTAACGTTGTCATTCCCGTCAGCTTTTATGAAAAGGCGGGCAACGTGCTGTATAACTCGGTTGCCTTGCTTGACTGCGGCAGACTGCTCGGAGTGTACCGCAAGACGCACATTCCCGACGACCACTACTACCAGGAAAAATTTTATTTTACCCCCGGAAACACGGGGTTTAAGCCATTCGATACGACTTATGGCCGCGTCGGCGTGGGGATATGTTGGGATCAATGGTTTCCCGAAACGGCCCGCGGGCTTGCCCTGAACGGGGCCGAACTGCTGCTGTATCCCACAGCGATAGGTTCGGAGCCTATACTCGGCACGGACAGCTCAGGTCACTGGCAGCGCGTGATGCAGGGACATGCCGCGGCAAATCTTATGCCCGTAGCCGCCGCCAACCGCATAGGCGAGGAGCGCGTGCAGCCTTCAGCTTCGAACGGGGGACAGAAGTCCGCGCTGACCTTTTACGGTTCATCGTTCATAACCGACGCAACGGGCGAAAAAATTGCCGCCGCCGACAGGGACAAAGAAGAGATATTGTACGCTTCGTTCGACCTTGACGAACTTGCAAAAGCGCGGCTGGAGTGGGGACTGTTCCGCGACCGCCGCCCCGAATGTTACGATGATATAACCAAATAATACCGTGCCGCCGCGCCTGAATATATTCAGGCGCGGCGGCATTTTACGCTTCTCATCTAAACGGCCGTGGCGCGCGTTTTTAACGCGCGCCACGGCCAAAGTTTTTTAAGAGCAAAAACCGCTGTCATCTGCTCCTCCGCCTCCCTTTCAGCCAAAGCGGATTACCTCCGTGACGGGGCGGAGCATACGCCTGCCCCTTTGCCGCCGAAGCCGCGCAAACATAAAAGCCTGCGCCATATCCGGCAATTAAAAAAGCTCCGCTTGTGCGGAGCTTAAAGTGTTAACCTTTATTGTAATAGACCTTTACGCCGGGACCCATAGTTGAAGTGAGCGTTACGCTCTTGATATACTGACCCTTTGCAGCGGAGGGCTTTGCCTTGACGATTGCATCCATCAAAGCGTTGAAGTTTTCGGAAATCTTTTCTGCGCCGAAGGACTTTTTGCCGATGGGGCAGTGAATGATAGCCGTTTTATCAAGGCGGTATTCAACTTTACCTGCCTTAACTTCCTTTACAGCCTTGACAACGTCGGTGGTGACGGTGCCGCTCTTAGGGTTGGGCATGAGGCCCTTGGGGCCGAGGACGCGACCGATTCGGCCGACGATACCCATCATGTCGGGCGTGGTTATCATTACGTCGAAATCGAACCAGTTATCCTTCTGGATACGCTGAATGGTTTCTTCCGCGCCGACATAGTCTGCGCCGGCGGCCTGAGCCTGATCGGCCTTTTCGCCCTTTGCGATGACGAGGACTTTCTTGTCCTTGCCCGTGCCGTTGGGAAGGACGAGCACGCCGCGGACCTGCTGGTCTGCCTGGCGGGGGTCTACGCCCAGACGGACGTGGAGTTCGATTGTTTCATCGAACTTAGCCTTGGCGGTCGAAAGAACGAGGTTGACCGCTTCGGCGAGGTCATAAGTTTTTAAATGGTCATAAGATTTGACGCTTTCTGCGTATTTCTTGCCAACTTTCATTGATTTATACCTCCGTGTGGTACTTGCGAGGGGTCGACTTGATTTTTATTATTATCCCTCTCCCACTGGTGCGGCTTTTTTAAAAGCCTGTTTACTCTTCGACCGTGACGCCCATGGAGCGTGCGGTACCCTTTACCATGCTCTTTGCCATTTCAAGGTCGGTGCAGTTGAGGTCGGGCATTTTGGTCTTTGCTATCTCTTCCACCTGAGCCTTGGTGAGCTTACCTACCTTATCCCTGTTGGGGCGGGCGGATGCCGTTTCGATGCCGAGCGCCTTCTTGATGAGGACGGGCGTGGGGGGCGTCTTTAAGACGAAAGTGAAACTTCTGTCCTGATAGATGGTGACTACGCAGGGAATGATGAGTCCTGCCTGAGATGCAGTCTTTGCATTGAATTCCTTGGTAAAGCCGGGTATATTGATGCCGTGAGGACCGAGCGTCGAACCGACGGGGGGTGCGGGCGTGGCTTTACCTGCGGGAAGCTGGAGCTTTACGACCGCGGTGATTTTCTTTGCCATTTATTTATCCTCCTGAGTGGTGTTAACGAGTGCGCCATGAAAAATAAATTTAACGCATTCTCCCACATAATAAACAATGTTCAGTTGAGTGCAAGCCGGCGGAATTCCGCCAAAGGCCTGACAATTTTCAAGCTCCCTTGGCTGAGGGAGCCGTGCTAAAATTTGCGGAGCGGACTGTTACGCCTCTATCTTCTTTATCTGGATATACTCCACCTCCACGTCCGTGGAGCGGCCGAACATCTGTATGTTGACTTTTGCCTTCTGGGCGAGGTCGTTGAGTTCGGTTATTATGCCGTCGAATCCTGCAAGGGGGCCGGCGTCGATATTAACGCTGTCGCCGACGGCAAAGTCTGCGTTGACAACTACGTCTTCAAGGCGCATTTTGCGTATTTCCTCATCCTTCATGGGAATGGGCCTGCCCTGCGGGCCGACAAAGCCCGTAACGCCGCGTGTATTGGTCACAAGATACCACAGCTGATTGGAATAGATCATCTTGATAAACACATAGCAGGGCAAAAGCTTGCGCTCCACCACCTTGCGCTTACCGTTCTTTTCTTCTATGGTCTGCTCCATGGGAATCTTTACGTCGAAAATCTGATCCTGAAGGTTATTATTTTCGACGAGCCTGAAGAGCGAATCCTTGACCATCATTTCATAGCCGGAATAGGTATGCAGAATATACCAACAGGGTTGTTCCTGAATATCTGCCATAATAGATATGTTACCTCCAAAAATGTGGCTGAAGACTGCATACGGAAAAAACCGCGCAGCCTTTAAGCGCTTTTACGCGCCGATGCTGGTGAGAAGTTCCAACAGCGCCTGCAGGCCTTGGTTGATGAGAGTAAGAACCACAAGGAAAACCAACACGACCATAAGAACAACGCCGGTAGATTTCAAGACCTTGGGGAATGTGGGCCAGGTAACTCTTTTAAGCTCGGAAAAAGTTTCCTTGAGCTTTCTGCCCATTCTTACGAAAATATTGGGTTTTTTGACTTCATTTTTGTTAGCCATATTTTCTCCTTAAACGCCGCACAAAAGCATTATAAGTTTGCGTTCAGCGGCACAAAAATATATGCGCCGCACCGCAAGAGCAAAATAAATTACTTTGTTTCCTTGTGTTCGGTATGCTTTTTGCAGAAAGGGCAGTATTTTGAAATGGTAATCCTGTCGGGATCGTTGCGCTTATTCTTATAGCTGTCGTAATTCCTGCGCTTGCATTCTGTACATTCAAACGTTATCTTCGTTCTTGTTGATGCTTTCATTTTGGAAAACTCCGTACAAAAAAATTACACCCCTCTATCGGTGTGTGTATAAAATATTATCATTAAACAGGCGGCTTGTCAATTGATTTTCGCGAAAAAACATATAAATTTTCAACTTTTTTGCGCTATTACTATTATAATAGTATGAGCCGCAGCCAGCCACACAATATGTTGTACGGCGGGCAAATAAACGCGCGCCGCGGCCTGCGGGCCGCGGCGCGCCTGCCGCCATAATCGGGCGGTGCTTTTTAATCTCAGTTATCTACGCTGAAAGCATAGGTGTCCCTGTCCTCAGGGAAGATGGGGCCGTTAAGCACGGGAAGGTTCAAAGGCTGAATATACGCCTGAGCTGTAAGGTTGGTGACGAACGAACGCAGATAGGGATAGAGCATGGAGGTTGCCTCTATAACGAAGTCCCTTTCCTGCTGCTGATCGGGGATATCATTAAGGTCGTAAATGCCAACGATAGACACTTCGATATCGAAGGGCTTAGGCTCTGCCTCGGTAGAGAGGACGGCAACCTTAAGATTGACAAACATGTGCTTGGGATTTTCGTTCGACTTTCTTACCTGGCGGGAAAACTGAGGTTTGATATCCAGCCTTTGGTTGGGTTCCAGCCTGACCCTGTTGAGTTTGAACGAAAGCTGTTCGCACGAAACGCCTTTGAAATTGTACTTAATCATCGTTTATTACTCCTAAAAAAACAAATAAATCTTGCTTAACATTTTAGCAAAATACGGGGCGTTTGTCAATTGCTGTACGCCCTTTTCACCGTCTTTTTACAATGTATATATCGCGCGCGCAAATTCAATCCCCCCACCCTACCAAATCGTCGATGGTGACCATGACGGAATTAAAGAAAAATAATATGACGGGTGAAATATACGCCCATCTTTTTTATGTATCAGGAAAAATAAAAATTTAATAATTATTGATAAATGCGCGGAGGCATGATATAATCTATGTATATGACCGTGAATCTGGACGATATTAAAGACATTCTTATGCGCGTGGAAAAGCCCGCGCGCTACACCGGTGGCGAGTACGGCGAAATAAATTGCCCCGCAGACGCGCCATTCAGCTTTTGCATGGCCTTTCCCGATTTGTATGAAGTGGGAATGAGCAATCTGGGAATCAAGATTGTGGCCGAAAGTTTTTTGCGGCGGGGATATGCGGCAGATTACTGCTTTGCCCCGTACACCGACTTTGGCGACGCCATTAAGGCGGCCGGAATACCCCTGTACTCCCTTGCGCTCAAAAGACCGCTGAGGGAGTTTGACATGATAGGTTTTTCGGTCCAGTTTGAACTGTGCTACACGAACATACTGTATATGCTCGACCTTGCGGGCATACCGCTGCGGCGCGCCGACAGGGCGGGCGGGAAATACCCGCTGATTGCCATAGGCGGTCCCTGTACGGTCAACCCCGAACCGCTGGCCGACTTTGTGGACATAGTGTTCATTGGCGACGGCGAGAGCGCCGACGCCGACGTTGCGGAACTGTACCTGAAATGCGGGAGCGCCACCGAACAATTTTTCCGACTTGCGGCGGGCATAGAGGGCGTGTACATACCCGCTCTTATGGACGTGAAATACGGCAAAGACGGGCGCATAAGCGCCTTTGAAAGCGACTTTACGCCCCGCAGGGCGGTTGTTCCCGACCTTGACGGGGCGGTGTTCCCCGCCACTCAGCCCGTACCCAACTGCGAAAGCGTGTTCGACCGCTCGATAATAGAAGTAATGCGCGGCTGTTACCGCGGCTGCCGTTTCTGCCAGGCGGGCTTTATATACCGGCCCGTGCGCCAGAGAAGCGTGGCAACTCTGACAAAACAGGCGTGTTCGCTGATTGCCTCCACAGGATATGACGAGGTCAGCCTGAATTCGCTTTCGACGGGCGACTACCCACACCTGCGCGAACTCATACGCAGTCTTAAAGCCGAACTGCCGAAAGGGGTCACGCTGGCACTGCCTTCGCTGCGCGTTGATTCTTTCGATTCGGACTTTGCGCAGGACGCGCGAAAAATTTCGCTGACGTTTGCGCCTGAGGCAGGCAGTCAGCGGCTGAGGGACGTTATCAACAAGGATATAACAGAGGACGAGATACTTTCCGCCGCGGAGAGCGCGTTCGACATAGGATATTCGGCAGTTAAACTGTATTTTATGCTTGGACTGCCGACCGAAACGGACGACGACCTGCGGGCCATAAGGCGCATAGTCGACCTGATAAAGAGCGCTTACGGGCGGAAAAAGCGGACAAAGGCGCTGCGCGTATCCGTATCCGTTTCCACCTTCATACCCAAGCCCTTCACGCCGTTCCAATGGGAGCGGCAGTGCGGCGGCGAGGAAGTCGAGCAAAAACAAAAAGTGCTGAGGGACTGCCTGTACATAAAGGGCGTGAGCCTGAGCTGGAGCGATTATTTTACCTCACGCCTGGAGGGCGTGCTGGCGCGCGGCGACAGAAAGCTGGGCGCGGTTATCTTGCGCGCCTACGAACTTGGCTGCCGTTTTGACGGCTGGACAAAGGAACTGAAAAAGGAAATGTGGGAGAAAGCCTTTGAAGAATGCGGCACAGACCCCGAAATATATACGCGCGAACGCGGCATGGACGAGTTGCTGCCGTGGGATTTTATAGATACGGGAATGAGCAAGAGCTTTTTTGCGCGCGAACGCAGGCGCGCTCATGACGGCATAGTGACGGGCAGCTGCAAAAAGTCCTGCGCGGGCTGCGGACTGCAAAGGGTATGCCCCGCGGCAAAGGGTGAAGCATGATAGCTTTTAAATACACAAAGACGGACGGCGCGGAATACCTTTCGCACCTTGACCTTTTAAGACACATATACCGCACGCTGCGCAGGGCGGAAATTGAAGTTAATTACAGCGGGGGATACCACAAACACCCCCGCATATTCCTGAACAATCCGCTGGGTACGGGCATAAAGTCGGTAGCCGAATACGCCACGGCCGACGTGCGCTGCGACGGCGATTTTATGCAGAGATTCAACGACTTTTCGCCCGCGGGAGTCAAGTGCCTGAAATGGGCGGAAGTAAAGGAAAATCAGAACTATGCAAACTGCATAGTCGGCTGCCGCTATTCCGCCGAGGGCATAGCGCCGTTCGACGCGGCGCTCATTTTGTCGCGCGGGAGCATAGTGATAACCGACATGCGCGGGCGCGAAACGGACATAAGGCCGAGGATATACGGCCTTGAATGGCAGGGCGAAAGGCTTGTGTTCACGCTTGGCAGCGGCACGAACAATTTGCGGCCCGACCTGTTTTGCCGTTTTCTTTGCGGGCAGTTCGGCGGCGAGGCAAAGAATATTTTAAAGACCGCGTCCCTGATGAGCGGCGATGAATTTGTATAACTTTTTTAAAGGATTTTTATATGGGCAAAAAGATTCTTTATTTTGACAATTTTTGCGGAATGGAGTCTTACGCCGCCGTAGAGGATGGCAAACTCTGCGAATTTAACTTTGAATCGCGCAAGAGAAAGAACATCATCGGCAACGTGTACAAGGGCAGAGTGACCGACATTCTGAACGGTATGCAGGCGGCGTTTGTAAACTGCGGGCTGGAGCGCAACTGCTATCTTTCGGTAGAGGACCTGTTCCCCGACAAGAACAAGTACGACGGCAGCGAAGTGGATATCCCCAAAGAGCTGAACCTTAAAGTCGGCGACGAAATTCTTGTGCAGGTGGTCAAGGCGCCCGTGGGGAAAAAGGGCGCAAAGGTGACGACGGCGCTGTCGTTTGTGGGAAAGTTTTTTATCTACATGCCCAACACGCCGTTTATAGGCGTTTCACGCAAGATACACGACCCGGAACTGCGCAAGAATCTCATCTTCAACGCCACGCGCATGTGCCGCGGGAGCGAGGGCATGATTGTGCGCACCGCCGCGCCTTACGCCAACCGCAAACAGGCGGCGGACGAACTTGACTACCACCGCCGTTTGCACAGGGCGGTGCTGGACAAATTCAAAAAGGCGGAAGTCGGCGAGATACTTTACACCGACTATCCGCTGTTCATGCGGGTCATGCGCGACACGCTTCTGTTCAACGTGGAAAAAATTTATGTGGGGAACAAGGAGCTGTACGACCAATTTGCCGACGTGGTAAAGGCCAGCAACATACGCGCGCGCAACATTATACTGCACGACAACGGAACGGACATGTTTTACGATCTGGGGCTTACGCCGCAGATAATAGAGCTTGTTTCGCCGCGCGTGCAACTTGACAACGGCGCGTACCTTGTGATTGAAAAGACCGAGGCGCTGACCGTGATCGACGTGAACACGGGCAAATTTACGGGCGACGACAGTCTGGAACACACGGTGTATTACACCAATATTTTAGCCGCGCGGGAGATTGCGCGGCAGGTACAGCTCAGGAATATAGGCGGCATAGTTGTGGTCGATTTCATAGACATGGACAGCGAAAAGCACAGGGCGGCGATAGTTGAAGAGCTTGAACGCGCGCTTGAAAACGACAAGACAAAGTGCAACGTTTTACCCATGTCCAAATTCGGGCTGGTGGAGTTTACGCGCAAACGCACGGGGCCTTCGCCGGCGACTCAGTTTGTTCAGCCCTGCCGCTATTGCGGCGGGTCGGGCAGCGCATATATACCTGAGATGATAATACTCAATGTGCGCGCCCGTCTTCTGGAACTCTTGTCCCAGGGCAAGAGCGTGGTGAGCATAGACATGAACGCGGCCATCGCCGACAAAATGGCGTCATGGAAGGCGCTTGTGGAAGAAATACAACAAAAATACCCCCTTGCGCGCATCTACCTTATACCCCACCGCACATACCACGACGAGCATTTTATGTTAAGGGCGGAACATTCCCCCACCTTTTCTATTCCGAGAGAGGGAATACAGTTATACTGATTGACGCGCGCTATGCGTCAGAGGACATGCGTCAAACCGCCGTCAGTTTGGTCCACGCAACTTCGCAACGGCCGTACACGCATGGGAATTAAAAGCCGCGACATAAATCGCGGCTTTTATTTTATATTTTACTTTTTCACCCCGAGGGAGGATTCATATAAAAGTTTGGATTTTTTCAGCGGCCTGACGGGCCGTAAGGCGCGTTGTATCGATTTTTATTGTATCGAGTGCCGCATAACATTCAAGCCGCAGCAGAGCGCGGTCGGTAACATCTGCGGAACGCAGACCGTTTTTGATATCGCCGAGCAATCTTGCCCTGAGAATCTGCGGCGAGCAGACGAGGGAGAAAGAAATAAACCTTGTGCCGTTTAAATCAAGGCGGGCTGAAATGCCGTCAATTATGCTCTGTTCGTGCATGACCCAGCTGAAAATTATATTTTTGTATTGGCCGCAAGACAGAAAATTATTTAGGCAATGGCATATATTATCGAGAATGACGGCCTTTGTGATTTCATTGACCTTGAAAGGCTCGTCGTTGCGGCACCAATCGCCGTCCAGCCATACGCAATCGGGCAAAGACTTTAAAAGAATACGGCTGACCGCGCTTTTCCCCACACCCATAGGCCCGCCGATGAATATAAGATTTTTCATAAACTCTATCTGCCCGTTGTCTGATTACAGCGTTTTATAAAAGTAGTTGCAATCGGTTTCGTCGCAGTATTCGTCCGCCTCCGCATAGCCGAGCGACAGAAAGAAACCCCGGGAGCCTTCGGCGGGGAGAACGTAGATTTTGCGCGCTCCGTTCACGGCAAGCTGTTCTTCGGCAAAGCGCATGAGAAGCGCCCCCGCGCCCCTGCCGCGGTACTGCGGGGCGACGTAAAGTTCGCGAACCGTACCCATACCCTCCTTTAAACACCACTCGTTTTCTATGCCGTCGATCTGGTAGATGACGAAGCCGCAGGGAACGTCCTCTGCGGCGACGGCAATGCTCAGAAGTTCTGCGTCGTAGTCGGCCAGAACGTATTCGTCGAGAAGATGGCCGATATCTTCATCGCAATCCAGCTCCTTGTAGTAATCTTTGAACATGGCACAAAAATGCGACCTGTCCGCGCCAAGAGGGAAAATTTTCATACAAAACACCTCGCCGTAATGTGCGCGGCGGCGCACAGCGCCGCCGCGCAGTAAAAAAGGCGAAAGCACTCCGCTTCCGCCTTTGACTTCATATTATTCAGCCTTGGGATAGACGGAAACCTGCTTGCCGTCCTTGCCCACTCTTTCAAACCTGACAACGCCGTCGGAGAGAGCGAAGAGAGTATCGTCCTTGCCCATGCCAACGTTGTTACCTGCCTTGAACTTGGAGCCGCGCTGTCTTACGAGGATATTGCCCGCAAGCACGAACTGGCCGTCCGCGCGCTTTACGCCGAGGCGTTTTGCGTTACTATCTCTGCCGTTATCGGTTGAACCGCCGCCCTTTTTGTGAGCGAATAACTTTATAAACAACATTTAAATATCCTCCTATATTATTTTGCCGCGCCTATTGCCGTGATTTTTACGGTTGTATAGGGCTGCCTGTGACCTTGCTTTTTCCTTTCGTTCTTCTTTGCCTTGTACTTGAAGACGATTATCTTCTTGGCCTTTCCATGGCAGACGACTTCGCCGCTGACTAAAGCGCCGGCTACTTCCTTGCCAACCTGGATGTTGCCTTCATCGGCACACAGAACTACGGGGAACGTTACAGTATCGCCAACCTGAGCGTCAAGTTTTTCAACCTTGACGACATCGCCTACGCTGACGCGGTACTGCTTGCTGCCATTTTCAAAAATAGCGTACATAAATTAAAATCCTCCTCTGACCAGTCTCGTCGGGTTCAAAATTGCCAAAGGCATGGGCGGCGCAATAAAAAATTTACGCACTTAAAAAAAGCCCGTCCCGGACGGCTCGATAGATAATTTAACACATATAGGCGCAAAAAGTCAAGCATTTTTAAGCCGATACGCATATTTATACTAAAAAAAAGCCATGCTATTTTTAGTTACAAGGAGTAGCAAATGGAAAATATAAAGACCGACGGAGAGATTGTAGCCGAAATTTACAGAAACGCGCAGCTTGCGCTGAGTTCTATTTCGGACATCTTACCCGAAATAGACGATGAAGAGATAAAAAAGGAAATCGTGGCGGAACACGACGAGTATGAAAGAATCTGCGCCGAGGCGGCGCTGCTAGCAAAGAAATTGGGCGCGGAAGTAAAGGAACCTTCGCCCGTCAAAAAGGCCATGATGTGGTCGGCAATAAAGATGAACGCCGCGGCCGACAACTCGCGCTCGAACATTGCGCAGATGATGATACGCGGCACGGTGACGGGGATAACCTCTTTAAAGACGACGATGACAGAGGGCGAGCATGTGATGAGCGAGGACGTGAAGGAACTGCTGAAAGACCTGATTGTTGTTGAGGAAAGTTTTGAACAGAAACTTAAAAAATATCTTTGACTGCGCGGCGCGAACAGCCTGCGGCGGGCCGGTAAACAGCCCGCCGCAGGCTGTTCTTTTACATATTGCGGGCGGCATATTCCGTGGGGGATATGCCGTAATATTTTTTGAACACGCGGGAAAAGTATAAAGGTTCGGCAAAGCCGCACATTTCGGCTATCTGCGACACAGTGTAGTTCGAATACCTGTTGGTTATGCCCGAAAGTATTATTTCGCGCGCGAGCGACATGCGCTTGGCCGTAAGGTATTCCAACGGGGTCTGGCCGACCTCCCTTTTGAAGAGTTTGCGTATATAGTCGTAGTTGAGGGGCAGATTTCTGAGGACGTTTTCAAGCGAGAAAGTAGGATCGGAGAGCTCCTTATCTACTTCGGCAAGCACCATTCTGACGACGGGAGAATAGGCGCCCGTGCCGCAATATGCCGCGATGAATGAGCGCAGAAGCGCGCCCAGCCCGTCGAGGATAACCTGACTTTTCTGTTCGCCGCCGTTAAAACATTCGCGCGCTCTGCGGCACACCCACGCGATATCTTCCGCGCCTGAGCCCTCCACCACGCACACCGCGCCGACGGGCAGAAGAACGTTTTCGATTATTACGCACGGATTTTCGCCGACGTTGACGTGAGCTGTCTGGCGCGGTATGACGACCACCTCGCCGCGTTTATAGGCGTAGACAACGCCCCCCGCCCTGACTTCGCCGCGGGCGGCGGCACAGATAACCTCCCACCCCTTATGGCGGTGTTCGCCCCCGTCGCGGGGGATTCCTGCAAAAACAATATCATTCATAACAGCATTATAGCACAGAATATCCGATTTGTCTATATCAAAGCCCGAAAAATGAACAAACGCAGCGGCAGTATGCGCATTTCAGACATTGCGGCAATATTTTATTCTTTGCGCGCCCTGAACGGTGAAGGCGAACAGTCGATGTAACTTTTAACACCTTGCAAAAGTAGTTATACCCTTCAAAGCCGCATAGTCCGGCAGCTTATGATATGGTTTACCCTTCAAGCGACAGCTTCTGCCATTTCCATACGGCAAAACGTTACATATTTTTATGCCATGCCGAAAGAACACTCAGAAAACTGATAGAGCCCCGACCGCGAAAAATTAAATCTTTTGCATAACAAGAGTCCCCCCCCGCGCGCCCTTATAAAGGGCGCGCGGGGGGACTTTTGCCTTACGGCTTGCATTTAAAAGCCATATAGTACGCAGGGAATATTGCCACTATACCGTTTGAATATACAGCAATAGTGCGGCGCGCCGATCGGCGCACCGCACTATTGTTTATTGTTCTTCGGACAGAAGGGAGAAGACATTGTCAAGCCCCTCATGTCACATTGTACGGGTTTTATTCAGCACTCTCGCCACTATCATCCGTCATGGTATCTGCGTCGGAGTCAGGGAAGATCTCTTCCTGAGTCTGTTCTGTTACAGGTGAAGTTCCGTAATCAACGCTTTCAACACCCGTTGAAGGCGTCACCTGCTCGGTTGACTGTTCGGATGTCTCTGCCTGTTCCATAAGTTTATCATCCGCCGCAGCCTTTGCTCTCCTGTAAGAGCTGTACGAGATTATATCCAATACAAGCAAGGCCACAAAGATGACAGACAGAACGACTATTGCTGCAATCTGCCAAGGAATATACTTCACTGCCAGAAGCGCTATCGGTGCGCCCGCAGCAGCCTTATCAGGCTTTTCGCCGTCGGGATTGCTGTCATCATCCTCAAGGCGTTTGCGCGCTCTTATGATGAGCAAGAGAATGATGATTTCGATTATGATGAGAATAATGAGTAAGATTATCAGCCACAAAAGGTCGATAATTTTGTCACCTTCACCGGAACCTGTGGCGGTATCTGTGCCGCTTTCGTCGTCGGAACCTTCGTCAGAGCCTACTCCGCCCGTAATATCGCCTTCATCAGGATTTACGGTTACCTCGACTTCCGTTGTATATGTGCCATCTCCGGGATTGTAGCCGGGAACGTCGCTCCAGTCGTAGTTATCGTCGTCTACCTCTATGGTTACGTCGACATTCGCCTTGCCGTCCTCATCTGCTTCGGGCACTTCTTCGGGATCTGACCATTCCCAACCATCGGGTGGATCTATCGTTCCGATTTTGTCGCCCTCGTCAATCTCGCCTTCCCAATCATCAGGTATTTCGGGAATCTCAGGCTGTGCCTTGGCTATCGTCACATCTACAGTTACCACATAGTAATATACGCCGTCTATCTCGACTATGGAGCTTTCATATCCGCTCCAGTCGTATCCGTCATAGTCTATCGCTATGCGTGCTTCATAGCCGTTATTTGTCACCGTGGGTACGATTGAACCGTCTACCCACTCCCATTCGGCTCCGTCAGCCACACCGACGTTGTTTGCGCCCGCTATGAGTGCTATATCCTCAAGCGTAACGCCGTATGTGTGTCCGTCCTCAGCCGTAGGTGCGTCTATATCGGGCGTACCAAGCACAGGATTTACGGTTACCTCGACTTCCGTTGTATATGTGCCGTCTCCGGGATTGTAGCCGGGAACGTTGCTCCAGTCGTAGTTATCGTCGTCTACCTCTATGGTTACGTCGACATTCGCCTTGCCGTCCTCATCTGCTTCGGGCACTTCTTCGGGATCTGACCATTCCCAACCATCGGGTGGATCTATCGTTCCGATTTTGTCGCCCTCGTCAATCTCGCCTTCCCAATCATCAGGTATTTCGGGGATCACGGGCTGTGCCTTACCGATCTCGAACGTCAGACTTACTTCACCGCTGTAGTTACCGTCTTCCGTTGCCGTGAAGATTATAGTTGCCGTTCCTGCCGCAATGTTGTTTTCATACGATACCGTGAAGTCGCTTGATGTCAGATTGCCTTCGGCATCACTGAATGTGTAGGTCGCTTCATGAGCATCGCCGTTGTAGATATATTCGCCCGTTACGGTGAACATGTCTTCCGTAAGCGCTTTCGGAGTTATAGTGAACGACTTATAGATCGCACCGGAGTAGTTCCCCATGAATCTTATGGTAACTATCGCCGTACCTACATTTATATTCTTGATGTAAGATACTCTGTAATCTGTACCTTCGACAAGCGTTATACCGTTCACCACTACCGTTACGCCGGGTTCCTTTTCGGTGCCGTCATACACGGTGGTTCTGTATTCGAGCGTTACATTGACATCGTATCCGTCGTTTACGTTACCGATATCGTCCGCTACTTTCGCCGCGGCTATGCTCCAATCTACATAAACCGTGCCGGTATAGTTGTTCTGTCCGGTGATTGTAAGAGTATAGTCACCTGCATTTGTGCCGCTGGTTTGACCGCTGACTGTATAGTCGTTTGACGTCAGATTGCCGTCCGCATCATAGGCCGCGTAGATTACTGACTGAGCGTTGCCGTTGTAGATATATTCGCCCGTTACGGTGAACATATCTGCGGTCAGCTCTTTCTGATTTATTGTAAACTCAATCGTATAACTGCCGCTGTAGTTCGCACCGTCAAGGAACGTTATCGTTACTTTCGCCGTTCCTGCGTTGACATTGTTGCTGTATTCTACAGTGTAGTCCTCGCCTTCGGTGAGAACCGTGCCGTTATCCTTCACCGTTACTCCGGGCTTGTGCGCTTCGCCATTGTAGGTGTGCGTTCCTGCCTCAAGCGCTATATCAAGTCTGACAGGAAGATTGTCTTCATTTACGTCTGACGCCTTTACCGTAAGCGTGCCAGATACATACGTTATTGCGTAATTGTCGCTTGTAAGCCCGCTCGCACTTATCGTGTATGTGCCTACGCCGTCGCCGACTTTGTAGCTGCATTTGTATTCAAGCGTGCCGCTAAGTACGCTCTCGTCCTCATCACCTACGAAGCCGCTATACTTCACGCTGTATTCAGGAGCCGCGTCACCATAAGTTATCTCTGCGTTATTGACTGTTATCGTCAATGCCGCCTTGGCTATCGTGACTTCTATACTCTTCGGCTCGGTATCGTTATGGTTGCCATCGCCAACCACTTTATACCATACTGTGTATTTGCCTGCTGCGGTGCCGGTAGGAATGCTTTCACTGTATTCTCCGTTTTCGGTCAGCGAATATACTATTGTTCCTGCACTCGTTTTGCCCGCTGTTACAAGTGCCTGCGCTTCACCGGTATACGTTAAGTTATTAGCCGTAGGTGCGGTTACATCGCTTTCACTTACCGCTGCCGCGGTTATAGTGAAGTCATGCGTAGCATTCGAGATCGTGTAGTTGCCTGCTGCTTCGTCGGGGAGCGTTGCAGTTGCTGTGTAGCTGCCTACATTTATGGCTGCGCCGTCTGTAACGTTTTCGCCTGTTATCGCTACACTTATGCTTACGCCGTCTGTTTCTACCAAACCACTAGCTGTATAACCAGGTACTTTCGACGTTCCGTCATACGTGAACGTGTCACCTGTCCAACTTATGCTTACGCTCGCCTTCGCTATGCGCCAACTTACACTATAGCTGCCGCTGTAGTTGCCTATGAACGTTACTGTCAGCTCATAGCCGTCACCTGCATCCTTGCCGGTGTTGCCGCTGAGGGTATAGTCTTCGTCTTCGACAAGCGTTGTGTCGCCTACCGTGACTTTTACGCTCTGCGTCTGTTCTTTGCCGTTGTACGTCAGGTTGCCGTCCAGAGCTACGCTTACACTTTCACTTACGTCTGCCGCCTTTACTGTAAGCGTGGAGGGGCTGACCACATACGTTATTTCGTAATTGTTGCTGCTCTGCCCGCCCGCGCTTATCGTGTATGTGCCTACGCCGTCGCCGACTTTGTAGCCGCTGACTGTAAGAGCGCCGCCAAGTACTCTCTCGTCATCATCACCTACGAATTCGTCATAACTTACGCTGTAGCCAGGCATTGCGTCGCCATAACTTATCTCGCTCTTTTCAAGCGTTACCGTTACGGTCAAGTCTGCCTTCGCTATGCTCCACGCTTTCGTTACTGATGTTGTGCCTGCGTAGTTGCCTATGAACGTTACTGTCAGCTCATAGCCGTCACCTGCATCCTTGCCG
>CAYURN010000014.1:25823-41223 GCA_964447305.1 uncultured Clostridia bacterium
TGTACGTCAGGTTGCCGTCCAGAGCTACGCTTACACTTTCACTTACGTCTGCCGCGGTTATAGTGAAGGTCAGCGTGAGCGTGCCGGTGTAGTTGCCTTTCAGCGTTACCGTTACTGTACCGCCATCAGCTACGTCCGTGTTCTTGCCGTATGTTACTTCGTAGTCAGTTCCTTTCGTCAGATCTGTATCGCCTACCTTGACTGTTACGTCAGGCGTTATCTGGCTGCCTGTATAGGTATAGCTTTCTTCAATGTCGTTTACAGAAATGAAATATACGTTAATTGTATGATCGCTTGCGCTATAATAGGTACTGAATGCTGCTTTATAGTTGTAGTAAGATGTACTGTCATAATCAGTTTTTGTATAACTACTTGTTACATACTCGCCAAAAATCTGGATACCGAAAAGAGCATCACTTTTGATTAAGACAGAAATATCAATACCATAATATATTCTTATTCCTGAGGCTGTGGCGGTGTATTCCTTATACCCTTCGCCGTCACCATTATCTATGAGTACTGTGCCTGAGCCAGAGATATTGAGTTCGATATCTTCCTGATACAGGGTGTATCCATAATAGGTATCACTTTCAAGCCCTTTAGTGCCGATGGTCCAACCTTGGTCGGAGGTGAACACCTTAACGCTATCGTCGTTTGAAGGATTGCGGTCATATTGGCTGTATGCAAAATACAGGGTGTAATAGTCGCTTGACAGAGTTATGCCTATTGAACTACCTGAAGAAATATCGTTGGTTTTATTGTTGGCATTTATTACCACGCCTTCGCACAGATAGATATTGCTTGAAGTGTTACCCGTTACAGTTACAGTTCCGCTGATATTTATTGAACCGCCGACATACACACCGCCGCCGTAGGTTGTGGCTGTGTTGGAGGTGATTGTGCCGCCGGACATGGTGAACTCGCCACTGCCTGCAACATACACGCCACCGCCGTAGTTGGCCGAGTTAGCAGTGTTTTCACCGCCGATTGTGCCGCCGGACATGGTGAACTTACCATTGACATACACGCCGCCGCCGTAGGTTGTGGCTGTGTTGGACGATATGACTGCGCTGCCCGACATTGCAAACGTGGAATTGACGCCGTAGATATATACGCCGCCTCCGTTTTCGGCCTTATTTCCAGAGATTCTACCGTCTTCCATAGTGAACGTAGCGTAGCTGCCGCTGGTGCTGGTGCTGCCGCTTACATACACACCGCCGCCATAGGTTGTGGCTGTGTTGGAAGAGATTGTGCCGCCTTCCATTGTGAACGCGCCACTGCCTGCAACATACACGCCGCCACCATGGGTTGTGGCCTCATTGCCAGAAATTGTGCCGCCGGACATGGTGAACTTGCCACTACTGCCTGCAATATATACGCCGCCTCCGTTTTCGGCCTTATTTCCAGAGATTGTGCCGCCTTCCATAGTGAACTTAGCACCGCCGCCGACATACACGCCGCCGCCGTGTGCGGCCGTGTTGTAGCTAATTGTGCCGCCGGACATGGTGAAAGCGACCTCACTACCAGCGTCTTCGCCGCTGATATATACGCCTGCGCCCTGGTTAGCTTCGTTGCCTGAAATTGAGGCACTGCCTGACATAGTGAACACAGCACCGGCCGCAACATACACGCCGCCGCCATAGGCGTTGCTCGTGGGGCTACTAGTTGTTGCCTTATTGCCAGAAATTGTGCCGCCTTCCATGGTGAATGTGCCGGTGTTTGAAACATAAACAGCGCCGCCGTTTGTAGCCGAGTTGCCGCTGATTGTACCGCCCGTCATGGTGAACGAGCCGCTGTTGATATATACAGCGCCGCCATGGCCAGCTGAGTTGCCAGTTATTGTGCCGCCTTCCATGGTGAACGAGCCTGAAACTACATACACAGCGCCGCCGCGGGTAATTCCATCAGTAGCTTCATCAGGGTAAGAACCTGTGCCGCCCTTGATAGTGCCGTCACCTGTAAGGGTGAAATTGCCGTAGACAGTGATGACGGAAGCAGTTGTGGCAGAGTTGGAATAAGTTATAGTTTTGCCGTTTAAATCAAGGGTGATATAACTGCTGGTGTTGATAGTTAAAGTGCTTTCGACCGTGACATCAGTTAAAACTGTGATAGTTGCGGGAGAACTCTCAGAAGTTGTGAGTTTCTTCGCTTCATCGAAAGCTTCCTCAATTGTCGTGTAGTATGTAGTGGTACCGTTTAATGTGACGGAGGCCTCGCAGGCGATATAACTGATATGGATTTTTCCATCTCCGTCCGCGGCGCGAAGAGCCGCATAAGGTATTTCAAACGTGTAGGAAGTTTCTGTATCACTATATACCTCTTCAAAAATTACAGTGCCGTTGTAAGTGGGATCTGATAATGTGCCGTCGCCAAGGACAACCTGAACATAGTCGCCCTCTATAGGATTAGTGACGGTGAAATAAATGGTATTGTTACGACATTCAAGAATTAAATAGTTACCACTATCATCACTGCCCTGAGTAGTAGTGGAAACAGCAGTGACGGACAACGTAGTATAAGAGCTACTATTACTTGATGCTGATGCAACAATATCATAATAGATATAATAGGAGAAATAGGCCGCGGTGATGCTGCCGCTTGAGATTGTGACAGTTGTTACACCGCCGACGTCGGAGGAGAAAATGCTTTCTAAAATACTATCACTAACGTTGCCGCTGTTGGCAATGAAGTAATTGCCACTCCAATAGTTATCCGAACGGGCGGAAAGAGTGACGCCTATTTTTGAAGCAGAGTTGATTACAAGGTTTGCATCAGAGCTGACGTCCTCGTCTGTTTTAGATGATCCATTGTGGGCGTTGATGATAACGCCTTCTTCAAGATAGAGGTTATCAGCACTTGCAGTACGGCCGAAGGGCTGACTTGTGTTGTTCTGTATTTCAACATAGCCGCAGATATCTATATTTGAAGGCAAGCCGCTGTTATCAACGTCAACGTCGGAACGCATGAAAACGCCGCCGCCATAGCCGTTGTTGTTTTCTTCAGAGCGGCCTTCGAAATAGATGGCGGAGTTATTAGTAATTTGCACTCCACTGCCTGAAGTGTAATCGTTATCGCCAAGGACAAGCGAGCCGCTCTGCCCGCTGCCGGAGTGGACATAAATGCCGCCGCCCGTCATGGCAATGTTGTAGCTTATGGTACCTGACTTAATGGTAAGTTCAGGGTCGTTGCTGGTGCTGTTGCTATCGCTATCGCTTTCATCGTCACTATCGCTGTCGGTATCATTCTCCCCGCGGTTAATGTATATACCGCCGCCATAGTTCATGGCATAGTTACCGCCGCCAAGGTCGCTCGGTATGCTAATCGAAGAGTCTGAGCCTACCTCAACATCTGTTCTGATAGTCACATCAGCTGCACTCTCATCACCGACCGCTATATTGCTTACGGTATGACTGCCGTTGTTGATATAAATGCCGCCGCCGTTGTGCGTTGCGAAGTTGTTGGAAAATAAGCCGCCGCTAACCGAGAAAGTGCCGTTGTTAACAAAAATGCCGCCGCCGTCACGAGCAGAGTTGCCTATAATTGCGCCCGATTCCAATTCAAACGAGCCGGAATGCAGATATACACCGCCGCCACGGCCAGACCAGCTGCTGAAATCATCTTCACTGCTGTATTCTGAAAGGTTGAGGGAGATTGTGCCGCCGCTCATGGTTACTTTTGAGCTGCTGCCCACAATCAACAGACCGCCACCCTGGCCGCTGGTGTGGTCATCTTCTGTATTTGCTGTATTCAATTTTGCGGTATTGTTAGTGATTGTGCCGCCTGAAATTGTTAAAGAAGCGCCGCTTTTAACAGCAACACCGCCGCCGCGCGCAGCAAGGTTATCAGAAATTTCGCCCGCGGATATGGTTACACTACCTTTGGTAACATAAATACCGCCGCCTTCTGCTTCGACTTTTGCTTCAGCATAGGCAACGTTGCCGCTGATGGCAGGCAATATTGGTTCTTCACCATTTAAGTAGTCATCACTTTTCATGGTGAATGAGCAGTTTTCTGCAACATACACGCCCGCGCCGTAGAGGTCGCCGGAGGTAGCGGTCAGACTGTTGCCCGCAATAGTGCCGCCGTACATGGTGACATTGCCGCCCGCAATATACAGGCCGCCGCCGTAGTAATCTCCGTCGTCATCTTTAGTACCTGTGCCGCCGGTAATTACGCCGCCGCTGACTGTTTTGGTGCCTTCTTCGTCGTCAAATACCCAAAGGTTATTATCGCCAACGTAATAGCTATGCGAACTACTGCTGCCATTACAGTCAAAAATATTGAGCGTGCCGGAGGAAACTGTTATTGCTGACGTTTCCGTTCCCGTCGCATTGAGGATATAGCCGTTAAGGCAGAGGTTGACTGTGCCATCAGTATCTATAACAATGGCAGCAGACAAATTACCGGACAGATAATAGGATCCGCCTGAGCTGATTGTTATAGTTGTTGCCTCATCTTCTGAGGTAACCGACACGTTTTCTGCGCTATTACCGCTAACGATGTCATTTAAACTAGTACCCTTATCATGGGCCGAGCTTGTAGTAAAAGCCGTGTCGTGTGCTGTGCCGGCCGCGCTGACGTAGGATGTGTTGGCTGAGGACATGAAGAAACATGCCAAGCCAAGACAGACCGCCATGAGGACAGCCAGAATTGCCGCGATTATACCTTTTTTTGATTTAAAAGAAGCAGGCATAATTTATTCCCTCCAATTTTAAATATGTACAAGTAATAATTTTTTTGCAATTAAGATGTTTTACTGTCTGCCGTGTACCACGGCAGACAGGGGTGCACCCCTGTTTTTCAACCAAAATCAAAGCCGAAGCAGAGATTGAGGTTGGTTAGTTTTATGGAAATTGCACCTAAGGGCCGACTGCATTAAAAAACAAAAGCAAGCGACCCAAAGATAATTAAAATAGGCAAAATTACCAAAACAGTAAAATTACCTAAAAATATTTTACAACTCTTTTATTCATTTGTAAACTGTTATTGATAACCTTTTTGAAATTTTTTTAAAAAGACAATGATTTTTTAAAGCAATTGGCATAATATAACATTTCCGTAAGATGGTTAAGATTAAAAAGCCGCGGGCGCGCAAAACAATGGTTTTGCGCGCCCGCGGCGGGGTCGGGGAAAAATTTGAGTTGACCGTGGGAAAAATATGTGGTATAATCGGTACAAACTACATAGGATATAAAAACGATATGAACATAAGGCAACTTCAGGAAAAGATTTTACAGCTTAAAATTGAAAAGGATACCTGCATACTTGCGCACAGCTATATGAGCGAGGATATTTGCGAGGTTGCAGATTTTACGGGCGACAGCTATGCTTTGGCGGTGAAGGCCAAGAGCATGAAGAATAAAAACATAATCATGTGCGGCGTGAGGTTCATGGCGGAGATGGCGAAGATGCTCAACCCCGAAAAGAGGGTAGTGCTTTCCAACCCGATTGCGGGCTGCCCCATGGCCGAGCAGATGGACAGGGAGCTTATTGAACAGGTTAAGGAAAAATACCCCGATTATGCGGTGGTGGCGTATGTCAACACCACGGCGGAACTGAAAACGGTTGCCGACGTGTGCGTTACAAGTTCTTCGGCGGTGCGTATATGCCGTGCAATACCGCAGAAGAATATTCTGTTCATACCCGATATAAACCTTGGGACATACGTAAAAGAGCAAGTGCCTGAAAAGAATTTTAAACTGCTTTCGGGCGGCTGCCCCACGCACGCCAAGATAAACGAAAGCGAGGTGTTGGCGGCAAGAAAGGCGCACCCGCAGGCGCTGTTTTTAGTGCATCCGGAATGCAGGCCTGAGGTGGTTAAACACGCCGATTATGTGGGTTCGACCACGGGTATTATGGACTTTGCGGCAAAGAGCGAAGCAAAAGAGTTCATTATCGGCACAGAAAATTCGATAGTACAGCACCTGCAATTTGCGCATCCCGAAAAGAGGTTTTACGCGCTTTCGAAAGACCTTGTATGCAACAACATGAAGGCGACCACGCTTGCCGACGTTTATCATTGCCTGACGGGCGACGGCGGCGAGGAGATTGTGATGAGCAAGGAGCTGATAGATTCTGCCGTGAAGTGCATTGACGAGATGATACGGTACGGGGGATAACAAAAAAAATCAAGAGGGGTAACGGCCTATGATGATAACAACCAAGGGCAGAAACGCCCTTAAAGTGATGATTGATCTGGCACAGCACAACGACGGAAACCCCGTTTCGTTGGCGGATATAGCCGAGCGAGTGCATGAATCGCAGAAGTATCTGGAATCGACGGTGGCGCAGCTTTCGCAAAAGGGGCTGATAGCTTCCGCGCGCGGAAAGAGCGGCGGATACCGGCTTGTGCGGGAGCCTGACGGGTACACCGTGGCGGAGATAATTACCGCGGGCGAGGGTTCGCTTGCGCCTGTGTCCTGCCTTTCGCCCGACAAGCCGTGCGAGAACGCGGATAACTGTCTTTCGCTGCCGCTATGGCGCGAGCTGGACGAAGTTATAATGAATTTTTTGAATTCAAAACATCTTTCCGATCTTTTGAAATAATTGCCTGAAAACAGGAAAACGGCCGCGGCGCCCTTTGGGCGCCGCGGCCGTTTGTGTTGCGTTCATTACGGCATATATCCGCACGAATTGCAAACACCACCGCAGGAAAATGCCTGCGGTGGTGTTAAGAATTATTGCTGGGTTTTCTTTGCGCGCGGCTTTCTTGCCGGCTTCTTTGTTTCGGTTTCGGTTTTTTCGGTTTCAGCTTTTTCGGTTTTGGTTTTTTTGGTTTTGGTTTTTTTGGTTTTGGTTTTTTCGGTTTTGGGAATCAACTCTTCGGGGATTTCCACCGCAGGCGCGTGTTGCGTGGTTTTTACCAGCTTATGTTCGCGCTTTGCGCGGGTGCGCGCGCGGCGCTCCTCCTTCTTCTCGGCCTCGGTACTCTCGTAATAGGGTATTTCGAACACGATGGCTTCAAAGGGACGGAGGTTGAAAGTCAGCTTATAAGGGCGGCCGTTGCACAGCTCCTCCTTTGCCTCCACTATAAATTCGTCGCCTTCGGGATATGTGGAGAACACGCGCTTATATGCACCTTTCAGCGGGGCGCCGACGCCGAAATCGTGGTAGTCGACGGGGGTCATGTTTATGACAAATATCAAGCCGTCGTTATAGTTCCACGGGTTGCGCCTGATAAACGAGAATATAGAACGGTTGACGTCGCCGCTTTCTATCCACTCGAAAGATTTATAGTTGGTGTCGTCGTGCAGGACGGGGCGTTCCTTATAGAGTTTTAACAGGGCGCGGTAGCAGTCCATTACGTCCCTGTGGCCGGGGTCGTCGCAGAGGTGCCAATCGAGCGAGGTGCGGAAGTTCCATTCGTTTTCCTGCGCGAAGTCCTGACCCATGAACAGCAGTTTTTTGCCGGGGTGGCCCATCATCATGGTATAGTAGCATTTGAGCGAGCCGAATTTGTCCATGCGGTCGCCAGGCATTTTGCGCCACATACTGCCCTTGCCGTAGACGACTTCGTCGTGCGAAAGAACCAATATGTAGTGTTCAAGGAAAATATATTCAAAGGTATGCGTCATCAGCCAATGATGGTACTTGCGGTAGACGGGATCCTTTTTTACATAGCGGAGGGTGTCGTTCATCCAGCCCATGTTCCATTTGAGGCCGAAGCCCAGACCGCCCTTTGCCACGGGCGCGGTTACGCCTTCTATTATAGAACTGTCCTCGGCGATTATGAACGCGTCGGTACGGCTGCGGAGCATGGAATTGAGGTGCTTGAAAAATTCAACGGATTCGTAGTTGAGGTTGCCGCCGTCCTTGTTGGGGCGCCATTCGCTTCTGCCGAAGGAGTTATACAGCATTGCGGCGACGGCGTCGGCGCGCAGGGCGTCGATGTGGTACTTATCCACCCAGAAGAACGCGGACGCCATGAGGAAATTCGATACTTCCGGCTTGCCGAGGTCGAACGCCTTTGTACCCCATTCGGGATATTCGGCGCGCAGGGGGTCGGCGTATTCATACAGCGGGGTGCCGTCGAAATTGGCGAGGCCGAAATCGTCCTTGGGGAAATGGGCGGGAACCCAATCGAGTATTACGCCGAAACCGCGCTGGTGCATGTAGTCGACAAAGTACATGAAGTCATGCGGGCTGCCGTAGCGGGCCGTGGGACAGAAATAGCCCGTGACCTGATAGCCCCACGAGGGATCGAACGGGTATTCGCATATACCCATTACCTCTATGTGGGTATAGCCCATATATTCCATATACTCGGCAAGTTCATGGGCGAGGCGGCGGTAATCGAGGTACTTGTCCTCATCCCACTTTTGCAGATCTTTTTTCCACGAGCCGAGGTGAACTTCGTAGACGGCCATGGGCTTTTCAAGATAATTTTCGCCCTTTCTGGCCTTCATATATTCGCCGTCGCCCCAAACGTAGCTATCGAGGTTGGTGACTACCGAGGCATTGGCGGGGCGACATTCGCTGCCGAATTCATAGGGGTCGATTTTCAATACCTCGCTGCCGTCGGCACGCACGACAAGGAATTTATACTTTACACCTTCGCACATGCCGGGGACAAAGAGTTCCCATATACAGTCGTCGACCTTTTCCATAATGTCGCGCCAGGGCGTCCAGCCGTTGCCGTCCGAAACGACGCAGACGGCACGCGCCGACGGCGCCCAGAGCACAAAGTGGACGCCGCGCACACCGTTGATTTCGCGTATATGCGCGCCCATCTTGTTGTAAAGTTCATAGTGGGTACCGTGATGAAACAGGTACCTGTCAAGTTCGCCGAAGAATTTATTTTCCATGTTATTTCCCCTTAATTGCCGCTTTTTGTGCGGTTATTTTTTAATTGAACGGCATATATATGCCGATTAACTCTATTCCTCGTAAAAATTTTCAAACCGAAAGCATGATTACTTGCCGAAGGCTTTGCCGTAGACGCAGCCGCTCTTGGGCGGGAGTGTTACAACCATGCGGCCGAACTTTACATCCAGCATGTGTTCGGGCGAACGGTCGTCAAACCCGACGCAGAATTTGAGGCCGAGGGTATCCAGCCATGTTATGCCCGCCTCCCACACGGGAACGGAGAGAGTTATCTCATTATCGTTATTGTTGATGACTACAACGGCACAGTCGGTGCCGTCGAAACGGGCATAGGCGATATAGCCGTTGCCTGCGTCCAGACCCTTTATGGAGCCAAGCCTGAGGCAATGTATGCGCTTGCGCATGGCTATTGCCTGGCGATGCACTTCGAGAAGACCGATGTTTTCCCTGCCCCACGGATAGGTACGTCTGCAATCGGGATCTGTCCAGCCGACCTGACCTGCTTCGTCGCCATAGTAGAGCGTGGGACTGCCCGGCCACGTCATCTGGATAAGAACGGCAAGTTTCATGACGCGCTCATCAATGTCCTTCGAAGCGGCGGCAGCGCCGTTGGTCTTTAACCTGCCGCCCGTTTTGTTTGTGCGCGTTAAGAAGCGCGAATGGTCGTGATTGGAGAGCTGATTTATTGCGCTGTCGAGCGAGGGACGGGGAAAGCGGGCCATGTTCTTGTTCATGTCCGAAAAGAAGGCCGCACCGTTGTTGTATTTGCCCGCATTGAAATAATCGGAATGTTTTTCCATGCCCGTAAGGAACCATGTGACGGGTTCCATAAATGCGTCGTAGTTCATTACGGTATCCCACTCCTTGCCGTTGAGCCAGGGCGAGGGGTCGCCGTAGTGTTCGGCAAAGATGAACGCGCTCGGTTTGGCGGCCTTTACACGGCTTTTGAAGCGCTGCCAGAATTCATGGTTGAACTGACAGCTGTGGCCGAGGTCGGCTGCCACGTCCAGACGCCAGCCGTCGGCATTGTAGGGCTCGGACAGCCATTTTTCGCCTATGGACAGTATATTTTCGCAAAGTTCGGAACTGTTTTCGTAATTGAGTTTGGGCAACGTTGCAAAGCCCCACCAGCCCTCGTAATCGGAATGAGGGGCGTACCCGGCAAACTTGAAATATTTGCGGTACGGGCTGCGGACGGACTGGTAAGCGCCCTTGGAATAGCCGCGTTTATTGAGATATATCCCCTCCCTGTCCATCCATTTGTTGAAGGAACCGCAGTGGTTGAACACACCGTCGAGTATGACGGCAATACCGCTGTCGTGCAGTTTTTTGACGAATGAAGCAAAGTAGGCATTGCTTGCCTCCTGATTGCGCACGGACGTGACGCGCTTTATATAGCGCGCCGAAAAACCGTTATGCTTTTCCCAATACTGCAAGGCATGTTCGCAGTCGTCCTCGATGACGGCAAGATGGGGGTCTATGTTGTCATAGTCCTGAGTGTCGTACTTGTGATTGGACGGCGAGATGAACAGCGGGTTGAAGTATATGCCCTCGACGCCGAGCGAAACGAGGTAATCTATCTTCTGCTCTACGCCCTGAAGGTCGCCGCCGTAGAAGTTGCCCACGTCGAGTTCGGCGGGCAGAGCATACCAATCGTTTATCTTTTTTACATGGCCGCCCGTATAAAAATACTCGTTGTCGGCGACGTCGTTGGAGGGGTCGCCGTTGCAGAATCTGTCGATAAATATCTGATAAAACACCCTGCCCTTGGCCCAATCGGGTACGTCGAAACCAGGATAAAAGGAGAAATTGTACTCCGCTTGGTTATTGGTTACGGGGCCGAGGCGGTTATAAAAGACAAGGTCGTCCTCGTCCGACAGCTGGAAATAGTAGCTTACCTCCTCGTCCGGGCAGGTAAATTCAAGACGGTAGTAATCGAAAGTCTGATCCGAATCAGAACTCTCCTTGACCATCTCGCGGAGTTGGCCGCCGAAGCAGACATATACTTTTAAGACGTCGTTTCTGAGCGTCCTTAGCCTGACGGTAACGTTTTCGCCCGCTTTGGGGGCGTAGGGGTACTTATAATCTAACGTTTCATCGCTGAAAAGAGCATTTCTATTGATCATATACAACCTGACACAGGACGCGCGTAAGCCTGCGCACGCCCTTCCCGACCGCAAAAACCGGATAATTCACGGCTTTGGCGGATACACCGACTGACCCACCTTTCTGCCGCACAACAGGGCAGATAAATATACTCCACATTCTCTCAGCCGGCTTATCTGATAAAAATAAACAAATAGCAGATTCTAATATAATTATATTTCTGTTCCCTAAAATTGTACCATATTGCGCGGGTAAAGTCAATATACATTTTTGTTAAAAACGCAACTATCGGGAAACAAAGCGGGGCGCGGACATGCCTTCCGCGCCCCGAAAAAAAATATTATATATTTACCGTTGATACATTATTTACCGTTGACGAGTTCAACAGCCTTTCTTGTAGCTTCCTCGATCTCTGCGGGAGTACCCTTCATCATCCAGCTGCCGCCGCAAGCAAGTATCTTGTCGTAGGCAAGATATTCCAGAATGTTATCGGTAGAGATACCGCCCGTGGGCATTATGCGAAGATAAGGGAATGCGGCGCAGATGGCCTTGATGGTCTTGAGTCCGCCATAGTTGGAAGCAGGGAAGAATTTGAGCGTGGTAAGGCCCTTTGCGATGGCTGCCATGGCCTCCGTAGGGGTGACTATGCCGGGGAGATAGAGCATGTCATGCTCTGCACAGCAATCGGCAACTTCGGGCGAAAAGCCGGGGGAAACGATAAACTTTGCGCCGGCGGCAATGGCCTGTTCGCACTGGCTGCGGTTGATTACCGTACCTGCGCCGATAAACGCGTCGGGGAAGTTTTTGGCGGCAAGAGCGATTGCTTCGGCCGCGCACGCGGTACGGAAGGTTATCTCCGCACAGGGCAGGCCGCCCTTTACGAGCGCTTCCATCTTGGGTATTACTTCATCAACGCTGTTGAATACTACAACGGGGACGATCTTCATCTTTTTGATGAGTTCGAGTTTCTGTTCATTTGTCATGGTTTTTCACCCTCCTGAAAATTTAATCATTTCTGTCCGACAAATAGTATAACACAATTTGCCCGATATTGCAATATCAATTCAAAAAAAATAGCCGTAAATAAAAGATAATATAAAGTAAGGAAATCCTTATTTTTCTGTAATTATATGCCGCTCTTCACGCAGGCAGAGAGCAAAAATTTTTTAAATGCGCGATTTTTTTTCGAAAAAATCAACCAAACGCCAAAGCACGGACAAAAATCGAATTTTTATTTTGACACATCCGCTTTTCCTACATAAATATGCACCCGAAAGTCCGCCGGACTTTTTGGGTGCATACCGGAGAGAGCGCTTGTGACTCCCGCCCGAAAATCTTTTTTATTTTGCCGAAACAAACTTTAACACTTCGCCGAACATATTGTCCGCCGTAACGACGCCGTCGAAGCGGACAGGCTTATCGCGCAGGCCGACGAGCGACGCGGGAACCTTCATGGCCGTTGCCGCGTGCAGGCGTTTGATGCCCTTGAAACTGTCGCGCACGTCGTTGCCCGTGACGGCGTAAAGCACGTCCTGAGGGAACTTGTAGGGGTTGGCCGTGGAAACGACGATCATGTTTGTAACGTCCTTCTTGTTCTTTTCGAACCAATCAACCGCCACTTTCATGGCACAGCCCGTGTGCGTATCCATGGTGTAGCCCGTATCGCAGAACACGTCGTATATTGTTTCCACCACCTCGTCTTCATCGGCCCAGCCGCCGTCGAAAATTGCAGATATTTCCGCAAGCTCTTCGGAGGTAATGCCGTAGACCTTTTTGGAGCCCAGATCGGTCATGCGCGACGAGATGAGCTTGGCGTTTCTGCCCGAAACTTCAAAGAGAAGACGCTCCAAGTTGGAGGATATGAGTATATCCATGGACGGCGACGTGGTCTTGTAAAATTCGCGGCGGATATCGTACTTGCCGCCGGCAAAGAAGTCCGTGAGAATGTTATTCCTGTTGGAGGCGCAGTGCAGTCTGCGGATGGGCAGACCCATGCGCTTTGCGTAGTATGCCGCAAGGATATTGCCGAAGTTGCCCGTGGGAACGCAGAAATCTATGGGCGTACCCATCTCTATCTGACCGGCCGAAACAAGGTCGAGATAGGCGGAAAAATAATATACGACCTGGGGGACGAGCCTGCCGAAGTTTATGGAGTTGGCCGAGGACAGGATATAGCCCTGCTCCTTGAGGGCGGCAGCGTTTTCGGCAGAGTTGAATATGGCCTTGACGGCCGACTGACAATCATCGAAGTTGCCCTTGACGGCGACGACGTTGACGTTGGAGCCTTCCTGCGTACACATCTGCAACTTCTGCATTTTGGATACGCCGTCGTTGGGATAAAAGACCATTACCTTTATGCCGTCGGCGTCCTTAAAGCCTTCCAGCGCGGCCTTGCCCGTATCGCCCGATGTGGCGACGAGGACGAGGATTTTTTCCTTTATGCCGCAGATATCGCAGCCCTTGCGCAACAGATAGGGCAGCAAGGTGAGCGCCATGTCCTTGAAGGCGCACGTCGGGCCGTGGAAGAGTTCGAGAATGTAAACGCCGTCGTCTATCTTTACAAGCGGAGCGGGGTCGGGACCTTCGAATCTGGAATAAGCCGCCTCGCAGGCCTTTAAAAGCTCGGCCTCGTCATATTCATCGAGATATTTTATTATTATTTTGGCTGCGCGCTCGGCATAGCTCATGGAAAGCATGGCTTCAAGCTCGTCTGCAGAAACTGCGGGAAAACTTTCCGGCACAAACAGTCCGCCGTTTTTGGAAAGACCCTGAACAATTGCCCTTGCGCCGCCGACTTTTTCGCCGCCGCGCGTCGAAATAAATTTCATTATTAACTCCTTTTCATTCATTGTGCAGACCATGCGCGGGGGGCGCAGGGTTTGCAGAATAATTTAAATGCCCGAAGGGCCGCCTTATGCAAGGCGCCAACATGATAAAAATTAAGTGCGGCGTGAAATACTCCGCGCCGCACGCAATACATATTCTATCAGCAATACTTAGCTATAAAGTCGGGAAGTTCATTCTGCTCGCAACTGCATGTGATAGTCACTATCAAAGAGCTGTCGTTAGCAATTTTATCGAGCATATAGAATGTTTCGGCAAGTTCGGGCAGAGATTTGCCCGTTATTCTTGCAATGCCGTCTATGTAAACGTATTCGGTGTCGTGATTGCCGGCAACTATTCCCTTTACAAATCCAAGGAACGCGTCCTCGCCGGCGATGGCATAGTCATTGACGTCGATAGCCCTTACATCGCGCACTATATCATACATATAGCGCTTGGTATCAGTGATAAAAACACTGAGTCCCTTGGCCGAAGCAACATTTGAATTTGCCGCCTGAATGATTTGCTTGGTTTTGCCTGCACCTTTACCGCCGCAGATAATTTTAATCATTGTGATTTATTCCTCCTTGTACACAGTTTTATACCATGTTTACTTTATTCTATCAGCAAAAGAGGATAAATTCAATACCTTTTATAAAAAAATTATTTAATTTTTAAAAATAATTTATTTCAGCTTCATTATTACGGCGCGCAGGCGCAGCCTGCGCGCCGTAAAATACCTGAATTTATGCAAGAGCGAGGCAGAATGTCTTGATACGCTCAAGCCCTTCCACCATCTCCTCCATGGAGAGCGCGTAAGAAAGCCTTATGCAGCTGTCGTCGCCGAAGCATATTCCGGGGGTCGCAGCCACCTTGTGCGCGGCGAGCAGTTCCATGGCAAAATCCATGCTGCCTTCCACCTTTTTGCCGTTAAAGCTCTTGCCGTAGAACTTGTCCACAACGAGCATGACATAGAACGCGCCTTCGGGCTTTACATAGTCGAGGCCGAAAGCCTTGTAGCCGTCGAGCACTTCCAACATCTTCCGGCGGCGTGCGGAGAAAGCTTTGACCATGTCGTTCATGGGCTGTTCATCGCCGTTCAGCGCGGCGAGAGAGGCGTACTGCGTCATTGTGTTCACGTTTGAAGTTGCGTGGCTCTGGAAGGAACCTATGGCCTTTGCAACATGTTCGGCCGCGGCGAGATATCCCAGCCTCCAGCCCGTCATTGCGTACGACTTGGACACGCCGTTGACGAGAATTGTAAGTTCCTTCATCTTGGGAGAAACCTGGGCTATGGAATAGTGCTTTAAGCCGTCATATACAAGCTTTTCGTACATTTCGTCCGAAAGGACGCACAGTTCGTGCTTTTCGCAGACGGCGGCTATGGCCTTTATCTCCTCTTCGGAATATACGGCGCCCGTGGGGTTGCAGGGGCTGTTGAAAATGAGCATGACCGTTTTGGGCGTGATTGCCGCTTCAAGCTGTTCAGCGGTCATTTTAAAGCCGCTTTCGCGCGTGGTTTCCACATAGACGGGAACGCCGCCGAAAAAGCGGACGACTTCGGGATAGGTCAGCCAATAGGGCGAGGGAATTATTACCTCGTCGCCTTCCTCCACCACGGCCGCCACTGCGTTCAAAATTGCATGTT
>CAYURN010000015.1:0-28848 GCA_964447305.1 uncultured Clostridia bacterium
CGCCGCGCTCGGTCACCGCTCGGGCGGACTTTTGCCCTCGCTCATCTCGCAATTTAACCCCTCCGTCACGCTGAAGCGTGACACCTCCCCTAGGCTTAGGGGAGGCTCTTGGGGGTGGTTATTCCGCGTTGGAGGCGCCCCTTGGCTAAGGGGAACTGGCTTGCCGCAGCGGCAGCAGAGGCAAGTCTGAGGGGTGGTGAATTATTTAGTAATACCCCTCCGCCTCACTTTGTTCGGCACCTTTCTCACGCGGCGTAAGGAATGTCGCCGCGTTCGGTCACCGCTCGAGCGGACTTTTGCCCTCGCTCATCTCGCAAGGCAAAACAGTGGGTGTCCACTGTTTTGAGAACGCCTCGCTCGTCCTAGGCGTAGGGGAGGCTTGAATGTTGTATTGAAAACGCCTTGCCCGTCCTAAACTTATGGGAGGCTCTTTTGTTGTTATGGATAACTCATTGCTCACCCTGCAACAGGGGAGGCTTGGGGGGTGTCTTCAGATTCTATTTTATATTATTTACTTTTATAGACGATTTAATCAAAATTTATACACAAAATTGCATAAAAACATTGACTAAAATGAAATTTTATGTAATAATATTTGTAATGTATATGTAAATTAAATGTCGAATTAGTTTTTTTGTGATTATTTTGTGTCTGTTGCGGAGGAAAGCCCGCGCGGCAGGCGCAATGATGATAAATGGGAATCAGACTGTCTGCTGTATGACAGTTAAAAATTTTTAAGGAGAATGCTATGCGGAATTTAAAAAAAGCTTTAGCAAGCGTTGTTCTTGGAGGAGTTTGTGCGCTTTCATTTACGATGGCGGCCTGCGGTGAAGAAAGCACCACTCCCACCAACGACGACCACGAACACACTTACAGCACAGATTGGGTATATAATTCTACCCAACATTGGCACGCGGCTTCCTGCGAGGACACAAACTCGGTGAGCGATCAGGCTGCCCATGCCGACGATGACAACGACGGTGTATGCGATGTATGCGGTTATAACTATGACCACACACATGTATATTCCAGCGAATGGTCATCTGACGGAACGAGCCATTGGCATGAAGCCCTTTGCGGACACACCACCACGTCCGACACGGCTGCTCACACAACAAATGCTGCGGGCGTCTGCACGGTTTGCGGTTATCAGGCAGGCACCCCCGACGTATCTACAGTTGAAAGCGCACTTGCAGTTGCCGAAGTTCAGAGCTATCTTGCCGAACACGGCGAAGGCACAATTTCTTACTATAACGACATTTATGGAAGAACGAGCAACTATTCGCTTTCTTATGACATATATGAAGATTACACATATATTTACTATTCAACAAGTTCTTCAACCACAGAAACATGGAACTCCCTTACCCAAAGCGGTTCTGTATTCTCGGTAGTAAGCAGCAATGGCAGCACCCCTACCCTCAACACAGAAGAAGTTCCCGTGGAAGCACTCAACGGCTATGCTTTCAATGACGGCTTAAATATCACTGGCACAACATATTATGGCATAACAAATCTTGTTGTAGGTTTGTATGAAGATGCCGTTTACTATGGCTATCTGGATGAAGATTCGCTTACCGTACCGGGAGAGGACAGCGACGTTTATTCATTTTCTATGAGCTACTATAGAATGGGATATACCGGCGCAAATAACGAAACTCGTTATCAGGCAAGCGATGTATATTATGTTGTAACCGTTGAATTTACGCTCAGCACACAGAACTACATCGACAGCGTAAGCGTTATTGCTGAAACATACGACTCAGACTGCATGACGTTTGAAGATGATGAAAGCGCAGGCACTCTGATCGAAGGCGTAACCCCCTACATACGTTATACTTACACCCTTGAACAGGGCGGACGTAATCCTTATGTATATGAAGAAGTAATGATGTCGAGCTTTGACATTGTTGACGCTGACGGCAATGTAATAAGCGAAGATACAGTAGTACAGCTTACTCCTTATTACTCCACCAACTTATATATTGACAACATTTTGCCTACGACGGCAGATACGTCGCTTGACGCCATTACCATCGTCTCGCTTGAACAATACAATGAGGAATCTGACGAATATGAGTCAATAAGCAGAGGCTATACGACTGTAAATGCTTATTACTACTCGTCGACAGGCAGACTGACAATCACGGGCTATGCCGAAGGCATTTACCGCCTCACCTTGCAATCGGCTAACGTTACAGTATATATCAACCTTGATGTATCGTATCCCGCACCCACAGAAATTTCGGCAACGGCAAACGGCACGGCTGCTGACAGCTACAATACCTATACCGGTGTTTCGGTAACGATAGCCGGCAGCGTTACATACGGATATGCAACCGGATACACCGTGGAGATAACAAGTGACAACGCGGCTGACGCTACGCTTACAGGCAGCTCCAGCGCGGGTTACACCTTCTCCTCTGATGTTGCTGGCACATACACATTGACCGTAACTTCTACTGCGGCTGAAAGTGTTTCCGACACAATTACTATTGTGGTTGCAGAAGCTCCCTCAGTATCCGAAGTTCTGAACGGAAATTATGTTTATGACATTACCGATGACTACACGGGCGACTTCGAAAGCAATGTTTATGTCGGCTTCACACCTGACAGCGAAGGTGCGTTAACCGGTACATTCAGCTACTATATCCAAACTTATTGGTATGGCACATTCTCCGGTTCGACAACATACACCTATGATTCCGAAACGGGCGCTATCACTCTCGGCGAAGATGCTGAAAGCATTAGCTTGTCACTTGTATCTTATGCACCCGTAGTTACACTGACCGGAACATCCTACGGCAGAACATGGACAATTACCATCAGCGGATTTGTTGCAACCGATGAAGAAGTTCCCAGCGGTAGTGGTTCTGGTTCAGGCAGTGAAACGTCTGATAGTGAAATAATATCAACCATAACATCTGATACATGGTGGGATTACTACTCCAATATTTGTGTAGCTCTCTATGAGGATGGCACGGGTATGTTCTATGTCTGGGATAATACAGAATATACTTACTTTGAGTGGAGTTATAGCGATGGATATATAACCTTTACCCCCGCATCAGATACAGGTTATTTCGGTGATACATTAAGCGGCTATGTCGTCAACACAGATGTTTCAGTTGAACTTAAAATTGAAACAGTTTCTGGATGGTATACCAACTATACTGAGTATACATTTGTATATAACAACAACACATTCTATTTAACTATTTATGTTTGATAAACGCTGAATAGACTGCGAGTGGGTGCGATTTATCGCACCCACTCTCTTTTTGCTCTTTGATTTTATCAATATTCAAGGCTCCCCTGCAACAGGGGAGCCTTTCCGCGTTGAAGGCTCCCCTTGGTTAAGGGGAGCTGGCTTGCCGCAGCGACAGCGGAGGCAAGTCTGAGGGGTGGTTATTCCGCGTTGAAGGCGCCCCTTGACTAAGGGGAGCTGGCTTGCCGCAGCGGCAGCGGAGGCAGCCTGAGGGGTGATGAATTATTTAGTAATACCCCTCCGCCTCACTTCGTTCGGCACCTTTCTCACGCGGCGTAAGGAATGTCGCCGCGCTCGGTCACCGCTCGGGCGGAATTTTGCCCTCGCGAATCTTGCAATTTGACCCCTCCGTCGCGGTGGCATACGCCGCCGCGACACCTCCCCTGTTGCAAGGGAGGCTTGGGTTATTGAAAAGCCCCGCGCAACGCGGTTACGCGTTGCGCGGGGCTTGAATTTTTTTATAACTTATAACCCCTCCGCCTCACTTCGTTCGGCACCTCCCCTAGGCGTAGGGGAGGCTTAAATGAAGTTGAGTTGTACGATTATTGCGATGAATTATAATTTTCGCGGTCTGATTCTGACCAGCCCCAATTTTCGCATACTCTGTTGGCTTTGAACCAATCGGTATCCTTTAACTTAGTATCGTTATTGGAACACCAAAGTCTTAAACCGCCGCCGTCGGCTTCAGTAAGATAGTAAAAGACTATATTGCCGTTCATGGAAGTGAAACCTGCGTCGCTGTCGTCGGCGATAGAAGTGCAATATACATTATCGGTGTACTGCGAAACTCTGTCTATAAAGGCCTGGGTGGGGAAAGTGTTGTCGTTATTGGTGGTGTATTCGGTGGAGCCTGTACAACAGCATACGGCAACATATTGGGGCTTGATTACCTGAAGAAGTGCTTCCGTAGAGGAAGTTTTGCTGCCGTGGTGACCGCCCTTAAAGAGAGTAACTTCGGGAAGGTCGTTGTTTTGAACAAGGTATTCTTCGCCGTCGCCTTCAAGGTCGCCCGTGAACAGGTAATAGCTTGCCTCGCCGTCTTCAGGTTCATAACTTAAAAGCACGCACACCGAATAATCGTTTTCGTCAGAAGTCTGATTTTCGTAATAATAGTTGTAGAGAATGTTGAGCGTAAGCGTGCCGCTTTCGTTGAGGGAATAACTGCGCGACGCGCCGTTCCTTTCATACCAGCAATCGTCGGCGCCGTAGACGTTAGTGCCGTAATTTTCAACGCAGTATTCGGTGGCGGTTACATAGTCGCTGTAAATCTGGGAAGTGCTGTTGTGCTCTGAAAATTGAATTATTGTGCCGATTTCATAGTTATACAGCACACCCGTGCGGCTGCCGCCCGATGAGTTGCCGACAAAGCCTGCGATATGGTCCTGATGGGCGTGAGTGGCTATTACATACTCAATCACGCCGTCCTCGCAATACTGGTCTATGTACGAACTTATAGTAGTTGCGGAGGACTTGCGCGAGCCTGCGTCTATGAGTATTTCGACATCGCCGCAATCTATAAGCGTGCTGTCGCCGGTGTATTGGTTGCCGAGTTCAAGAAAATGAATGGAAAATTCGGCCGAAGTTATCTCATCTAAAGTGCCTGAAGGGATATCTTCCACCGTTTCGCCGTTGGTGCCTTCGGGGTCGTCGAGGTCGGTATCTTCGTAATAGGGCTTAGTATCGTCGAGATACTCCTGCCCGAAACGATGAATTTCTTCGGCGACACGACTGAAAAGGTCGGGACGGACAAAATACAGAGTGACTGCCGCGGCGATTATTATGACTAAAATAATTGCGATAACGGCAATCAGTTTTGAGTTGCGCCGTGAGCGCGAAGAGCGTCTGTTTGCCATATATTATACCTCCATTCAATTGAGAGCATCTATCTGGCCGAGAATTTTTTCGCGCAAATCCATGAATTTGTTGAGTTTTTGGCGCTCGGCTTCGATAAGGTTTTTAGGAGCTTTGGCCACGAAGCCGGTGTTGTTGAGCTTGCTGTCGGCACGGCGGATCTCTTCCGTTACCTTTTCAAGCTCCTTTTGCAGGCGGCCCCTCTCCTTTTCGATATCGACGAGTTCGCCCATGGGGATAAAGAGCGTGCAGGCGGAAAGAACTTTGGTTACGAGGTTGCTGCCCGCCTCCTCCTGCGAGGAAACAAACTTAATTTCCGCCGCCCCGGCGAGCTTTAAAATGCTGTCGGCATTGGTGGATATTATGCGCTTGTTTTCGGCGAGGATATACAGCGTGACCTTTTTGGAGGGAGCGCAGCCGACCTCTGTTTTGATGGCGCGCACCGACTTGATTATATCCATGATGCCGCCGAATGACGTAGATTCCTTTTTATAAGTGAGTTTGGAATTGTAGCGGGGGAAATCCTGCGTCATGATAGAGCCGCAGGTTCCGGGCAGGCTGCGATAGATTTCGTCCGTGATAAAGGGTACAAAGGGATGAAGAAGCTTTAATGCGGTTACGAGTACATAGTTAAGGACGGAGATTGCGTTGTCCTTTCTTTCATTGTCGTCAGACCACAGGGCGGGTTTTGTCAGCTCTATATACCAATCGCAGAAATCAGACCACATGAAGTCGTAAAGGATCTGGCAGGCGATGCCCAGCTCGAACTTGTTCATGGCGAGGGTAACGTCGCGCACGGCGAAGTTGAGCTTGGAGATTATCCACTTATCCGCGGGGGTGAGCTTGACTTCGGAAAGAGGCTTTATTGTTCTGCCTTCACTGTTCATTACAACATATCTTGAAGCGTTCCAGATTTTGTTCATGAAGTTGCGGCAGGATTCGACCTTGGAATCGCTAAAACGCATGTCGTTGCCGGGGGCTACGCCCTGAAGGAGGGAAAAGCGCAGGCTGTCAGCGCCGTACTTATCAATAACCTCCAAGGGGTCTACGCCGTTGCCGAGAGATTTTGACATCTTTCTGCCCTTATCGTCGCGCACGATGCCGTGAATTAACACATAGCGGAAAGGAACTTTGCGCATGTGTTCAAGGCCGGAAAATATCATGCGGGCGACCCAGAAGAATATAATGTCGTAGGCTGTGACGAGCAGGTCTGTGGGATAAAAATATTCGAGATCGGGGGTGTCGTCAGGATAGCCCAAAGTGGAGAACGGCCAGAGAGCCGAAGAAAACCATGTATCAAGCACGTCCTCGTCCTGATTTAAGTTTTTGCAGCCACATTCAGGACATTCGGCAGGGTCGGTCTTGGAGCATATTTCTGCACCGCAGTCGGGGCAGTACCACACGGGTATGCGGTGACCCCACCAGAGCTGGCGGGATATGCACCAATCCTTTACGTTTTCCATCCAATTATAGTATATCTTTGCAAACCTTTCGGGAATGAAAGAGGTCTTTTTATATGTTACGGCGTTGAGCGCGGGACGGGCAAGGGGCTGCATTTTTACAAACCACTGTTTGGAGACAATGGGTTCGACCGTGGAGTTGCAACGGTAGCAATGCCCGACGTTGTGGGCATGGGGTTCTTTCTTTAAAAGATAGCCCTGCTCTTCAAGGTCTTTTTCAAGCTGTCTGCGGCATTCGTACCTGTCCATTCCGACGTACTTGGCGGCGTTTTCGTTCATTGTGCCGTCGTCGTTCATGACGCGGACAAGGGGCAGGTTGTGGCGCTGACCGACTTCAAAGTCGTTGGGGTCGTGAGCGGGGGTTATCTTAACGCAGCCCGTGCCGAAAGTCATGTCGGCATGTTCGTCGCCGACGACGGGTATGGGCTTGTTGACGACGGGCAGAACGACGTTTTTGCCTATAAGGTGTTTATAGCGTTCATCGTTGGGATTGACGGCTACGGCCGTGTCGCCGAACATGGTTTCGGGACGGGTGGTGGCGACGACGAGATATTCGTCGCTGCCCTCAACGGGGTACTTTAAGTGCCAGAAGAAGGAATTTTCTTCGGCGTACTCCACTTCCGCATCCGAAAGGGCGGTTTTACAGCACGGGCACCAATTTATTATGCGCGAGCCGTGGTAGATAAGACCCTTGTTGTAGAGGTTGACGAATACCTCCCTTACGGCCTTGGAGCATTTTTCGTCCATGGTAAATGACAGGCGCGACCAATCGCACGAGGAGCCGAGCTTTTTGAGCTGTTCGATTATTCTGCCGCCGTATTTATCCTTCCACGCCCATGCGCGTTCAAGGAACTGTTCGCGCGTGATATCGTTTTTGGAGATACCCTCCTCCGCCATCTGTTCGACGATTTTAACTTCGGTGGCGATGGAAGCGTGGTCGGTGCCGGGCAGCCAGAGGGCGCAGTAGCCCTGCATGCGCTTGAAGCGGGTTATTGCGTCCTGCAAGGTATTATCGAGGGCGTGGCCCATGTGGAGCTGCCCCGTGATGTTGGGGGGCGGCATCATTATTGTGAATGGAACTTTGTTGTCGTCGCGCACGGCGGTGAAATAGCCGTGTTCTTCCCAATCTTTATACAGTCTGTCCTCAAAGTCGTGAGGTTTATACGTCTTTTCCATAAATTATGTTTCCTCGTAAAAAATGGCCTGAGCCTGAGCGTTATACAAAGATATTATAAATTATCCGGTCTTAAAATGTCAAATGTAATGAAGTCGGCATACAATGTAATATCAAAAAATAATTTTATGGAGTTGAAGATTTGAAGAATAAATTTATTAGTTTTATCGCAGCGGCGATAATGGCCGCGGCAATGCCGCTTGCACTCAGCTCATGCACGAGCGACGAGAGCGTGATACGCGTAAACGAGGTGACTCACTCGGTGTTCTACGCGCCGCTGTATCTTGCCGACGCGCTGGGATATTTTGAGGAAGAAGGCATAACGATTGAACTGACAAACGGCGGCGGCGCGGACGCGACCATGGCGGCGGTGCTTTCGGGCGGGGCAGACATAGGGTTCTGCGGGCCGGAAGCCGCCATATATGTTGCGATAGGCGGCTCCAACGACCTGCCGATGGTATTCGGACAGCTGACAAAGCGGGACGGAAGTTTTCTGGTGGGGAGATATGACGAGCCCGACTTTGAGTGGGCCGACCTGGAGGGCAAGGAGATACTTGCCGGGCGCAAGGGCGGCGTGCCTGCCATGACATTTGAATATACGCTTAAAGAGCAGGGCGTAAACGCCACACTCAACTACGACGTTGCATTCAACATGATGACGGCAGCGTTTGAAAGCGGCATTGCGGACTACTGCACTATGTTCGAACCGACGGCGAGCGAATATCAGGCCGCCGGAAAGGGGTATATAGTTGCTTCTGTTGGACAGCAGTCGGGCGAGATACCCTACACCTGTTTTATTGCGAAACAGAGTTATATTGACAGCAATCCGCAAAAGATAGAGGGATTTCTGCGCGCCGTTACAAAGGCCGTAAAATATATCAACGAGAACGACTCTTCCGCCGTTGCCGCGCTGTTGGTGCCGTACTTTGACGGCACAAGCGAAGCTTCGCTGGAAATTTCAGTCGACAGCTATAAGGCAATAGACGCGTGGGTGACAAACATGGCCATGGAGGAAAGCGCATTTACGCGGTTGCAGGACATTATTGAAAGCGCGGGCGAACTTGAAAGGCGCGTTGAGTTCAGCGAGCTTGTGCTGACGGATATGGCGCAGGCGGTATATGAGCAAGTGTACGCGCAATGATACTTGAATTTAAAGACGTAGATTACACCTACCACACCCTTTCGGGCGAAACTACCGCAATAAAAGGGCTTAACTTTGGCATATTGCGGGGGCAATTTGTTTCGGTTATAGGGCCTTCGGGCTGTGGTAAGACGACCATACTTTCGCTGGCGGCGGGACTTTTGCAGTCGACGGCAGGCAGCGTTGAGCGCGAGGACTGCGACTGCGGGTATATGTTGCAGCGCGACGCGCTGTTCCCGTGGAGAACGGTGGAAGAAAATATATATCTGCCGCTGGAGATACGCGGACAGCGGAACGCCGAGGCAAAGGGAAAGGCGATCGCCTTAGCGGAGAAGTACGGACTTAAGGACTTTTTGAAGAAAAAGCCCGCGCAGCTTTCGGGCGGAATGAGGCAGCGCGTGGCGCTGATACGCACGCTTGCCGCAGGCGCCGAGCTGCTGCTTTTAGACGAACCTTTTTCGGCGCTCGACTACCAGACAAGATTGGAGGTATGCGACGACGTGCAGGGCATAATAAAGAACGAACACAAGACGGCGCTGCTTGTTACGCACGACATATCGGAGGCGATAGCGCTTTCGGATAAAGTGACGGTGCTGTCCGCGCGGCCTGCGAGGGTGGTTGCCGAACACGAAATAGATTTCGGGGACGGAAGTCCCAAGTCGAGGAGAAATTCGGGCAGGTTTGCGCACACGTTTGAAATTTTACGCGACGAACTTGGAATTTAGTTAAATAAATCTGCGCCGCCGCGTCTGCCGACGCGGCGGCAAATGGGTCTGACATAATGAAAAACGTAAATAAATATTCCGCCGGACACATAAAATTTTTGAAAGGCGTGCGGAGAAAAAAGATAATTGTATGGTCGGTGAGGCTGGGTCTGCTGGCCGCGCTGACAGGGATATGGGAGCTGTGCGCACAGCTTGAGCTGATTGACCCGTTCATAACCTCCTCCCCCTCACGCGTGGCGGCGACGATTGCCGAGCTGTATGCCGCGGGCAGCCTGTTCTACCACATAGGCATAACTCTGATGGAGACGCTTGCGGGATTTTTTGCCGCGGTGATACTTGGCTATGCCATAGCCATACTGCTTTGGATGAGCGACGGCGCCCGCAAGATTTTTGAGCCGTATATAGTAGTGCTGAACGCCCTGCCGAAGATTGCGCTGGGACCGCTGATTATAATATGGATGGGCACTGGTTACACGGCCATAATATTCATGACAATAATAGTTTCGATAATAGTGTGCATAATGAACACGCTGACGGGATTTTTGCAGGTTGACGGCACTATGCTCACGCTTATGCGCGCGCTGGGCGCAGGCAAGCGGCAGACGCTGGCTAAACTTGTAATACCCGCCTCCCTCCCTCAGCTTATGAACACGCTGAAAGTTGCGGTGGGGCTGGCGTGGATAGGCTCGGTAATGGGCGAGTACATTGTGTCGCGCGCGGGGTTGGGGTACCTTATAGTATATGGCGGGCAGGTATTCAAACTTGACCTTGTGATGACGGCGACGATTATACTGTGCGCGCTGGCCGGGGCGATGTATGCCGCGGTGGCGCTGATCGAGAGGGCGGTGACAAAATAATTTCCGCAAGGAAATCGTGCGGAAATGAGGGCGCGCGGAGCTTATAAGCTCCGCGCGCCCCCTTTAAATATGGAGATATTATGCAATATTGCAACTTTCCGAACGCTGCATTGCCGCCCTTCTTATGCGGGCGCAGGCCTCGCGTTCACTTGTGTTCAGGCCGGCGAGGCCGTCTATTTCATTCAGAATGACTTCGCTGTCGCGGAGCATATCCGCGCCGTTGCCGACGGTAAAAATCTGACCGCCGAATATAAGCTCAATATCGCTTTCGTGTTCGGCGCGTATGCGCGTCTTTTGGGAGATAATGTATGCGGCATAATTGAGTTTCATTTCTGCGTCCTCCTTCGGCTATGTTTTACAGTTTATATTATATACAATTAAGTTGACAATTATTGTCATGTATGATAAAATTTTTTTAAGATTTTTAAAAAATATTTTTAATGAAGATATTGACTGTCCATGATTATTGACACATGCGGCAAAATTTAAAAGTCTTTTGAAATATTATATGGAGGCGACGGGGATGAAATACCGGATAATGATAAATATTATATCGACGCTTTTAGCGCGGCGCAGGATCACGGCGCAGGAGCTTGCCGACAAATATGAACTTTCGGTGCGGACGATATACCGCTATCTGGACGATCTTTCGATAGCGGGCATACCGATAGACGTGGTGCGCGGGAGATACGGCGGAGTTACCATATCCGAAGCATACACCCTGCCCGCGGGGTACTTTACGCGCGAGGAGTATGATTCGGCATGCAATGCGCTGAGGGCATGGACGGCGCAGGTAAATGACGGCGCGGCAATTACCGCGCTTGAAAAAATTGAGAGCAAGAACAAGAACAACCGCCGCGAGCTGGCCGTGACGGGAAACATAATTGTAGACGGCGGAGTATGGGGCGACAACGGGGTCTTTTCCGACAAAATGAGGGCGTGCGAACGCGCCGTGAACGAGTGTGCATCTGTGCAGATAGACTATATCTCGCGCGAGGGCGAACACAGCCGAAGGATAATAGACCCGCATGTGCTGATACTTAAACGAAATGTGTGGTATGTATATGCTTTCTGCCACACAAAGCAGGATTGGCGAATTTTTAAGATAGGGCGCATAAAGAATTTGTGGTTTACGGGCAACCATTTTGAAAAGAAGAATATTTCACGGGAAGACATACCGCTTGACTTTTCCTACTCTTCAGAGGAGATGACGGACATAACTTTGGAGATAGAGCCGGGCGCGCTGGCCGACGCCGAGGAGTGGCTGGGGATAGATTCCATTGAGCCGAGGGCGAACAAGCTTGTATGCGAAATAAGCCTGCCCAAGGAGGGGCTGGCAAACAAGATACTTTCATTCGGCGGGGCGATAAAGGTGCTTGCGCCGCGGGAGCTGGCCGAAGAAGTGAAACAAATTGCCACGCTTATTTGCAACGGCTGACAATATTTTTCACTTTTACATTTTAATGAAAAAATGTTTGCCTAATTTACATTTTAATGAAAAAATGTTTGCCCAATTTACATTTTAATGAAAAAAAATGTTTGCCCAATTTACATTTTAATGAAAAAAATGTTTGCCCAATTTACAGCAATGTGATACAATACAGTTGTTAAATAAATTAAATTGTCTACTCATCCAAATACCCCCGATCTAAGACCGTGGGTACGCTCCTTTTATCGGGCGGCGGAACGACAGTTCCGCCGCCCTCCCATTACTCTAAAATGCAAAAATAACGGCGTGCGCAAGTTAAAACTTGCGCACGCCGTTTTTAATAAAGCATTTTATTCTGTGGGAGTTTGTTCGGCAACGTCGTCATTATTTTGCTTGACGGACGGCTGAAGTTCGGGGTGCTTCATAAACTTTTTGAACAGGTACTTGTAGGCAAAGAAGTAAGCTATTCCGAGCACTACCATGACGATTGCCCAGAACTGGGAAGGCCTGAGGCCGAGAACAAATTCGCCGACATGGTCATCGCGGGCAAATTCGATTGCAAAACGCCATACGCCGTAAGCTATGGCATACAAACCGAAGTTGCAGTTGAAGCGGAATTTGAAATACAGCAGAGCCATCAGTGCAGCCAGCACGGCGAGGAAGATACATTCGAACAGCTGTGTGGGAACGACCTTTACACCTGTGTTGACACCGTTTATTGCCTGACAGGCAATGCCGTACCACGCGTCAGTTTCCACACCGTAACAGCAACCGCTGAAAAAGCAACCGAGCCTGCCGAACGAGTGGGCTATTGTGATGCCTATGGGAATGATGGGGAGCGCGTCCGAAAGCGACGCGTTCATGTGGTTGGACAACAGTTTTGACTTGGCGCGCGGGGCAATGACGAACACATACAGGTTCCACACAATGAGGAAAGAGCTTACGCCGCCTATAAGTCCGCCGTAGAAAGTCATGGATGTTTTGAACCTGAACCCCGACGAAGGATTTTCGATATAGTCGTAGACAGACTGGAACACCATTGCCATGAATATGCCGAACGCGGTTGCCAGAATACCGATGACGAGAATCTTATCGGAAGCTTCTTCGTTGAAGTTTTTAAACCAGAACGCCCACATTAAAAATATAAAGCAAGCGATTATTCCGACAGCCATGCAGATGCCGTAGGCATACACGGGCTGCCCGAACACGGTAAACAATGCATCAGGATGCATATAAAACGTTCCTTAAATCAAATATTATTTGCCGCAGGGCAAAAACCTTTGCGACGCTAAGATTATAACACTAACTTTCCGTCCTGTCAAACGGACGGAGTGTTATTTATGTGAAAGCAGGTTATTGACCGCAGAAGTCAGGGCCTTATACGAAGATTTTATTATATCGTCGTCGACGCCCGCGCCGAAGCAGACCGTGCCGTCCGCCTCCACCCCGACATAGGATATGGCCTTGGATGCAGAGCCGTCGGACAGGGCGTGCTGTTCGTAGTCGACAAGGCTGTAATCGACGCCGAACAGGGCCTTGACGGCGTTTGAAATGGCGTCTAACCTGCCGTTACCCTTGGAAATGACCGTGCTTTGACTGCCGTCCATGCAAATAGTTACGGTTGCTTCTATGCCGTCGGTTTGCTTGAAATGACATTCTGTAATATCGAACACAACATGATTTTCGAGGTAATTTTTTTCAAATACATCGTAGATATCTACGGGTTTAAGCTCCCTGTGGTCTTCGTCGGACACATGCTTTACCTTGTAGCCCATGTCCTCCTTCATTCTGCGGGGCATGTTTATGCCGAACGCCGTCTGCATGACATAGCCAACGCCGCCTTTGCCCGACTGGGAGTTTATGCGGATGACGTCGCTTTCGTACTCTCTGCCGACGTCCTTGGGGTCGATGGGAAGATAGGGGACATCCCATACCTCGCGGTTTGTGCTTTCGCGGAAGGCCATGCCCTTGGCGATGGCGTCCTGATGGGAGCCCGAAAAGGCCGCAAACACAAGCTCGCCCGCATAGGGCTGACGGGGGCTGACAGCCATGCCCGTGAAGTTTTTATACATTGCCGTAATATAGGGCATGTTGGAAAAGTTGAGGCCGGGGTCTACACCCTGCGAGAACATGTTCATTGCGAGGGTTATTACGTCTACATTGCCCGTGCGCTCGCCGTTGCCGAAGAGAGTACCCTCTATTCTGTCCGCACCCGCCAGAAGGCCCGTTTCAGCCGCGGCGACGCCGCAGCCGCGGTCGTTGTGGGGGTGAAGAGAGATAACGACGTTTTCGCGGTAATTCAGATGCTTGCCCATATACTCCACCTGTTGGGCGTAGACGTGGGGCATGGCGTTTTCGACCGTGGCGGGCAGGTTGATTATGGCCTTGCGGTCGGGCGTGGGCTGCCATACGTCGAGTACGGCGTTGCATACCTCCAAGGCATACTCAGGCTCGGTGCCGGTGAACGATTCGGGAGAGTACTCGAAGCGGTACCCTTCCCCCGCCTCGTCGGCAAGCTGTTTCAAGAGCGCGGCGCCCTCGACGGCTATGCGCTTTACCGCCTCCCTGTCCTTTTTGAACACCTGTTCGCGCTGGGCAACCGACGTGGAGTTATAGACGTGGACGATGACGTTTTTTGCACCCTTTACGGCTTCGAACGTGCGCTTTATTATGTGTTCGCGGGCCTGTGTGAGAACCTGGATGGTTACGTCGTCAGGAATGAGGCCGTCGTCTATCAGTTTGCGCGTAAAGGCGTACTCTGTTTCGGACGCGGCGGGGAAACCGACTTCTATCTCCTTGAAACCTATTTCGACGAGCAGTTTGAAAAATTCGATTTTCGTGTGCAGGGACATAGGTTCCACGAGGCTCTGGTTGCCGTCGCGGAGGTCAACGGAACACCACACGGGAGGATTTTCCACGGCGGACTTCTGCGCCCAATCCATGCAGCGTTCGGGGGGGAGATAAAATTGCTTTGTGTACTTTTTGTAATTCTGCATATAAATACCTTTTGCTGTCTTTCGTGCGATTGCACCGAAAAACGGGGCGGAATCTCTTAAAGAGACGCCGCCCCGTGCGTGGTACCACTCTTCTTCGCAGTCTTAAAAAAAACCGCCTCATAGGTGCGAAAAAATACACCTTCCCCCTTGTACGGCGGGATGACCGTAACGGACTACTGAAAGTTCACCCGTTCTGCTTGGCGGCGAGTTCAAAGGCATTACTTCCCTGCCTTGCACCGAACGGCAGTTCTCTGCATCCGTAAAAGTCCTTTTACTATTCCGCTTCATCGCATTATAATATTAAACTACAGCTATAATAACATATACCATGAAAAAAAGCAAGCATTTTTTGATAGCTGACAACGCCTTTGCCCATACTGCGTTCGGCGGCCATATTTTTAATCGGCATGATTTTGCTCGTCGTCGCGGGAATGGGAATACAGGGAAAATTCCTCATCTATATCGAAGGGCGAAAATTCGTCGTACAGCGCAAGTTTGGAGATGGAAACTTCGTAAGCGGTCATGGTGACAAAACTTTCGTCGGGCTGTTTCTTCTGATATTCGCGCGACTGTATTCTGCCCGAAAGAACTATCTTGTCGCCGACAGTCATTTTGGAAACAAAGCGGGCGTTTCTGCCCCAGGCTATGGCGGGGATGTAGTCCGACTTGTTGTAAGAGCGGTTGACGGCAATCAACAAATCGGCGATTTCACGGTTGAACGGCGTTGTGCGATAGATGGGAGGCTTGCATATATAGCCTGAGAGAACTACCGAATTGGGGTTTGACGACAGTCCGGCGGACAGGACTTCGCGCACGAATACCGTGAGCATGAGCCGCGAACGGCCGCCTTCTATCTTGTTGTAGGAGCGGAACTGACCGAGAGCGCAGAGCTTTGAACCGACGGTCATTTCTTCGGTCATCAGACGTTCGGATATGGTTACTGGCAGGGTATCGGCCTGACCGGAAAGGCGTTCGACGCGGACAAAAAATTCATAGAAACCTTCCCCGAACACCTCGTGCGAAAATTCAGCCTTGGATACAATTCTTCCGCATAAGTAAACTTTGTTGTTTTTTTCTGTGTTGATATTCATATAAGTACCTCTTTTAATGTTTATCTTCAAGTCAACTGTTGGCGGCCTGCCGAATCAAGGGTATAACCGCTGCGGTAAATCATCTGACCGATGGGTACGAACGTATAGCCGCGGTTTTTGAGAGTGGAAATTATCAACGGCAGACTTTCGGCAGTGTGCAGGCCGTTGTTGTGCATGAGTATTATGCTGCCCGGCTGCACGGCGTTGACGACGCGCATAGCTATGTCGTTTGCCGAAAGATCCTTCCAATCGAGGCTGTCTACATCCCACTGAATGACGTAATACCCCTCTTCCTCCGCCGTGGAAATGAGCTCGTTGTCGTAGTCGCCGTAAGGCGGGCGGAAAAGTTCGACTTTAATACCCGTGATATCTTCTATCGCCTGCGAGGACGAGGCAAGCTCTGCCCTGATTTCTTCCGCGGTCAGGCGGGACATGTATGAGTGGGTTGCCGAGTGGGTGCCGATTTCGTGACCCGCCTCCGCTATTTTTACGACGTATTCGGGATATTTTTCCGCCCAGAATTCCACCATGAACCATGTTGCGGCAACGTTTTCGCGCGAAAGAGCCGAAAGAATGTCGTCGGTGTGGTCGACGCCCCATGCGCAGTCGAACGAGAGCGCAACGACCTTTTCTTCCGTGCCGACGGAATAGATGGGCAGTTTGCGGGTGGTTGCGCCGAAATATACGGCATAAGCGCCTGAATAGTACGCCGAAAGCGACAGAGCGGTTATTGTTACCGCCACGCAGAAACAGACTATTACGCCCTTGATTTTTAACAAATATACCAAAGTTGTACCTCGATAATATAACAGATGAGTGCGACGAAAATTATTTGCTTTTATCGCAAATACAATTTTATTGCCGAAAACGACTTGTATCAGCCAGACTTATAGTCAATATACTTATTTATATTTGCCAAGCACAATAAAAATGACCGCGAATAGTTGTGACCGCAAAAATTTTGTGTTATAATGTTTTACGAAAATAAAGCAGTCGCCCGCCGCGGAAGCGGCGGGCGGGAGGGAAGATTTATGAAGAGATTGAGATTATTGGCATGCGGTGTTGCCGCGATATGCACATTGGGAGTATGCGCGCTGGCCGCGTGCGTAACCGCGGAGGACACTCCGACGGGCGACGACACGCAGACGGACAACGAAACCGCCGAGCCTGTTGAGGGGACGAATGTGGGAGATATTTGCCCGAGTTTTGAAACGCCCGTATATTACGGAATCGACGAAGATTATTATACGCCCGAATACAGCAGAGGCAAAGTGACGGTGATAAACTTCTGGGGGACGTGGTGTGCCCCCTGCCTTAAAGAGATGCCGTACCTTATTGAACTTGCCGAAAATTACGGCGACGACGTGGACGTGGTTGCCATTCATTCTTCATATACAAGTACAAACACACGTATACCAAATTATATTGTAGAGCAAGGCTGGGATGACACGGGCGTAATATTTACGCTGGACTTTGTGACCGCAGGCGAGAGCAATGTGATATATGACCTGCTTGGCGGAACGGGGACATTCCCCTACACTCTGATACTTGACAGCGAGGGAATAATACAATACAAGTTATCGGGGCCATTTTCATCTTACAATGAATTGCTTGAACAAATTCTTCCGCTTATATAACAATTGACCCAAAAACAGCGGGCTGCTTTTTTTAAATCCGCCCGCTGTTTTTGTATTCCCACGCCCTCCCTTACAGTAGGCGCTGCGGGCGTTGTGCTTGCAATAAAAGCAAAGAAGTGCATTGAAGAAACTTCTGAACCGAACGACGGCGACGGAACTGTATAACACTAAAATACAAATAAATACCCGCCGTGGCTGCAACAGCCACGGCGGGTATTTATTTTAGGATTTTTTGCCCTTTGAGCGGCGGATTTCTTTCACAGTGCGTTCATAGCCGACGCCCTTGGGAACATAGTAGATTTTATCCTTTAAGGCGTCGGGCAGATACTGCTGTTCTACATAGCCGCCCGGATAGTTATGGGGATACTTGTATTTGGCCGCCTCCATTTTGCCGCGGCGGCTGTCGTATGAGTGGTCGCGGAGATACGAGGGAACGCCTTCGTCGTCGCGGACGCGCTCGGCATCCTCACGCGCGGCGGACATGGCCTCGATAACAGAGTTGCTTTTGGGGGCTTCGCAGACGTAAATTATTGCCTCTGACAGCGGGATGAGGCCTTCGGGCGCGCCCGTCTTTTCAAGGACGTACATGGCCGAGGAGGCGAGCTGAAGGGCGCGGGGGTCGGCCATGCCGACGTCTTCGGCAGAGTGAACGACAAGTCTGCGCGCTATGAGCATGGGGTCGCAGCCGCCCGAAATGAGGCGCATGGCATAGTAGAGCGCGGCGTTGGAATCGCTGCCGCGCAGTGACTTGCAGAAAGCGGATAGATAGTCGTAGTAGTCGTCCTCGTTGTAGGAGAGCGCCTTTTTTTGAATGGACTGTTCGGCGTCGGCAAGGGTGACATGGATGGAGCCTCCCTCCGCCGCCGGGGTGGTGAGCACGGCAAGTTCAAGCGCGTTGTAGGCCGTGCGCAGGTCGCCGCCGGCAGTATCGGCTATGTGGGAAAGAGCTTCGTCGTCCACGACTGCGTTCATGTTGCCCAGACCCCTGCGCTTATCCGCAAGCGCCTTTTTTAGCGCGCCCCTGATATCGGCGGCGGACAGTCTTTTGAACTCGAATATGCGGCAACGCGAAACGATAGCGGGCGTCATGGAAGCATAGGGATTTTCGGTTGTGGAGCCGATAAAAATAATCGTACCCTGCTCTATTGCGGGCAGGAGGGAATCTGACTGGGTCTTGTTGAAGCGGTGACATTCGTCGAGCAACAGATATGTGCGCTTGCCGAACATCTTTAAGCTGTTTTCGGCCTCCTGCACTGCCTTTTTTACATCGGCAACGCCGGCCTGCACGGCGTTGAGTTTGATAAATTCGCCGTGGGTGGTCTGGGCGATTATGTTGGCGAGGGTTGTTTTGCCCGTGCCGGGAGGGCCGTAGAATATGCAGCTGCCCAGTCTGTCCAGCGAGATGGCGCGGCGAAGGAGAGAGCCTTCCGCCACGATATGCCTTTGGCCGATGAAGTCGTTCAGGTTGTTGGCGCGCATACGCTCGGCAAGCGGTTTTGCAGACTCGGCATTGCCGTTGAAATCAAACAAGTCCATATTTATTCTTCAAGAAGGGCCTTTATCTTAGCCACATTTTTCTTGCTGTATTCGTAGCCGAGTTCATAGGCGCGTTCAGCGTCCTTGACGTTATAGGCGCTGAGCCCTGCCATGGCGGGTTCGAGCCACAGGTCGTAACAATCCTTGAAATCACGCTTGATGAACTGCGTCTGGTTATAGTCCATTATATCGAAGATGCGCAACACCTTTTGGACGATATTGGGGACATTGTCCACCGGTTCGCCTGTATTGGAAAGCACGTCGAACGCGACGACGACGTCGGCGCCGAGGTCCTTGCAGAACTTAACGGGAACGCGGCACAGCACTCCGCCGTCGATGAGCAATCTATCGCCGCTCCTGACGGGGCGGAACACCGTGGGAATGGCCGACGAGGCACGCAGAGCGTCGGTGACGCTGCCCTCGTTTAAAAGCACAAGCCTGCCGCTTAAAATGTCGACGGCTACGCAGACGAAGGGGATTTTGAGGTCTTTGAAGTCGACATCGCCTATTTTTTCGAGAAGGATATTTCTTACTTTGTTGCCCTTGAACAGGCCGAGTTTGGTTATGGCCATGCCGGCGGGGTCGAGGAGGTCGACGGCCTTGAGTTCGCGTATGCTGTGGAGGAGCTGTTCCACGCTGAGCCCTGAAGCATAGCCGCCACCGACGACGGCGCCCATGGAACAGCCTGCGATATAGTCAGGCGTTATGCCCTCCTCTTCGAGGGCCTGCAAAAAACCGATATGGGCCGCTCCCCTTGCACCGCCTGCGCCAAGGGCAAGCCCCAATTTTTTACTCATAAAAAACCTCTGATAAAAATAATTATGTACTATGAAAGTTAAAGCGTTGAATGTAAGATATCTGCCGCTGTATGCCGCGCTTGCCGTGCTGGCGGCGGCACTTATAGCATGGCCCGAAAGATATGTTCAGGCCTGTTTTGAAGGCATTGCGCTGTGGGCGAAGTGCGTGGTTCCCGCACTCTTCCCGTTCATGATAATAACCTTTCTTATGATAAAGACGGGCGGGACGGCCGCGGCGGCAAGGCCGTTCAAAAGGGTTTGCCGCGCGCTGGGTATGCCGCCTTCCGGCGCGGTTATATTTGTGATAAGCATATTTTCAGGCTATCCTGCGGGGAGCAGAATAGTGTATGAATACTGCGACAGGGGTATAATTACAAAGAACGACGCAAATAAACTTGCGCCGCTGTGTTCGACTTCCGGGCCGCTGTTCCTGATAGGCAGCGTGGGACAGAATATGTTGGAAAACAAGGCTCAGGGCGCAACAATGCTGGCCGTTCACATAGTATCCGTATTGGCGATCGGAGTGATAATATGTCTGTTTGAACGCCGCAACGCGACAGATACCGCAACGGCGGTTATAGCGCCGCGGGCGGGGGAAAATATTCTTTACGACACATTTTATTCGGCAATTACTTCCGTACTTGTCGCGGGAGGGTTTATATGCTTTTTTTATACCGTTGCCCGCGTTGCGGACGATATGAATATGCTGTTGTTTTTGCAGACGGCGCTGACGCCGATATTCGGCGGCGACGCACGAGCCGCGTGCTACGGGCTGATAGAGGCGACGGGCGGATGCGCTCAGCTGGCGGCGAACGGGGGAAAATTTGCCCTGCCGCTGATGGGATTTTTGATAACCTTCGGAGGATTTTCCATAATTGCCCAGCAGCTGTGTTACCTGTTGAAGTGCGGGGTAAGGCCGTTGAAATTTATCGCCGTAAAGGCCGCGCAGGGAGCGCTGTGCTTTGCGCTGTTATTGCCCTTTGCGGCAATATAAAATCAGTAACAGCCCAATATTTTAACCGAACTGCACACACTGCCCAAAGAATGAAGGGCCGAGCGGGTGCGCGGGGATGAGTAGTCGGCCTCCACTTCTATAAAGAACCTGTACTCCCCCACTCTATCCTTGATGGGACGGCTTTCGATTTTGGTCATATTGACTCCGCCGCGAGCAAAGACGGACAGCGCGTCCACGAGCGCGCCGGGACGGTGAGCGCATGTAACCGACAGAAACATTTTGCGGCTGGGGCGGGCGGCGTCTGCCCCACCCCTGATGACATACAGAAACTGAGTGTAGTTGAGGAGTTCGTCGGATATGCTCTCGTTGGAGAGTTCAAACCTGTCGTCGACGGGCTGAAAGCCGATTATTCCGGCGTCGGCCGCGGTGGTTATCTTTTCGACAGATGCCGAAGTGGACTGCGTGGGGACGAGCCTGGCCGAGGGGAAACGGGCATGAATATACTTTGCACACTGGCCGAGGGCCTGGGGGTGGGAATATATAGTAGTTATGCCGTCAGGGTCGGCGCCCTTCAGGGTAATCAGGCGGTGGTCTATCTTTATCAACGCCTCTTTGACGGCGATGATGCCCTGCGTTTCATGCAGGATATCGAGATTTTGCATGACCCCGCCGTTGAGGGAATTTTCCACGGGCAGGACAACGGCATCGACTTCACCGCTTTTGAGCGCGGAGATGAGGCAATAAAATGACGGATAAGCGACCGTGGCAGAACCGCCGCCGAGCTGATTGGCGGCGAGCTGTGAATAGCTGCCTTCGGGGCCGAGATAACCTGTTTTGCTCATATACACTCCTGAAATATTTTATTTTGCCGCGCGGCATGAAAACCGGCCGCCGCACTTTGATTATACCTTTGAGGCAATATCAAGAATCAGACGCTCGGTGTCATCCCAGCCGAGGCAGGGGTCTGTTATCGACTTTCCGTAAATTACGTCTTCTTTCTGGTTGCCTTCTTCGATAAAGCTCTCTATCATGAAGCCCTTGACAATCTTTTTGAAGTCGTTATCGTAGAGGCGGTTTTGCATTACTTCCTCGCAAATGCGTATCTGCTGGCGGCATTTTTTGCCGCTGTTGGAGTGGTTGGCGTCAATTATTATAGCAGGATTTTTAAGTTCGGTCTTTGCATAGCCTTCCGCCACCTGCATTACCGTTTCGTAGTGGAAATTGGGAATGTCGTTGCCGTAGCCGTCGACTGCGCCGCGCAGTATTGCGTGGGCGAGAGGATTGCCATAAGTTTTGACCTGCCAGCCGTTGAGTTTGAACACCTGTCCCGATTGGGCCGCATAGATGGAATTGAGCATGACCATTACCGAACCGCTCATGGGATTTTTTATGCCGACGGATACGTCTACACCGCTGGATACAAGACGGTGAAGCTGATTTTCGCAGCTGCGCGCGCCGACGGCGACATAGGACAGAAGGTCGTCCACATAGTTGTAATTTGCGGGATAGAGCATTTCGTCCGCGGCGGTGAGGCCGGAATTTGTTATGGCACGGATATTGAGGTCGCGGATGGCATAGATGCCCTTTAAGATATCCTCGCCCTTTTTGGGGTCGGGCTGGGAGAACATGCCCTTATAGCCGACGCCCTTTGTGCGGGGTTTGTTGGTGTATATGCGGGGGACAATGACGAGCTTGTCCTTGACTTTATCGTTGAGTTTGCCAAGGCGTTCAACATAGTCGAGAACGGGTTCCTCGGCATGGGCCGAACACGGCCCGACGATGATGAGCATTTTATCGCTGGCGCCGGTGATGACGTCGGCGACCATCTTATCGCGCTCGGCCTTGATCTTTAAAAGATTTTCAGGCATGGGCATGGTTGCCTTGATTTCCTCGGGTTCGGGAATTTTTATCTGCTTTTCAAACATGTTTATCCTCCAACATGGCCTCTACATCCCCATATATACGCGGGGGAATGAGGTCAGAATATTTCTTTTTGAATTTTATGGAATTTTTGACGAGCGTCGAACTGACGTGGATATGGCCCTGTTCGCAGGGCAGATATATGGATATCAGCTCCGGCATGAGCCGCACGGACGCATAATGGTTGCGGTTTTCGTACTCGAAATCTATGGAATCGCGCACACCGCGGACATAGAAAGGCGTGCCTTCCTCCCTTAACAGGTCGACGGCGGCGCCTTCAAACGAGCGGACGCGGACGCGCGGCTCGTCCGCACACAGCCGGCTGAGAAGCTTTACACGCTGTTCGGGAGTGAACAGACACTGCTTTTGCGGATTTATGAGTACGGCGACGATTACCTCGTCAAAAATTTTAAGGCACTTATCTATTACATCTTCATGCCCGACGGTGGGCGGGTCGAAAGTGCCGGCAAAGACGCATTTTTTCATATAATTCCTCCCTGCACCTTATTGCGGGCGTTCGAAAAAGGTGAGATAAGTCTTTCCGTATTTGCGCTCGTCAACTTTTTCAAGGCCGACTACGGCGGAGGCAAAAGGCCTGTCGCGCTCGTACACGGCAACGCCCGACGGAGAGAGCAACCCGCGGGAGCCTATGAGCTGAAGGGCGGACAGACCCGCTTCCGAGGCATACGGAGGGTCGATAAATATCAGGTCGTATGACGGCCTTGCGGACGAGAGAAACGAGGAAAAATCACCCGTGGTGACAGTGTAAGAATTTTCGCCTTTCAGTCGGGAAAGGTTGCCCCTTAGCACCTGTATCGAGCGGGGAGAGAGATCGTTGAAGTCGACATGCGCCGCACCGCGCGAAAGGCACTCTATGCCCAGACTGCCGCTGCCGCAGAACAGGTCGAGTACGCGCGCGCCCTGCACCCTGCCGTAGAGAATGTTAAAAAGACTCTCCTTTACCCTGTCCGCCGTGGGGCGGATTTCTTCGCCGCCAAATTCGTTGAGCCTGAGGCCGCGGTAGCGGCCGCTGATTATTCTCATTTTTTACGCTTTTTCCTGTTATTTTTGGCCTGGGTCTGTTCGGCAAGTTCGGCCTGTATGCGTTCTTCCTTGCGCATACCCGTATAGTAGCCTATGACATGTGCGGCGACGGGCATGACGATGAACACGAAGTTGAACGCTTCATGCAGGCCTGCTATATTGAGCGGATAATATGCCCAGCCGAACGCATAGCGCAGGGCAAACTCGCAAGCGGTATTGGGCGCAAATATATTGATAAGCTGAATTATTATGTAGGGAATACATGATATCAGCGGAATGACGAAGCCTTTCCACAGGGCGTATTCGCCCGTGCCGTAGATTACGGACTTTTCCTTGGAGTTGAGCGAACGCTTTGTTTGATTGACATACGATTTGTTGTAGGCCGTAGCGCCGTTTTTTCTGCCGAATATGACATAGGCCGCGGCGAGCAGCACATTGCCGCCGACGACGGCGACAAGCTGGACGGCCAGATCGTCCGAATCGGCAAACATTATTATCGTACAGCTGAACAGCAGCATTATTATGAAAGGCAGGAGCGCGCCGAGCAACAGGTCGCGCGCTTCCCATAAAATCTTTTGCCTCTTTTCTTCAGACGTCAGTTCGAGTTGCAAAACTGTAGACCCCCTTTTCAGTTATAAGTACATCCAGAGGCTCGTCCCACTCCTCTTCGGTAAATTCGTCCGTGAGTTGGAAATCGTAGCCTATACCGGCCTTTACTGCGGCCGTGTTTTTTAAATATCTGTCGTAATATCCCCCGCCGTAGCCCAGACGATAGCCGCGGGAATTGACGGCGAGAAGGGGAATTAAAATTACGTCGGCCTCGCCGACGAAGGCCTTGCCCTGCGGCTCTGAAACGCCGAAGCGGCCCTTTGACAGTTCTTCGCCTGCGCGGTATTCGACAGGAACGATGGCGTCGCCCTCTACCCGCGGGAGAAGGACGCGCTTGCCTTCGGACAGGAGCGCGCGGATGATGGCGCGCGTATCTGCCTCCGACCCGAAACTGTAGTAAACAAAAAAAGTATGGCTGTGCGCGAACAGCGCGCATACGTTTTGCAGAATGGCGCCGTCGGCGACCTCCCTTACAGAATGTTGGAAATATTTGCGCTTTATTTTGTACTTGTAGCGAAGCTCATCCCTGTTCATAGACGCGCAGACTCCTCTTGGTGACGGCGCACAGCGCCTCGTAAGAAATGGTGTTACATTTTGACGAATACTCGTCGGCATCGGAAAAGATACACAGCTCTTCGGCGCAGTCTTCGGAGATGAAAGAGTCCATGCACAGATTGCCTTCGCCGAGGCATACTGTGCGGGCAAAGCCGTCGGCATAGCCTGCGCGGTAGGACGACAGCGAGCCGTACTGCCTTTGCGCGGTCATGTATCCGCACCCGCCGCCGAAAGGAGGACGGAAGGTCTGCACTCTGCGGGCGTAGACTTTAAGCGCGGGGCGGAGCCGACTATCGGCAAAGCCTTCGGGCAGGTAGCCGTAAAGGCCTATGCCAGGGCGGACTGCATCGAACAGATAGTCGCGGCCGAGGTATATTCCGGCCGTGGCGGCCAGATGGGCCGAGGCATGGGGACAGCTGCGCTTTACAAGCCCGACGCAATGACTGAACGCCGCAAATTGTTCGGCGCAATGCCTTTGAGAACACGGGGCATATATGTGCGAATATACGCCCTGCACCGTACAATCACTGAGTTTTTCAAGCAAAGACGGCAGGCCGTCGGGCGGGCAGCCGTAGCGGTTCATGCCCGTATTGACCTTTATATGCACATTCAACCCGCGGCTGAGGCGGGCCGACCGCTCATCCGCAACCGTGGCTGTGAGGCCATAGGCCGCCATGCGCACCGCATCGTCCCTGTCCATGGGAGGCGTAAACACGAGTATGGGCAGAGATATGCCCGATATGCGCAGCTCCGCCCCCTCCTCTGCAATGGCGACACACAACATGTCTGCAACGGAGGAGAGCGCGCGGGCGACCTGCACGGCGCCGTGACCGTAGGCGTCCGCCTTGACGACGGCATACAACAGAGCGCCGCCCGAAAGGCGTTTGAGGCGAAGCGCGTTCTGCCTGATTGCGGAAAGATTTATTCTTGCGATTGTTTTTTGCATACTGCCATTATATGAGACAGCCGCATGTTTTGGTTATGTTTTATCTATTTTAACACAATAAAGCGGCGTTTGCAATAATTTTTAACACAAGCTTTGTACTTTATAATACAAACACAGTTCAACGCCGGGCCGGCCGCGCCATGGGCAAAAACATGCGCGGATATAATTGACTTTTTTGCGTTCAATGTGTAGAATTATAGAAAAATATATGTCATGCAGGCAACTTGGGGACAAGTTTTAATAGGGAAGTCGGTCAATAGCCGCACAGCCCCCGCTGCCGTTGCGTGCGCCGCCCCCGTCACTGCGAAAGCGGGAAGACTGAGGGCATCTGAGGCGGGCGCGGAAGTCTGAAAAAACTTCTTTTAAGTCGGAAGACCTACCGGCATGACAGGAGGCAGTTTTCTGCCGACAATGACGACGTGAGGGGACGCACGATACGCATTTTCAGACCGAGGCTTAAAGCCGCGGTTTAGTTGTTGTGCATTCCTTCATCGCATGAAGGAATTTTTTATTTTAAGGAGTTAAAGATAATTTATGAACATTGCAAAGAAGATAAGCGCGGCAGTCGCCGCGTTTGCGGCGACTGCCGCGCTGGCAGCCATCTGCGCGTGCAGTTCGGGCAACGCAACCAAAGTCGAAAACGGCGCAGACAGTTACAGTCATGTATTCACCGTGTCCTCCTCCGTCATGGACTTGACCGACAGCACATCCGTTTACGATTATTTATGCGCGCTTCAAGAGGGCGGCGAAATAACCTTTGAAGGTTACGACAGCTCTTACGGCTACTACATAACTTCGGTCGACGGCATTGTGGAGCAAACCGAAACAAACAGCGGGTACAGTTGGATGCTCTACACCGACCTTGCAGAGCTTGACGGCGTGACATATTCCAGTGCCGATTACGGCAGTTGGGAGTATGACGGAAAAACTTTGAACAGCGCAAGTTACGGGATAAGCTATCTCCCCGCCGTGGAGGGATATACCTACGCATTAGTTTACAGCTATTGGTCGTACTGATAAAAAAATGTCTAAGAACAAGCACACGCTTTCACCCGCGAAAGAGATAACATATATAGCCGTGACGACCGCCCTGTTGATTGGCGTACAGTTTGCGCTGAGCGGCGTGCCGGGCGTGGAGTGCGTGACGGTTTTATTGTTGTGTACATCATATATATTCGGGGCAAGGTTCGGCGCGCTGACAGGGCTGGCGTTCAGTCTGCTGAGGTGTCTGCTGTTCGGATTCTATCCTCAGGTAGCGGTGCTGTACTGCATATACTTTCCGCTGTTCGGCACAGTTTTCGGGCTGGTCGGCAGAATGGACGGCAGGCTTTCCCTGCCGATGAAATTAGCCGTAAATGTTGTATTGGCGGGGTTGAGCGCGGCCGCGTTCTGCGCGGCCGCGCTCAACCTGATAAAAATTTCCGTACTGTATAAGACGCTGACCACCGTACTGTGCTGGGTGCTTGGCGGAATGTTTGCCTGTATTCTGCTTGTATTTGACTGTATATGGTTAGGAAAAAAGCGCACGGAGGCCGAAATAGGTCTGTGGCTGTTTTTTATCACGACGACAGCCGCGATGTGTACGATATGCTTTACACTGATAGACGACGTTATTTCTCCACTAATGCTGGGCATGACATTGGACGGGGCGATGACATACTTTTACGCCTCCTTTGCCGCCATGCTGCCGCAGACGGTATGCACGATTGTTACCGTATGGCTGTTGTTCCATCCGCTGACGGCAATACTCAAAAAACTGCGCTGACAGTGACGAAAATACAAACAGCGTTGCAACAAAAGTTGCAGCGCTGTTTGTATGAGAATAATTAACGATAATTCAATCAACCTTCTTTGTGAACTTGCAGGCGGGAAAATTGGGGCATCCGTAAAATTTCCCGTTTTCTCCGTCGCGCAACACAAGCGGTTTGCCGCACCGCGGGCAAATTCCCTGCTGAATTTGTTTTTGCATTTCATGGATATTTTCAATATGGTCATCCACGTTTATCTTAACATTATTTTTCAGCTCTAAAAGTTTATCATAATATTCTTTCATTTGCTCAACAGATAAGGATATATCAGTTACTTGATTTTTAATATCCTGCAATCTATCTATTGAATAAACATTGTCGGAAACAATATCCGAAATATCGGCGTGATCCAAGAAAACTACTATATTTTGAAATATGTTTTTGACTTGCAAGTATTTTGATAATTGATTTATGTGGGTTGTGTTTTGTCTGATGGGATTATAGAATTTATTTTTTGTGTTTCCATAGGCTAAAACCTGCGTCCATTCAAGATAGTTCTCCTGACCGTAAATCTTACCCGCATAATTTTTTGTTTCAATTACCCATATTCCGTATTTATTGATAAAAATGTGGTCTATCTGGCAAGACTTGCCTTCTGCATTTTCAAACAATAAATTATTTATAACATATTGTTTTCCTTTTATAGTATCGCCCAACACTTCGGCGACAAGCTCTTCACCTTGTTCGCCCTTACTTTTGGGAGAATGTTTTTTTCTGCCGCGCAATGCGCTTACAACTATAATCAGAATAATAATCGCTATAGCAGCTACAACTATAAATATCACTGAAGTTACCTCTGAATTTTTTAATAATGGCCAAACATTTTTTATTATAACAAATAAATATGATATTTCCAAAAGAAATTCAGGCAATATTGTTTTTTTATTTAAAATGTTGGCGGTTAAACGCGGGATTCATCTGCCTGACCGCGAATATATCGGCATAAAACGCAACAGGGGTACCCGTTGGGTACCCCTGTTGCGTGGTGGGAGGAGGTGGATTCGAACCACCGAAGTCGGAGACGTCAGATTTACAGTCTGATGCATTTG
>CAYURN010000016.1:0-20375 GCA_964447305.1 uncultured Clostridia bacterium
AAACGGAATTATATTTTGCCTTGAATTTAAGGTGGGTGAATCAAAGATTTTGGAATCGAATATCGACCAAGTTCTCGACTATGCGCTTGACCTTAAAAACTTCCATAAATTTAGTCAAGAGCAAATTATCGTCCCTGTTCTGATTGCTACAAATTATTGTAGTGCTACTAAACATATTCAAATGTCTGTCTATGACGATAGAGTAATAAATCCTATTGTTACGGGCACAGGGGGAATATATGCAGTACTCACCGAAGTGTTGAAGGCTTTCCCAAATGAACCGACTATCAATTCCAACTGGATCATAAGCCCCTATGCTCCTACACCAACCATTATTGAGGCAGCCAAAACCCTATACGAAAATCATTCGGTTGAAAATATTACGAGGCACGAGGCGGATAAGGTTTCTACCGATCAAACAATCGACTATATTTTAAAAGTAATACAAAAAAGCAAGCTTAATCAAGAAAAAAGTATCTGTTTTGTAACGGGAGTACCCGGTGCAGGGAAAACACTCGTTGGTTTGGAAGTGGCAATCAAACAGACATATCAGGGAAATAATGAGCCCGTCAAAGATGAGGGGGCGGTATATCTTTCGGGAAACGGCCCACTGGTAGCAGTGCTTACAGAGGCACTTGCGCAAGATAATTTTAAAAAATGCCGTGAGAGGAATGAGCGTAAGAAATTAACAGATTCACGCCGTGAAGTGAGTAAATCTATTCAGATGATACATCGCTATCGCGATAACATGCTGGCAAAAATTAAAAATCCCGTTGAAAACGGTATCCTTGAAATAGACCCGCATAAAGCAGTAAGAATGGAAAAAGCTGGGTTCGGCGAGGTTGAGCATGTAGCAATTTTTGATGAAGCACAGCGCTCATGGACACATAAAAGACTTGCCGATTATTTAAAGCGAGGTGGCACTTATGGCAACAAACTCAAAGTTCCGAATTTTCCATTGTCAGAAGCAGGCTTTTTGATTTGGTCGCTCGACCAGCGAGAAGATTGGGCGACGATAGTGTGCCTTGTAGGTGGAGGGCAGGAGATAAACACGGGCGAGGCAGGAATATCTGAATGGATTAAAGCATTGAACGAAATGTTCCCGCATTGGAAGGTTTACATATCCCCCAAACTTACAGAGGCGGAATATGCCGAAGGCAAAGTCAATGACCTTTTGAGCGACAATAAAAATGTAACTTATTCAGAGAGCTTGCATTTAAGTGTTTCACTTCGCTCTTTCAGGGCAGAAAAACTATCTGCTTTTGTTCACTCGCTGTTGTCTTTCGACGAACATGCGCCTGAGATTTATAATGAGATCAAGGCTAAGTACCCAATCGTCTTAACGAGAGACATTGCGAAAGCAAAGAAATGGCTTCATAACAAAGTCCGCGGTACCGAACGCACGGGTGTGCTTATTACAAAGGAATCGGCAAGGTATAAACCTTTGGGGATTCACGTTTTACCTTCGGGCGATGAAAATGCTGTACACTGGTTTTTGGAAGACAAAATTGATACCAGGGCTTCCAACTATCTCGAAGACGCAGCTACGGAAATTCAGGTTCAGGGATTGGAACTCGATTATACGTGCGTGCTTTGGGACGCAGATATGCGATATGAAAACGGAGAGTGGCGATTCTATCGGTTTAACGGTCAGACGAAATGGGTAGAGCAAAAGGGAGAGACGGAAAACAAACAAGAGCTGATGAAATATATGCTCAACGCATACCGTGTGTTGCTCACCCGCGCGAGGATGGGAATGGTTATCTGCGTGCCTTATGGTAATTCAAATAAAACTGCCAACGGCTTTTGGGAGGACAGCACGCGCCTTCCGGAATATTATGACGGCACTTATGAATATTTAAAGAGTTTGGGGATAGAGGAAATATAAGATAGTTATAATTTTATAGGGAGGAAATACTACATAAATATCCGGCAATTAAAGAATCCCCTCACGGCAAGTTTAAACTGTGGGGGCGACGTTTAATAAATTATCAAACTCAGGAGGAACAAGGATGAAACAAGTTTGTCAGTTTTTGAAGGACGCAGGGACGTATTACCTTGCAACAGTTGACGGAGACCAGCCGAGAGTACGGCCGTTCGGCACGGCTCATGTTTTTGAGGACAAGCTGTACATACAGACGGGCAAGGGCAAGGCCGTCGCAAAACAGATAGCCGCAAATCCCAAGGTTGAGATCTGCGCAATGAAGGACAACGAGTGGATACGCATAGAAGGTACGCTTGTTCTCGACGACAGAATAGAGGCGCAGGAGAGTATGCTCGACGACTATCCGTCCCTCCGCAAAATGTACACGACGGGACCAGAGGGCAACACGGCGGTGTATTATTTCAAGGACGCCACGGCAACGATTTACTCGTTCGCCCACGGGCCCGTTGTAATCAAATTCTGATAAGCAATTAAATGCTTTGCCGCATTTTATTTGTCGTTACCCTGCAAACACAAAAATCCCCTGCCGGCTCATGCCGACGGGGGACTTGCATTTAAAGTTATTAAATCAGTTCATAGAAGCGCCGCCGTCGACGTTCAAAGCCTGACCCGTAATATGGTCGGCATATTTCGAGCAGAGGAAGAGTACGGCGTAAGCTATGTCCTCAGGCTTCTGGTCGCCGCGTTCTAACGGAATAAAATGTTTCAGGTTCTCCTTCCATGAAGTTTCCCTGTCCTGACCGGCTTCGACATGGCTATCGAGAATCTTTTCCCACATAGGGGTACGGATGATTCCCGGACAAATGGAATTTACGTTTATGTTATAATTGGCTCCCGCATAGGCCGCGGCCTGCGTGAGATAGATTATCCCCGCCTTAGTCATGCCGTAATAGGCAAAACCTTCCTTCATTGCGTGACGGCCGGCAAAGGAGGCAGTGGACACTATTTTGCCGTGATTATATTTTTGCATACGCCTGACCGCCGCCTGCAAGCCGTTGCTTGTTCCTATCAGATTGACGTTTATAAGCCGATTGATTTCGTCATGAGTGGTTTCAAGGAAAGAACCGAGAGTGACTATGCCCGCGTTATTGATGACGATATCGAGCCTGCCTGTTTCGGATTCGGCCCTTTCCATGACCGCGTCTACATCGGAATATTTACTTACGTCACACTTTACGGCAACGCCGTCGTACCCCTGTTTTTTCAGCTCGGCAACGACGTGCTCGCAATTTTCATCCATTATATCGGCCACATAGACGGTTGCGCCCGCTTTTGCCAATTCTGTTGCGATAGCTTCGCCTATGCCCCTGCCCGCGCCATACACTACGGCTGTCTGACCTTTCAAATCAATATTCATTTTTTACCCTCTAATCATGATTTTTTATGCAAGAATAAAATAAACGTGTTTATCTCATTCTTATGATGATATTATAATTTATTTTTTTGAATATGTCAATACCCTGCAACATATTCGCTTGCAAATACCAATCCGCCCTTTCCGCCCTTAACTGATATTTTCATAATTTCCCCATAAATTTATTCTGAACACCATTAAATATTATACTATTATGATTAAAACAACGCGTTTTTCGCCGCAGATTTTCTATTTGAAACGACAAGAATTTCCTTGCTATTGTTCGAGATTTAGAATATACTATATATAGTACACACTATCAGATATGGAGAAATGTAATGCTCAGCTATATTTCAGCAAAAGAAGCGGCGGAAAAGTGGGGGATATCTCAGCGCAGAGTGGCAGTTTTGTGCTCTGAAAATCGTATAGACGGAGCAATGATGGTTGGCAATATGTGGATAATTCCGGCGTCATCCGAAAAACCTGCGGACAAGCGCACGACGAAAATCGATAAAACCAAGACAAAATATATCGTCACAATTGAAGAAATGATTTCTCAGGATTTCGAGGTCTATGCGAAAGATATAGGCGAGGCTCTGGATATAGCCGAGAAAAAATATAATGACGGCGAGTTTGTCTTAGCCCCCGGAAATCTGGTATGTAAGCAGATTTCGGCAACTGATAACGACAAGGACTGTGTTGATTGGTATGAATTTTAAGTTGAATACGGGATTGACGGGCGGCTATAAAAGCAATTCCCAAAAAATCAGGGTTATGACGGAAGCGTGGGTGACTGGCAACATATTTTGTCCCGTATGCGGTAATCCGCACATTTCTCACTTGGCAAACAATATGCCTGTAGCAGATTTCGTCTGTCCGCATTGCGGCGAAAATTTTGAATTAAAAAGCAAGAGCAGCACTATATCAAACAAGATTACCGACGGTGCTTATTCTACTATGATAGAGCGGATAAACAGCATAAGCAACCCCGAATTGTTTGTAATGCAGTATACAAAAAATTTAGAGGTTGTAAATTTAACGCTGATACCAAAATTCTTTTTTGTGCCTTCGATTATCGAAAAACGGAAACCTTTATCCGAAAATGCCCGAAGAGCGGGGTGGATAGGCTGTAATATAATGTTGTCAAAAGTTCCTGAGCAGGCAAAAATATCAATAATAAAAAATCAGATATGCGCCGATGTGGATTCAGTTGTCGGACAATATGCTAAGTTAAGTCAGTTGAAGACAAATAATATAAGTGGTCGCGGCTGGCTTATGGATATCCTTAATTGCGTAAACAGTATAAAATCGACGGATTTTTTCCTTGACGATATATACGGGTTTGAAAGTCAGCTTAAATTAAAACATCCCGATAATAAGCATATTCAAGCTAAAATCAGGCAACAGCTGCAAATGTTGCGCGATAAAGGATTTATAGAATTTTTGGGCAACGGGCATTACAGAAAAATATAGCTTTTGTGATGCCCGCAAGCTGGATATTACAGATGATAGCATAGATTTAATCTGTACGCACCCGCCTTATGCGGATATAATAAATTACAGCGACGGCATAGAGGGCGATTTATCATTGCTTTCCATTAAGCCCTTTCTTGTTGAAATGAGCAAGGTGGCGGAGGAGTGTTACAGAGTTCTCAAAAAGGATAAATTCTGTGCCATACTAATGGGCGACACCCGCAAAAAAGGAATGGTGCAACCGCTTGCATTTGAGGCGATGAGACTTTTCGAGCTTGCAGGTTTTAAACTCAAAGAGATTATAATTAAGGAGCAACACAACTGTAAAGCAACGGGGTATTGGAAAACAAACAGCATAAAATACAATTTTTTGTTGCTTGCGCACGAGTACTTGTTTGTGTTTAAAAAAGCGTGATTTTTGATTATTTTTCAGGCAGCAGAACCAAATTGGTTTTGCTGCTATTTGTTATAAAAAATACCCCTGACACCGCACCGATTTTTGTGCGATATCAAGGGTATTTGGAGGCGCCACCCGGATTTGAACCGGGGAATCAGGGCTTTGCAGGCCCACGCCTTACCACTTGGCTATAGCGCCATGACCTCACTTTAAAAGTGAAGTTTTTTTCACGCTCAAACCATCCGGTTGCTGTTGCGTGACATTAAAAAAATAGTGCGGTTGAACTGGTGGAGCGGGAAACGAGATTCGAACCCGCGACATTCACCTTGGCAAGGTGACGCTCTACCACTGAGCCATTCCCGCATGATATTCATACGCACTATTTATTGGTGGGAGCTACAGGGCTCGAACCTGTGACCCACTGCTTGTAGGGCAGTTGCTCTCCCAACTGAGCTAAGCTCCCGCAACGCTTAAATAATATACCAAATTAAAACGCAAAAAGCAAGCGTTTTTTACTATTTTTTATAAAAAATTTTTTATAAACTTTGTTTAGTTGTCTTGACGAAATAAACCACAATATATTGTATACCGATCGGGCGGGATCTGACAAAATAATTTTGCCGTCTGCCCGACAAAAAATGCTGATAAAGGTTTTTTGATAGAAGTTAACATATTTAGGTATTTTATAACTAATTACTTGACATCCGTGGCGGCGTTTTGGTATAATAGACAAAACGCCGCCATGCCCCGCACAATGTGGGGCAAAATTTTTTAACGCACTGCGGCGTTGTGAAAATTTTGCCCTTAAGGAGGGGGATTATAATGAAAGACAGCAAACATCTTTTGCGCAAGTTGATTGCTGCGGGAATGAGCGTGTTTGTAGCGCTGTCCTGCATAGCAATGACGGCCTGCACCTCAACCGACGACGAAACAGGCAACACAGGCAACGAAACGGTTGACAGTACAGACGACACAACGAGCGGCGGAACCGACGACACAACGAGCGGCGGAACCGGCGACACAACGAGCGGCGAGACCGGCGATACAACGAGCGGCGAGACCGACGACACAACGAGCGGCGAGACCGACGACACAACGGGCGGCGAGACCGACGACACAACGGGCGGCGAGAGCGACGACACAACGGGCGGCGAGAGCGACGACGAAACAGGTGACGAGAGCGGCGACGTTACGTCTTCCGCACTGCCTGAAGGCAGTACAATCTATCTTGTAGGCGATTCGACGGTATGCTCATTCAACGACAACTATTACATGCCGCGCTATGGCTACGGCACGCAGATAGCCGAATACTTCAACGTGACGAGCGACCAGGTTGTAAACCTTGCGCTTTCGGGCAGAAGCTCGCTCTCTTTCATCAGCGAAAGCAACTACACCACCCTTAAAGAGTCCATATCCGAGGGCGATTACCTTATAATAGGTTTCGGACACAATGATGAAAAGTCTGACGACCCGAATCGCTTTACCAACCCCAAAAAGAGCTATACCGACGCTACGACGGAGGGAGGGATCTCTTTCCAATATGTATTATATAATTACTACATAAAATTAGCAGAAGAGGCAGGCGCGACGGCCATACTCTGTACGCCCATAGTCAGGTATTCTTCTACATCGGACTACACCGGAGCAAAAGTGCATGTTACCGACGACGGCGACTACCCTGCCGCCATAAAGACGCTTGGCGAAGAAACCGGCACGACTGTTATAGACCTTACCTCGTTAACCAAGGCGCTGTATGAAACGGACAACGACGCGGCGGCCCTGTTCCATGCGTACACCACTTACGAAGTCGATGGCGACAGCAAAACGCCCGCAGGCAGGGACGACACTCATTTAAACAAGTACGGCGCGCAGATGGTGGCCTACCAGTTTGCCACGGCCTTGGACCAAACCGACAGCTCGCTTGCACAATATGTTAAAGCGGACATAGAGGCGCCCACAGATTGGACGATAGCCATTAACGAAGATTATGTAAAAGCTGACTATACAACACCCGACCTTGACAATGAAACGCCGCTTGCCACGATTGATGGCAGCAACTCCGCAACGGGAGAAGCATACAGCACCACCTGGTATAAGACAGTAATGGGCGACATTGGCGGCAACAACGTCAGCAAATATTCAATAGATTATAGCGATTCTATAATTACAGTAAGCAATACGGCAAATCATGGAAAATTTTCCTCATCTGCAGACGGTTTTGGCGCGGCATTTATGCGCGTGAGCAAGGACGACAACTTTACCATAACCGTAACGGCAAAAATAACTGCTTATAGCGAACCGACAAATCAAAATCAATCAGGTTTTGGAGTTATGCTGCGCGACGATATCTATATCGATACTTATGACACAGGCATAAATTCCAACTTTGTTGCGGCGGGAATACTGATGGACGGCTCTACAATATTCAGCCGCGAAAACGGAACGCTCACCAAGGGAAGCAATAGCATCACGCCCACAGTGGGGAGCAGTTATACCATGACTATCCAGAGAGTGGGACAGGTTGTTACAGTTACCGTATCTGACGGAACAAACACATATACCGAGACATATACAGATTTCGACTTCACCGCCGTGGATAACGATTACATGTATATCTGCCTGTTTGCCAACAGAGGACTTACTGTTGAATTCAGCAATATTACCTACACTTACGACGGCGTGTCGCAGGGGGCATAAATATCTATCTGAAAAAAACGCCGTGGCGCACTGAAATGCGCCACGGCGTTTTATTTACTTTGAATTAAACAAGGTCAGATTATCACACCGCCGCCAAGACAGCGGGTATCGTCATAGAATACGGCGTACTGCCCGGGCGTAACGGCGCGCTGGGGTTGAGCAAAGTCGACATGCGCACCGCCGTCGGAGTTCAGCGTGACGGTTACGTCCTGTTCGCTTTGGCGGTAACGGAACTTTGCGCGGCAGGAAAATGTGGTTGACTGCGGCATATAGCCTATCCAATTGATATTTTCCACCTCGCACGAGGAGGAGTACAGCGGGCTTTCATCGCCGTGGGAAACGTACAGAATATTGTTTTTTAAGTCTTTTTTAACAACAAACCAGCGGCCGCTTTCGCCGTGCCTGCCGCCGAGGCTGACGCCCCTGCGCTGGCCGAGAGTATAGTGCATGAGGCCTATATGCTCGCCCACTTCCTCGCCGTCGAGGGTGAGGATTTTACCGGGTCGGGCGGGCAGGTACTGCGACAAAAACGCGCGGAAATTTCTTTCGCCGATAAAACAAATACCCGTGGAATCCTTCTTTTTGGCAGTTGCAAGGCCGTTTTGCTCGGCAAGGGCGCGCACTTCATCCTTTTTTAAATCAGCGAGGGGGAACAGCACCCTTTCAAGCTGAGGCTGTGTGACCTGATTGAGAAAATAGGTCTGGTCCTTGCCCGTATCGGCGGCCTTTAAAAGATAGTGCTTGCCGTCGGCGTTGTGGTCTATGCCGCAATAATGGCCCGTGGCGATATAGTCCGCGCCCATGGAAAGGGCGTATTCGCGGAAGGGGCCGAACTTGATTTCGCGGTTGCAAAGAACGTCGGGATTGGGCGTTCTGCCTGCGGCATATTCGGCAAGGAAATAGCTGAACACCCTGTCCATATACTGCTTTGCAAAGTTGACGGAATAGTAGGGGATATCCAGCAACGAACAAACGCGGCGGACGTCCTCGAAGTCAGATTCCGAAGTGCAGGCGCCGTTTATATCGTTCTCCTCCCAATTGAGCATGAACAGACCTATTACATTGTAACCCTGTCGTTTAAGGAGCAATGCGGCGACCGAACTGTCCACCCCGCCGCTCATTCCGACGACAACCGTCTTTTTTTTCATAAAATTATTATAACATATCCCGCCGATGTTTGCAATTAAAAAATAATAATGATATAATGATGTCGGTTAAGCACTGCGCCCAGACTCCGATTTTAAAAAAGGAGCCGACAAACTGCATTGCTATACCGCTTTCAATTATCGTATATGCTTCCCACCGATAACTTTATTTTACTGTCATACATAAACACCAAGCTGCGCGACGAATACTCCTCCTTAGAGGAATTTTGCCGTGAAAATGACCTTTCGGCCGAGGATATATGCGGACGAATGGAACAGATAGGCTTCAGCTACGACGCGCAGGCGAACGCGTTTAAATGAGGAGAGAACATGCCTGACGTACTTTCTAAATTTTTAAGATATGTAAAAATCGACACTCCGAGCGACGAGAACAACGCCGAAGCTACGCCTTCCACGCCCTGCCAGCTTGACCTTGCAAAGGTGCTGTATAAGGAGCTTTGCGCAATGGGCATAAAGGCGAGCATGACCGATAACGGCTATGTATATGCAAAAATTCCCGCAAACGCGCCCGCAAAAGCGGCGGTGGGATTTATTGCGCACACCGACGTGGTCAGCGAGCCCAAGGGGTTCGGGGTAAAGCCGAAGATAGTGAAATATACCGGGGGCGACATAGTTGTAGGCAACGGCGCAGAAATTCGCGTGGCCGACTGCCCCGAACTGAAAAATTATACAGGCATGGACATTGTCACTTCCGACGGGTCGACAATTCTCGGCGCGGACGACAAGGCGGGCGTGGCTGAAATCATGGCCATGGCCGAGTATGTTGTAAACCACCCCGAATTCAGGCACGGCGATATCGGCATTGCCTTTACCCCCGACGAGGAAATAGGTCACGGCGCGGAGCTGTTCGACGTGAAGAACTTCGGGTGCGACTTTGCATATACCGTGGACGGCGGAGCGTTGGGCGACCTTTCCTACGAAACGTTCAACGGCGGAGCGTTCACGTTTGTAATCGAGGGTAAAAGCATTCACCCCGGCTCGGCAAAGGGCAAGATGATAAACGCCGTGACTGTGGCAAGCGAGCTGATTGCACGCTTCCCCGCCGACGAACGGCCCGAAACGACCGAGGGGAGAGAGGGGTACTACTTTATAAACTCGATAGAAGGCAATGTGGAAAAATGCACAATTTCGGGCATTATCCGCGACCATGACAGCGCTAAGTTCGCGGGGCGCAAGGCATTTGCACAATCGGTGGCAGACGATTTTTCTGAAAAGTATCCCGGAAGAATCAAATTTAAGCTGCGTGACCAATACTATAACTGTGCGATGGTGATAGAGCCTGTAATGCACATAGTTGAAGCCGCCGCCGAGGCCATGAGGGCGGAGGGCATTGAACCGAAGATACAGCCGATAAGGGGCGGAACGGACGGAAGCAGTTTGTCATTTAAAGGATTGCCCTGCCCCAACATTGCCACGGGCGGACACAACGCGCACGGCAGGAACGAATTTATCCCCGTACCCTGCATGGAAAAATCTGTAAAGGTTATTTTAGGCATAATATCACGCTTTTTGAAGTGATTACCCCACATATATGCGGCAACGAGCCGCACATGCACCTGTAGCTCAGCTGGATAGAGCACAGACCTCCGACGTCTGGTGCCGATGGTTCGAATCCATTCAGGTGCACCAAAAAGCGCAAGGCGGTTAAACCGCCTTGCGCTTTTTTATTGCGGTAAACAGACAAAGCTAATTTATCAATCTTTTTCTGCCCATCTCCGCATTTACTGTCGCAAAAATTTTTAATTCGCCCCGTACTATATGCTATTCAATTTTGGTTTTGTCGGATTTTTTAAACAGAGGTTTATCCTGTGCTGACAGCCACGCGCCGACAGCCATCAGTCCGAGGGCTATAAAAAAAGTGTAATGGGGGAGCTCCATGAAAAGTATCAGGGACAAAAAAGAGCCTATGAAGGGTGCGACGGCATAGTAGGCGCTTGTGCGCGCCGCGCCGAGTATTCTTTGCGCATAGACATAAAAGAAGATACTCAGCCCATACGCCACAAAGCCTACGCCGAGCACGGCAAACACACTCCACAGCACGGTTATGCGCTCCCCGATTACAAGGCCGATTATAATTGAGCCGAGCCCCGAAAAGATTCCTTTCAGCAGAACTATCTGCATGGGGTCTTTGGAGGATATTTTGCGAGTGCAGTTATTTTCAAAACCCCAGCATATACAGGCTGCGAGGACAAACAGCGAGCCATAAGAAAACTGAAAGCTTGAGATATCTTCAAGCGAAAGCAGCAGACACGCCGCCGTTATAAAAATTATGCCGAGCCAGAGGCGCAGACTGATTTTTTCCTTGAACACGATGAGCGCTATTATTGCCGTTGCCACGATTTCAAAATTATTTAAAAGGGAAGCGTTTGCCGCCGTGATTGATTTTAATCCGAGGAGCAGACATATTGGCGCGGCAATATCGAGCAGTATCATGGCTATGACATAGGGCAGTTCATGTTTTGTCAATTTCGCTTCGGACGTATCGTGTTTAGTTCCCTTGCGTATGAGGGAGATAACGCCCATGCCCAGCCCCGCGCCGACATATAAAAAGCCTGCCATAAGCGTGGAGGGCATATAGTCGAGCAATATTTTGGAAAACGGGGAGTTGAGGGAATACAGAACCGCCGCAACGATGGCGAGAAATATACCTGTTTTTACTGACTTTGATTTCATATTATTTTGTCGATCGCCTTTTGCAGGTTCTGAATGGTTTCCTCGTCTTTTTCTTCTACGGCCCTTACTATGCAGTGGTCAATGTGGTCTTTGAGAATTACTTTACTCATATTGACAATTTCAGACTTAACCGCCGAAAGCTGAATCAAGACGTCGCTGCAATCCCTGCCGTCTTCAAGCATCTTTTTAATGGCGTTCATGTGTCCGATTGCCCTTGCCATTCTGTTCAGAACGGCCTTGGTGTGTTCGTGGTTGTTCATACGTCGTCATCTCCTGAAAAATATCCCCCCACGGGGGATATTCTATTATATACACAATCACATTAAATTGTCAACATATTTAAGGCGTTTTAAAAACAGCATTATTTATAGCCTCCCCTAAGCGTAGGACGAGCAAGGAGTTATCAAAACAGTGGACACCCCAGGAGCCTCCCCTGTTGCAGGGGAGGTGTCGCGGCGAAGCTTGCCGCCGCGACGGAGGGGTATATAAAGAAAAATAAAGCGTAGGAGGGGTAATTTAAATAATAAAACCAATCCACCCCTCAGGCTTGCCGCCGCTGGCGCTATGGCAAGCCAGCTCCCCTTGAAAAGGGGCGCCTTCGATGATGAGCTACCGCAATAGAGCCTCCCCTTTGGCACGCCAAAGGGGAGGCTCTTGGGGGTTCCGCGTTGAGACGTCCATTGACAAAGGGGAGCCTTTTATGTTGCGTACACGGTTACGGTGGCGGAATATCCGCTTGCCGTAACGATTATAGAAGAATAGTTCGCCTCGCTAAGAACGGTGAGAACAAAGTAGGGGGGAGCAAAATCGTCGTCTTCGTAATAGAATTGCAGAGTTATATCAAACACTTCGTCGTCATACAAAAACTCTATACCGTAGCCTTCGTACGCCGCGGGCGAACTTCCGCCCGTAAGTATGGGCGAAACATAGATGGTATATTGTTCGCCGACTTCGAGATTATAGACGCCTGTCTGCGAATCCTGGGGAGCATTTTCTAAGCGGTCGGTTTCGGCCTCGATAAGATAGCCGACTCGCGCCCGTGTGCCGACGATCCTTGCAAAACTGTTGCCCACAGCCTGTTCACCATCTGTTTTGACAAAGATACTGACGAGAATGACTGCGACGATGAGAACGGCGCATATACCCGAAAGTGCTATTATGATTTTTTTGGAGCGCGAAAGGGCGATATTTTTGCGGACAAAGGTATCTTCTACCGATTTGTCGCTGATCAGCTCGCTCTTATCCACACCGAAATATTCTGCCAGGAGTTCAAGCGACTGGTCGTTGGGGATACTTCTTCCGCTTTCCCACTTGGCGACGGTACTGCGGCTGGTGAGAACAGCGTCGGCAAGCTGCTGCTGGGTTATTCCTTTGCCGACGCGGAGAGATTTCAGATTTTCTTTAAATTCCATAATATCTTCCTCCTTTACCCGATTATACCATATTTGCCGACGGATTGTGTGTTCTTTATTGTTCGTGTGTTGTTCTTTCTGTTGTTACAGCCTGCCGCAGGGATATTCGCCAAAACAAAAGCCTCCCCCTTGAAAGGAGAGGCATGAATTTAATCAGACGCCCTGCTTGGCGCGGGAGGAGGGGCGGCGAAGTTCTTTTTCAAGCTCTTCGCACGTTTCCTGAAGTTCGCGCTCGGTTTCGGCGACTTCTATGCCGTCGAGAATGTTTTGCAGGTTGTATTCCTTATTAAGATACTTGATAGTCTGGAAGCCGATTACGGCCGTCATGGTGCCGTTGGCAAGACCCTGAATGGAGCTGTCGACAAGCGCCGAGATGGCTGTGCCGAGGAAGGGTATGCCCTTGGCCGCGTCGCCCATGGTTTTGACAATGCCGTTGCCTATTTTTACCGAGCCGAGCCCGTAAGCAATGAGGGCGTTTTGCACAACCGTGCCAAAGATTTTGACAAGACGCGCGTCTGACGGTCTGAAACCGTATAAAAATACTATATCTTTGACGAGCTGAAGATTTACAACTATCACGAGGGCCGCGTCTATTTTGGAGCTTTGGGAGAGCGCCGAATATGCCGCGCTTTTGAGCGCGCTCTTTAAAATCATGTCCTTGGCCGTTCTTTTGAGTTTGCCGTTGTAGAGGGCGGTGAGCGAGCCTTTTAAGGCAAAGTCGTCCCTGGTTTTAAGGGCGACTTCTATGTCGCCGACTATTTTATCGTCGTACCAGCCGGCGCCGTCGACTTTGGCGTTGAAGTCGACTATTTTTTCGGCTATGCTGCGGCGCACTCTTTTATTGTGGCGCTTGGCTTCGGCAGCATGGCGCGAATTTACGTTTGTCATGAAGTATTCCGAACGGAGTATCTTTACGACGGGAACTATGAAAACGAAAATGAAGATCACAGCGGATACGCCCGCCGCAGCATAGCCTGCATAGACGTTGAGCTGCCATATCTGCATGGTAATTGACAGCAGACACCATATTATGAACAGGCCTATGAGTGTGGCGAGGACAAATAACAACAGGCGCGCCCCGCGCGAATTCTGGCGGCGGACGTATTTTTCCTCGTAATCATAGATAGACATTTGCCTATCGTCGATATCTTTCTTTTGTTTATTTGACATTTTTCCACCTGTATCGCTGCCGCCGCGGCGGCACTTTTTTGTTTTTGCAAATGCTTTGAACGGCTATAAGTCGATGCCGAATTTGTACATCTGTGTTTTGGGTATGCCGCGATCCTTTGCGGCTTGCTTTACGGCCGATTTTTTATCCATTCCCTGCGCCATATAGTGGGCTATATGCTCGCGTTCGGTAAGGGAGTTAAGCTGATTGCTCGCACGGGAAGCGCCCTCGACGATAAGCACATATTCGCCGCGCTTTTCGCCGGGAAGCCCCGAAGAAAGAGTGAAGGGGACGGACTCTTCGTGAATTTTGGTTATTTCGCGGACGGCACATGCGTTGCGGTCGCCAAAGACGGACAGCATGTCGGATATATACCTGTCGACATCCTGCGGGGCGGCATGAAAGCAGAGGGTCAGATCGAGATCCTTATACCTTTCAAGAAATTTCATGCGCTCGCCCTGTTTATCGGGCAAAAAGCCGAGAAAGGCAAACCTTTCTGCCGGCATGGCCGATAGCACGAGCGCCGAAAGAAAGGCGTTTGCGCCCGGAATGACCGTGTATGCCACGCCCGCCTTTTTGAGTTCGGCGCACACTATATTGCCGGGATCGGAGATGACGGGCATGCCCGCATCGGAGATGACGGCGACCTGCCTGCCGGAAAGCGCTTCGGCAATGATTTTTGCGGAGGCTTCGCGCTCGTTGAATTTATGGCAGGAGAGGAGCGGCTTTTTGATTTCGTATGCGCTGAGAAGTTTGAGGGAGTGGCGGGTGTCCTCGCAGAAGATGACGTCTGCCGCGCGCAGAACTTCGAGCGCGCGGAGGGAGATATCCTTTAAATTACCTATGGGTGTAGAAACAAAATAGACCATGTTGTTCAATTAACCTGCGCATATATGCGCTTCAACGGCCGCTTGAGCCGACGGACGGACTGTTGACGGCGGTGGGCAGCAGTTCAAGACCGGGCTTTCCGCCCCTTACGGCCTCCACCATGATAAGATAGGGTTTGCCGCCCTGAGTGCCTGCTACGAATTGCAGGCGCTTGGGTTCCAGCCCGCGCGATTTTAAATCAAATATAACCTCTGCAAGTCTGTCGGCACGGTTGATTAGGGCAATCCTGCCGCCGTACTTGAGTTTGCGGCAGGCGACTTCGGCTATTTCGGCAAGGGTGATTGTAATTTCTTTGCGGCAGACGGCCTTTTCGTAACTTAAATTTTCAAAGCCGCCGCGCTCGTACGGGGGATTGCAGAGGATGAGGGAGAAATTACCGTCGTATTCCCTGCCGATATCCTGCAGGCGGGTACACACGACCTTTACGTTTTCAAAGCCGTTGTATTTTACCGTCCGTTCGGACATATCCGCAAGGCTGTGCTGCATTTCAAACAGCGTTACCCCCGATATATGGCCGTTCAAACACAAAAAATGCAGACCGACGATGCCGCTGCCAGAACAGAAATCGGCCACGTTGTCGCCCGATTTTGCACGGGCAAAGCGGGAGAGAAGTATGCTGTCAGAAGTGAAGCGGTAGAGGTTTTTGTTCTGAATTATCTTTTTGTCGCCGAACAGTTCTTCAAGAACTTCGCCCTCGTTTAACTTGAAATTTTCCATAACTGTAGTCTTTGAGAAAAAGGCGGCGATATGTTTAACATACCGCCGCCTTCATCTTTTTCATAATGCTTATTCGGACTGTACTGCACCGGTGGGGCATACACCTTCGCAAGCGCCGCAGTCGATGCAGGTTTCGGCATCTACAACATACTTTTCAGCGCCTTCGGAGATAGCGGACACGGGGCAAGTAGCGGCGCATGCACCGCAGCTTACGCAATCATCAGAAATAACGTGTGCCATTGGTTGTTCCTCCATTATGTTTACATTACGGTATATTATTACCTGACATTATTATAACACACAATTTTGCGCGTGTAAAGAGGGTTTACCACCTTTTTTTTATTTTAATTTGTGGAAAACACACAAAAATCGGCCCGAACGCCGCGCGGAGAGCGGCGGTCAGTCAGAAAATTCCGAGTCATTAAGCTCCGGTTCGTCGGCGTGGTCATCCTCCTTGGGAGAGGATGCGCGGCGGAAACTGAGCTGGTCAACGGCGTAATCTTTATATGTTACGGCGTCCTTTTGCTCTATTTTGACCTTGGCTTCCATTTTGAGCATATTGACGCTGACAACATGGCCTTTGCCGTCGGGCGTTTCCACTTCGCTGCCGACCTTGGGGGTCTTTTTGCAGGCTTCGGCGTAGTAATCGTTTTCGTAGGACAGGCAGCACATTAACCTGCCGCACAGGCCTGAAATTTTGCCGGGATTGAGGGACAGACCCTGATTTTTGGCCATTTTGATGGTGACCTTTTTAAACTCGGGCAGGCACCTTGAACAGCAACATTCCCTGCCGCAGGGGGCAAGGCCGCCTATCAGCTTTATTTCGTCGCGTATGCCTATCTGGCGGAGTTCTATCCTCAGCCTTAACGCGGAGGACAGTTCCTTGACGAGTTCGCGGAAGTCTACCCTGCCTTCGGCCGTGAAATAGAACACGACCTTGCTGCCGTCGAAGGCAAATTCGCAGTCGACTATCTTCATCACCAGCCCGCACTTTTCAACTTTTTCGCGGGCGAGCTGCATTGCGCCTGACTTTTTTTCCTCGTTGCGGAGTATTACCTCCCTGTCATGGTCATTGGCGAGGCGCAGAATGGGCTTTAAGGGGAGAACGAGTTTATCCTCCTCCACGTCAGTGGGGGGAATGACAACCGTGCCATATTCATGCCCGCGGGCGGTTTCGACAATTACATCCGCGCCCTTGCGGTACTCGTCCCTGCCGGGAGAGAAGTAGTACACTTTACAACTGTTTTTAAATTTTATTCCAACAATTTTTTCCATTTATCATTCTCCGTTATTATACCCGCCGCAAGGTCGAAGAGAAGGGCGGAGAAGTTTGCGTTGAACTTATTGTCCTCCAACGCCCTGTTGACGGCTTGCACTGCATACAGCAGTGCGGGGCGGGTCATATCTGAACGGCATATATCACCCGGCGAAAGACATTGGGTGAGCGCGGAGTAATATATGCACTGTATCTGGCGAAGAAGTTCGCCCTTTTGCTTTATGTCGGCATATTTTAAGCTGACGTCACCCGCTTTGCCGAGGGTATCTGCCGAGCAGAAGTCACGCGCGGCGGCAAGGACTTCGCCGAACCATCCGCCTGACGTCATGGCGACGGCCTGGCCGAATATGCCCGCACATGCGGCGGCCGCCTGTGCGTTGACTGCGCCGTCGCCGCCGCGGCGGTTGAGCGCTGAGAGTATGGCCGACTGAGGGAAGGGGCCTATTTCGAGCAGTTTGACGCGCGACATTATGGTGGGCAGCACGGGCGAAAGGGAGGTGGCGCCCAGAAGGAAATATACGCCGGCGGGGGGCTCTTCAAGCACCTTTAAGAGTTTGTTCTGCACGAGGGGAGAGGCCTGTTCGAAGTCGGTGAAGATGTACAGCTTTTTTTCGCCTTCGAGCGGCCGCAGGGCGCTGTCGGCAACTATTTCGTCGGCGTCGGCGACGGACGGACGTTTGCCGTCGGCAGGAAAAACTTTTACATCGGAAAAGTTTTCGGACATGATGAGCGAGCCTTCGCGGCGGGCTTCATCCGTGCCGAACAGAGAAAGCGCGAAGTATTTAAGGGCGAAACGCAGGTTTGCGCTGTCCTGAAAGTACAGCATATATGCGTGTGAAGCGCGGCCTGAGCCTGCGTCGCACGAAAAAATTCTGTATGCTGCTGTACTCTGGAGCAATTGCCTCATAATATCTACTCCGCAAGGCCGCCGCGGCGGCGGTCATATCAATTTTTGCCCTGTTTTATTATGCCGCGCTGAATAAAGAGCTGCCAGATTTTGTCGCTCGTCTGATACTTTGTTCCCGAACAGTCGACGGAGCATATTTCGGGATAGTCGGCGAGGAGAGAGAGATAGCCGCCGTAGACCTTGTTGTGAAAGTCCATGCCGAGCTGTTCCATGCGGTCGTCCTCGTCGGCGCCGTGTTTGCGGGCAAAGGCGAGTTCGGGGGGAATATCCAGAAACACCGTTAAATCGGGGCGGCACTGCGTGACGGCAAAAGAGTTGACGGCCGCCACATACTGCACGCCCAGACCCCTGGCTATGCCCTGATAGGCGAGGGAGGAGTGAAAGTAGCGGTCGCAGATGACAAGCTTGCCCTGTTCAAGGGCGGGGAGTATCTTCTCCTTAAGGTGCTGAATACGGGCCGCTGCGTACAGGAGGGCTTCGCACTCGTCGCACATAGATGTGTTGTCTTTATCAAGGATGATTTCGCGTATGCGCTCTGAAATGGGGCTGCCGCCCGGTTCGCGGGTGAGAATATAGTCGACGTTTGCCTCGTCGAGGCGCTTGGCGAGAAGTTTTAGCTGCGTGCTCTTGCCGGAGCCTTCGCAGCCTTCGAAAGTGACGAAAGTGCCTTTCATTTTTTTACCACTTTTATTTTTCCATCGGTCAGACCGAATGTGTTTTTTCTGCTTTTGAGGAGATCGACCGCCTTTTGTGTGATCATTTCGCCTGCAATGAGTACGGGCAGGCAGGGCGGCGTTATGCCTGCGTTTTCTGCGCACATGCGGCCGACGGACTGTTCGAGGGGAACGAGCTCGCTTTCGGCCTTTAAGGCGTAAAGATAGGAATATGTGCGGGGCGCGGGGGGCAGGAGGAAAGGCCTGTCCTTATAGCTGCACGCAAGTTTTTTGTTTGACACGAGAAACATCAGCGCAATGCCGAGGTCGTCGAGCTGTTTTTTCGTGACCGACGGGGAGAGGTAGAAAAGGAGATATCTGCCGTCGTTCATCTCGGCATATATGCCGCGCTTTTCCAGCTTTGCCTGCGCGGCGGCGGGGGATATGCCGAGGGGTTTGAAGTCCACGGCAAGTTTTGTCCAATCGGCCGAGGGATAGAACGTGAACGCGGACAAGGTGTTCCTGAAGTTGGTAGCCGCCTCGCGCGCGCGCCTGTACATGTCGGGATGATTTTTATAATATTTTACGCCGTACTCCACCGAAGCCATTATGGGATAGCTGGGCGAGGTGGTGCGGAAGAGGGACATGGCCTCCTCCGCGGCGGGAAAGAGCTTTTTATCGTTTACGCAGATATATGCGCCCTGGGTGAGCACGGGCAGCGTTTTATGCGCGCCGTCCACCCACATATCGGCATAGGTGCCGCAATAGCCCGTGCGGTTTTTGCCAAGCGCAAGGTGGGCGCCGTGGGCGCCGTCGCAGAACAGGAATCTGCCCTGCGCTTTCAGCACGGAGGCGTATTCGTCGAGCGGGGCTATATTGCCGTAGTAATCGGGCGACGAGATTATCATGCCGGAGATGTTGACATCGTTGACGACGAGCGTCTTTATGAGTTCGGGGTCGGGGGGCAGAAGCACGCCTTCAAGCTCCTCGCCCTGAACTATTACGGGTTCGATATTGAATATGCGGCAGGCATTGAACACACTCTTGTGGCTGTTGCGGGGAACGATGAGCTTTTTGCCGAAGCGCGACGCGGCATACACGCACGCCATGACGCCCGAAGTGGAGCCGTCAGTGGTGATGTAGACGCGCTTTGCGCCGACAATTTCGGCTATGTCGTGCTGGGCGGAGGCGATTATGCCCGAAGGATTGTGCAGATCGTCAGCAAAGGACAGTTCGGTTATATCCCTTTTTGCAATGGGGAATACGCGCGAAAAGCCGAGAGAGCCCTTATGACCGGGCATGTGGAAGCGCAGCCTGTCACGGAAGGAGTATTTATTGAGTTGTTCGAGTATATGATATCTGTACCGCATAACCTTAGCGTTATTTCTTTGGCTTCATCGTAGGGAACAGAATGACGTCCCTTATGGTAGAGCTGTCGGTGAGGAGCATGACCAGACGGTCGACGCCCATGCCGAGGCCGCCCGTGGGGGGAAGGCCGTATTCGAGAGCGGTGACGAAGTCTTCGTCGACCTGCGCGGTGCAGGAGGGGTCCTGTTTCTTCTTTTCTTCTATCTGTTTTACAAAGCGCGACCTTTGGTCTATGGGGTCGTTGAGTTCGGAAAAGGCGTTGCCGAATTCGTGGGCGCAGA
>CAYURN010000017.1:0-19110 GCA_964447305.1 uncultured Clostridia bacterium
TCAACGACGGAAAAAATAACGGCGTATGCGGTGACAACATGAACACCAAGAACGACGGCAACAAATCCGTCAACGACGGAAAAAATAACGGCATGAATGGCCGTGTATAAACAACGGCGCGTTCATTCAGAAGCTGTGCTACTTATACAAAGAGTATGCAAACTTCCCCTATGTGGTGTATCTTGTGGCCAATAACTATAAACTTCTATGTGAACGACGTAGAGGTGACGTGCGTCGCAAAATACAGGTCCACAGAGCATAACGAACCTGAAGGCACAGAAACAATAGTATATCCTACGTAAATTCTGACGGCGAAACGGTGGTCTGTTTGTCCGAATCCGCAGGCGAATATACTGTTACAACAATTTTAATAATTAAGGCGCCGGGCGGTTTATGCCGCCCGGCGCTTTATACAATAAAAATACAGCCATAAAAATTGCGCACGGCAACGGATAAATTGCTGTGCGCGTTTTTTTATTCAGCTTAAATATATTTCAAGTGCCTGAACGGCAAATTGTTCAAGGTCAAGTTCCAAAACAAGCGTGCCGTTCTTTATTTCCTGGGTATAAGTTTTAAAGTCGGGTATGGAGGAGGCGACGAATATCGCAAACAGCGAGCTGTTTCTGTCTGAATAAAAGTCAAGGTCGGGCATGCCTATGTATTTCCATTTATCGTACACCGCCCCGTGTGACGAGTCCAATGAATATAAGCGTATGGTGGCGCTTGCAAACGGGAGATCGGTCATCCTGAACCTGATATGTATTTTATTCTCATCGACAAAAGCAGAGTAGGGGTTGTCCTTTTCGGGAATTTCTTCTGCCGTAAGATAAAAGGGGTGTTGGTAATTAAATGCAATCAGGTGAAAATAATTGTTTTCATCTGATTTTGTGGTGAACAGGTAGTTTTTTCCTCTGTCGAGCACAACGTTCTTTGTGAAAGACAGCATCCTGAGCGCCTGCGCCGTACTTTTGGGTATGCCGTTGGGCAGATACATCCCTATTCTTCCCGTAAATATTTCTTTCAGCGAAGACAGATCCGTCGCGTCGCACAGATTCCAATAGCCTAACGATTTTACTGTGCCAAGGTTATCTATATAATTTTTAATATAGTACGTTGCGGAAAACAGCGTATCCAAAAGCGGATGCGAATCTGTTATGGTGAAGTTGAAAGAGATAATGTATAAATCGAGCTCATAGCCCCTTTCGGCGAGCAATTTTTTAACGGCGGTAAGCGCCTTTTTCAAAAGGTCTTCGTCGGGGGATATCTCGTCGTGAATGACCTTTCGGCGCGCCTTGTTGCCTTCGTCTACCTCGATTACCTCCCAGTGGCTGTTGGAAGAAAATTTGAGTGCCAGCAAATCGGGGAAGCAGTTTTCGCGTTCGGCGCGGGCAAGGAAGTTATCCAACCACCCGTTGTCCTCTGCGGAGGGGTATATCTCCGGCGATGACACGGTAAAAAGAGCGGATTTTTCTTTTAAGGCCGAATGTGAGGTCTTGTAAAATTCAAAAAATTCATCCTCGTCATAAAAACCGATGTGTCTGTTTTTTGAATCGAGCTGCACCCACGGAATAAACAGCCATTTCTGCACGTTCAACATTCCGTATCGTGAGATTATGTGGTCGATAAATGTGCTTACGGCAAGTTTCCATTCCCCGATATCGGCAGGGCCGCATATATAATATCCGTCGTCGAACACCGTATCGGTATTTGCTTTTGCCAGCGCCCGCGGCATATATGTCAGCGAAACGGCCGGCAACAGTTGCTGTGCCAGCAGAAAGTCCAATACCTCGTCTATCATTGAAAATCTGAACGAAAGGTTGCCTTTGGCGTCGCGCGTGCAGAATGAAAGTTCGTCGCTGAATATGCCGCGCAGATAGGCGTATCGGAAGGGATTCTGTGTTTGCAGGTCGTGTATTATATTCTGCACATTCTTGTGCAGTACGGTTGTGGCGGAGCCTATGTCGAGTATCTCCTGCGAAGGCAGACGGCTGAGCTCAAACATCGGCTTTGCCGTGTAGCTTTCGGTTATATAATAATCTTTCAGTTCCTCGTTTTGGGCGTTTTCGCGCTCTAAGGCTTTAAGCAGTTCGGCAAGCTCCCCGTCAGCGTCAGTGGCTTCGCCCTTTTCGGCGCGCTTTCTCTTGCGCGCTTCGTTTGGCAACATGCCCGTTATCTTTTTAAAGGCGCGTATATACGCGTGGTTGTTTGGAAAGCCGTGCTTGTAAGATATATCTATTATGGTCGCCTGCGTTTCCAAAAGGTCGTACATGGAATGGTTTATGCGTAGTTCATCATAAAAGTCGGCAAAGGTCATGCCCGTGCTGTCTTTGAACAGCTTCGAAAGGTAGGGTACGGATAGCCCGAACTTATCTGCAATGTCGTTCAAAAGCAGATTTTCGGTGTAGTTGTCATCTATGTACGCAAGTATGGTTGTGATTTTAGTGTTGTTTTTGCGCGCGGCGGGCGTCACCATTGTAAAATTCTTTATCAGCTCGTCGTAAATTCCGTATGCTATGGAAAGGGCGCGCATCTGAGTCATATTGCTTCTACCTTTCGCCGCCGACAGGATCGCCGATTTAATAGAGTCAAACTTCGACTTGTTTTTGAACTGAACCGAGTTGCACAAGAAATAAGCCGAAGCGTCCTCCGTGTTCAGTCGCAGCCATGTCCGTTCGATTGTCAGCATAATAAAAGCACTGTCCGAACGGAATACAGTGCATGTCTCGCGCGGGTTTACAACTATTATGTCGCCTGAGCCAAGACTGTACGAGTAATTGTTCACCGCAATGCGCGTATGTCCTTTAAGATTTAAAATAATAAGCAAATCGGTGTTCTTATAGGAGTGAACCGCCTCGTCCGAAGCATATTGAAGTTTAAGGGGCGGAACATACAGCAAAGTCTTCATGATACCATTATAGCATAAAAATCAGACAAGTAAAGCTATAAAGCGAAAAATTTTGACGAAACTAAGTGAAAAATGTTTTAATTTTAATTGTTATTCATAAAGCGTGTCGCAATTTTAATGTATGGTGTTGCTGTTTGCAAAAAAATGAAACAAATTCTCATAAAAAATCGCAACAGAAAGAATAAAATTGAACTTTATTTGTCAGTTCGAATTAAGTATCATATTGGTGTAAAAGCAAAGGAGGCTTGCAATATGGATACAAACGAACAGTCCTTGATATTCAAGGCAACCCATATGCACAAGGTCTTTGGACCGACGGTCGCTTTAAAGGACGTGGATTTTGAACTGCATCGCGGCGAAATACGCGGTCTTATCGGTGAAAACGGTTCGGGCAAATCGACCATCATGTCGATAGCTTCGGGCATGCAGCCGGCGACTTCGGGCGAGATGACCTATAAAGGGCAGCCGTGGGCGCCCAAGACAATGCTTGAGGCGCAGCAGGCCGGTATTGCCATGATCTTGCAGGAGTCGAATACCATCGCCGGCGTAACGGTGGCCGAAAATCTGTATGCAGGCCGCGAAAAAGAGTTTGCAAAATTCGGCTTCATAAGCATGAGAAAGATGTACAAGGCTGCCGATAAAATTCTTGCAAAGTTCAACATAACGGCGTTCAAGGGCAGCACAAAAATAAATACTCTTAGTTTCGAAACGCGCAAACTCATCGAAATTATCCGTGCCATGGAAAAGGATCCCGATATCCTCGTCGTGGACGAAACGACTACGGCGCTCTCCTTCGACGGCCGCGAAATTCTTTATAAGGTCATGGCAGACATGGCCGCGGCGGGCAAGGCGGTAGTGTTCATCTCGCACGACCTCGATGAAATAATGGATAAATGCACGCATGTAACGGTGCTGCGCGACGGCGAAATAATCGACACCCTTGAAAAGAGCCGGTTTGAAAAGAAGAAAATTTCCTCGCTGATGGTCGGCCGCGATATAGGCGACGCCTATTACCGCGACGACTTCATCCCCTCGGCACAGGAAGAGGTAATGCTGGAATTCAAAGACGTATGCAGCGGCCCTATCAAAAATTTCAACCTTCAGGTACACAGGGGCGAAATAGTCGGCATAGGCGGCCTTTCAGATTGCGGCATGCACACCATCGGCCAGATAGGCTTCGGCGCAAGAAAGACGACTTCGGGCGAGGTATTGCGCGGCGGTAAACAAGTGACTTCACCCTCCAAGGCGATAAAGCTCGGCATAGGCTACGTCAGCAAAAACCGCGATACCGAGGCGCTCATTCTCGAAGCCCCCATAAAGGCAAACATTCTGCTCCCCGCGCTTTCCCAGCTTTCAAAATTCACATTCATAAATCCCAAAACCGAGGACGAAATCGTCAATGACGAAATGAGCCGCTATTCGATAAAAGCTCCTACGTCAAAGACGTACGTTTCCAAACTTTCGGGCGGCAACAAGCAGAAGGTTTCCTTTGCAAAGTGGACGGCAAGCAATGCCGACGTAATAATAATGGACTGCCCCACGCGCGGCGTAGACGTAGCCGTAAAGCAGGCCATGTACAAAATAATTAACGATATGAAAAACCAGGGCAAGGCAATACTTCTCATCAGCGAGGAGATGACCGAACTCATAGGTATGTCGGACAGACTGCTCGTCATGAAGGACTTTGCGGTAAACAAAGAGTTCATGCGTTCGCCCGACCTTAGCGAGCACGACATACTCGAATACATGCTTTAACGGGAGGTGGTAAAGTGAGCAACGAAAAACATTCTGAAAAGAAAAAATTCAACTTTAAAGACCTTCCCGGAAAGATAAAATCTTTCAATTGGAAGGAGTGGGCAAAGGATAACTCCTTTACCATGGTGGCAATAGCGGGCTTTATACTCTGCCTGATAGTTTTCTCTTTCCTGCCGCAGCTTATAAGAGGTTCAAGGGTAACCTTCTGGCGCACGGCGGTTCTGGAAGCGTTTGTCGAACAGGCGGTAGTATATCTCATACTCGCGCTCGGCGCGTGCTTCGTCTATCTCATGGGCAGTATGGATATATCGGTCGGCTACCAGGTGGGTGTTTTCGCCACTATATTCATCGCCATAGTAAACGCCACGGGCAGCATCTTTTTCGGCTTTCTCGTCATCGTCATACTCGGCCTCTTATGCGCGTTGTTCAACGCATTCGTGGGCGCATACGTAAAGCTGCCCACGGTAATGAGCGCGGTAATACTCATGCAGCTGTTCAGCGGTCTTATAACCTACCTGTACAGCGACAGCGGCAGGGCGTCCATGACAATAACCACTTCGCTTTCCGTATTGAATTCCACGGCGGCAAGGGTTATAGCAATTGTGCTTTTGATTGCCGTTGCCTACTATCTGACAAACTTTACCGTCGTCGGCAAAAGAGCAAAGGCGGTGGGCGCAAACAAACTTGCTTCACAGCTCGCGGGCGCAGACCTGTTAAAGACAAGAATGCTTGCATACGGCGTATTCGCGCTCTTCCTTTGCGTGGCCGCTCTGTTTGCAATCGCCCGCAAAGACAGCTTCGGCGAAAGCGATACGTCAAGCTATCAGATGGATATAATGATAATGTTGCTCATGGGCGGCATGCCCCTTTCGGGCGGCTATAAAGGAAAGGTGACAAACGCCGTCTTCGGTACGCTCACTTATGTGCTTATCAACCTTGGGTTAAGCCTTTGCGGTGTTTCGGCCGAGTACATATTCTTTGTCAAAGCCCTTATCTTCGTGATAATCGTGTGCCTGACCTGCCGCAGACCCGGTCAGCTGTTGCCGAGATAGTCAAATTAAAAACTATCCGTGTAAAACGGAAAAAAATAAATACAAAAGGACGAGGTATAAAAATGAAAGCAAAATTTATCAAACGTAGTGTATGTGCCGTACTCGCATGTACATGTCTTGCCGGCGCAGGCATGGGAATGACTGCTTGCGGCAACGCTGAGGCTGACCACATAGTAATAGGCGTTCAGCAGACCAGCGGCAACAACTATAATTCGATGTGCAATCTCCTTGACGCACTGTCGGAAGAACTCAACTTCACCTATGAAACCGTGCTTGTAGACCGCGACGCGGACGGCACCCTCACAACTTACCAGAACGCTCTTCTCGGCGGCGCCGTGGGCATCATCTCCATGGTAGACGTAGACGCAGCTACTACAAGGACGATAATCGAGTACTGCGAACAGAACGACGCATATTATGCCGGTTATATGACCGACTTTGCAAACACATTCTCCAATACCGATTCTGCCGATGCGGCAAATGTTGAATACATCAAGAACAGCGATGCAATGCTCGGCGCGGTCACCGACGGCGACATTTACGCAGACGGCGGCACCCGCGGTGAATTCCTGTTCAACGCGTTGGTTGAAAGCGACTCAAGAGTGGTTACTCTCTGCAACGCTCCCACGTATGCTTATCCCGTTGCAACGGCCGCGATAGAAAGGTTCAATGAACTTGTCGAAGAATACAATGCTTCCCACGACGACCAGTTCACTATCTATGTCGGCTCCGGCTACGATACAACTTTGGGTTCTCTTGAAATAGGCTTCTCCACAAGCTATGTTGCCGACTCTATGGTTCAGGAATGGGCAGCAAACGGAGTGGAAGCGGTGGTTGCCGTGAACTCGCTCGGCAGAAAGCTTCTTACCCCTATAAAGAACTATGCCCCTGATATAGAAATATATCAGATAGGCTGGGACGACGATATCGTTGACGACTTCCCCGAAACGATAAAGACTCTTTGCCAGACCCCCGCAGAAACTATAATCTATCCGCTCGTCCGCATACTCAACGCGGCTCGCGGCAACAGCTATGACGACGAACCTACAGATGTAGAAGAAACCCTTATAACCGGTAACTATCTCTACATAACCACATCAGAGGAACTTGAAGCTCTCAGAACAAAGACAATGAACTTTGCTACGGGCAACTCGGTGGAATATTCTCTCATCTCGGTTGAAGAGGTAAAAGCTCTGCTTGCAGGCGAAGAAGGCGCAAGCTTTGCAAAGCTTACGGCAACTATCGCAAGCTGGACTACTGAAAATCTTCTCGGTTAATAAGTTTAAACAAATTTTCGTTTGGTTCAGCCATTACGTTAATTTATAAAGGAGACCTGTTATGACAAAGAAACAAATAGCCCAAAAAGCCGGCAAGCAGACTGCTGCAACGCTCACCCTTCCCGTAATGGTGTATGTGGTGCTGCTGATAGTCTGCAGCGCAAGGGGCAGCGGATTTCTGAATATCTTTACATCGGGCGCCGTCACCAGTATTCTCACCAGAACGTCTTATATGACAATTATTGCGCTGGGAATAGGTTTCCAACTCAAATTCGGGCGCTTCGATTTCAGCGGTGGCGCGGTAGTCGTTGTTTCCGCAACCATAGCCGGCGTGCTCGCCGACGCCACGGGTTTGGGTATATGGTTTCTTATGCTGATCGCCGTACTAACGGGCGTTATACTCTCGGTAATCAATGCAAGCGTGTATGCGTGGCTCAAAATTCCCATCTCAGTCTGCTCGCTCGCCATGGCATACCTGTTTGAGGCCATCCCCGGTATAGTGCTCGGCGGCGACACCGGTCCGAATATCCTTTACAGATCGCAATACAACACTCTCGGGTTGTTTCCCCTCATACTTTTGCCGTTAGCAATAGCTTTGGTACTGTACTTCTGTTACGATAAGTTTACAGTAGTGGGCAGGCAGTCAACCCTGCTTGCCCGCAACCAGGGCGCAGCCGTAAACATCGGCATAAACGAAAAAAAGAACACCATAATTACTTATGTCGTATCGGGCATGCTCTTCGGGCTTGCGGGATCGATATACGCAACGCAAAATACGCTCAGCGTAATCACCACGCCCCTGCAGACGGCCGGCACGCTGTTCTCCAACATAATACCGTCGCTCGTCGGACTGTTCCTTTCAAGGTATATAGACGACACCCTCGGCACAATAGTAGGCGCGCTTACTATATCCATTCTGTACTACGGATTGGAATCTATGGGTATATTCAGCGGCATGCGCACAATATGCTACGCGGTATTCCTTGCGGTATTCATATTTGTGAGCGGCTTCTGGGATCAGATAATGACTTTCTTCAAGCACCTGTTTGACAAAATTGTGCAAAAAACGACGCCCAAAAAATTAAACTTATAGAACTTGTAATCCTGTAATTGATAATTGGGGGCAGTCGGGTCGATTGCCCCCATTATTTAAAAGGCGGTAAAACATGAAGTCATTCCGGTTTGAAATAGATACAAACGCAAAGCGCGAACCTACAAATTATTCCTGGCAGTTCGGCATAGGCTGCGACCATGCTTTCATGCTGCACAGGAATGACGTGTGTTCACATATAAAGACGGTACACGACGAACTCGGAGTAAAAAGCGTGCGCTTCCACGGCATATTCGACGACGACATGCTCACAATTCAGCGCTTTTCAGACTACGCGCAGGTTGAAGGCGCCGACCGCATTTACGAAGTGAATTTTCGCCAGGTGGCGCATGTGTACGATAATGTGCTTAAAACGGGCATGAAACCCTTTGTCGAACTTTCCTTCATGCCCTCGGCTTTGGCTTCGGGTACAAAGACGGGTCTGCACTACAAAAACAATATAACCATGCCAGCCGATTTAAATAAATGGCGATCATACATAAAGGAGTTTATAACCTTTCTGTTGCAGCGCTACGGCAGGGAAGAGGTCGAAAGCTGGAAGTTCGAAGTGTGGAACGAGCCCGATTTATCCTATGTGTTCTTCGACGGCACTCAGGAAGATTATTTCGAGCTGTACGCCGCAACCGTCGCGGCCATCAAAGAGGTAGATAGCAAAATTCAGGTCGGCGGGCCTTCGTCCAGCGCCTGCCTGTGGATAGAAGATTTTATAAATTATTGCAACAAAAACAACGTCCCGTGCGACTTTATTTCTACGCACCACTACCCCGGCGACGCCTTCGGCAATACCATAAGCGCGTATACCCGCCTCAGACAGCTGGTAGACGACACCGTTGCAAAGGGGTTAGACCTTACCGACGGCATTGCCAATATATTTTACCACGAAGAAAATTTCGAGCATTGGACAAAGGGAGGGCTCAAAGCTCTCGACGAAAAGGCGCGCAGGGAGGCGGGCGAAAGACCGCTGTATATTACCGAATGGAACTGCTGTTCGGTGTTCGGTGCGCCCCTCCACGATGAAAAATACGCCGCCTGCTTTATAATCAAAACCTGTCTGGACAGCGCATATCTCACCGACGGCTACATGTTCTGGTGCGCTTCGGATATCTTTGAAGAGATTCTGTGCATGAACAAACCCTTTTCGGGCAGCTTCGGACTGATTACCATAGACGGCATAAAAAAGCCCAACTTCTGGGCGTTCAGACTGCTCAAAGAACTTGCCCCCGAAAGACTCGTCCTGCCTTATGGCGAGGCCGAAGTGGAGGTGGCGGCGTTTGTCGGAGGCGGCAAAACGCAGGTTCTCGTGTATGCGCAGAACTCCCGACCCCGCACGGACGAGCCGTTCTCGGTCAGCTTAAACGTCAATACGACAGCCGCACGCGTGACGGCGGCCGCCATAGACGACGAACATTGCAATCCCAAGGCGGAGTGGATAAAACTTGGCAGACCGTCCATCCTCACACCCGCCCAGGTCAGGGACATTTCAGAGCGCACAGCGCTTAAATGCGAGGATGTACCATTTACGGTCAGCGGCGCAGGTACACAAATTCAGTTCACAATGCGCACAAACGACGTAGTTATGTTTATAATTGAGTGAGAGGATATTATAATGGATTTAAGAGAGAAACCCTTTTATCTCGACGACGACCAGATAGCGTGGGTCAACGATACACTTGCCCGTATGAGTCTGGATGATAAAATAAAACAGCTTTTTATAGATATGGCCGCACCCGTGCCCGAACCCGCCATAAGGGAACTTGTGGCAGAAAGAAAGTTCGGCGGACTGCGCTATATGAATAAGGACGGCAAAACCATAGCCGCGCTTTTAAACAGTTACCGTTCGGCAAGCGAAATTCCCCCCATAATAGCTGCCAATACCGAAGCGGGCGGCAACGGCGCCTGTTCCGACGGCACGGAAGTCGGCTGCGAAACAAAAGTGGCGGCAACCAACGACGTCAGGTATGCTGCCGTCATGGGTGAAATTTCGGCAAAGGAGGCAAAGGCGGTCGGCTGCAACACGCTGTTTGCACCCATAGTAGATATAAACCGCAACTGGCGCAATCCCATAATCGCCACGCGCACATTCGGCAACGACGAAAAAAAGGTCGCGGCATATTCGCTCGCCTATATGCAGGCGGCACATAAACAGGGCGTGGCCTGCGTGTGCAAGCACTTCCCCGGCGACGGCATAGACGAGCGCGACCAGCACCTTGCAAATTCCGTCAACTCGCTCTCCAAAGAGGAGTGGGATAGCACTTTCGGTTATGTATATAAAAGCATGATAGACGGCGGAGTAGAGGGCATAATGGTCGGGCATATAATGCTGCCCGCCTACGAAACGGAGCGCGACGAAAAAGGCTCCTGCCTGCCCGCTTCTTTAAGCCGCGAACTGCTTGAAGATTTGCTCAGGAAAAAGCTGGGCTTCAACGGTCTTATAATAACCGATGCCTCGCACATGGTCGGCATGACGGGCCGCATGGCGCGGCGCGACCTTGTACCCCTCTCCATTGCCGCGGGCTGCGACATGTTCCTGTTCTACAACGACTTTGCCGAAGACTTTGAATATGTAAAAAATGGCATTGAATGCGGCATACTCACGCACGAACGGCTTGACGAGGCGGTTATGCGCATACTCGCGTTCAAGGCTCACCTCAATCTGCACAAGTCCACCCTCGCTAAGGACATCTCTGCCATAGGCTGCGCCGAACATAAGGCCGTTGCAGACGAAGTTTCGCGCAGAGCGATAACCCTGGTCAAAGACAACCAGAAAGACGTGCTTCCGCTCACGCCCGAAAAATATAAGAAGATACTTTTAATCGCGCACAACAGCGTCAATCCCTTCAATTCATACATAAGTTCAGATAAAATAAAGTACTACGAGCTTTTTAAAACCGAGCTTGAAGAGCGCGGCTTTAACGTTGAAATATATACTCCCGTTTTAGAACAGCTTTCACACGCTTCCGAAAGCGAAGTAAAGCAGATAATGGGTAAACTTTATACCTCTAAAAGCGCCGTCAAAGACCTTGTGGCAAAGTACGACCTCGTCATCCAGCTCGCCAACGTGCCCGGCAACGGCGTGGTGCAGCGCATAGATTTCGCGCTCACCAAAGGCAGCATTGATATGCCGTGGTATGTCCACGAACTGCCCGTTATATTCGTATCGGTAAACAGCCCGTTCCACCTCTTCGACGTGCCTCAGGTGCAGACATATATCAACTGTTACGACGGCAATGCAAACACTATAAAAGCGCTCTGCCAGAAACTTGTCGGCGCAGAGCAATTCACAGGCGTATCCCCCGTAGACGCATTCTGCGGCACACCCGATACCCGCTGGTAAAGGAGAAATTATGGCTAACAAAATGTTATATCCGGTAAACACGGCCACAAGGCAGGTTGTCGATCTTTCGGGAATGTGGAAATTCTGTTTCGATAAGACCGGCGACGGCGAAAGCAAGGGCTACGCCTCTGCGCTGCCCAATACGGCCATAGATATGCCCGTGCCGGCAAGTTTCGCCGACTTTTTCACCGATAAGTATTCCAAGGAATACACGGGCGACTTCTGGTATGAAACGCGCTTTTTCGCCGACCCTGCGTGGAGGGAAAGGGATGTGGATATCCGTTTCTTTGCCGCCGCGCACCAGGCAACCGTGTTTGTCAACGGCAAAAAAGTCGGATATCACCACGGCGGATTTCTGCCCTTTTCGTACAACCTGAACGCACTTCTGGAATACGGCAAGCCCAACAGGGTGGTGGTAAAGCTCAACAACGAGCTTTCCTGCACAACTCTCCCCTGTGGCGAGTATAAAACGCTTAAGGACGGCACCAAGGTCACTGCCCCGTACTTCGATTTCTTCAACTATTCGGGTCTTATCCGTCCTGTGAAACTTGTAATTACCCCCAAGATATCCGTCACCGACGTAACTTTGAACCATGTTTTCAGGGATGGCGGCTACGCTACGGAGTACTCTGTGGAAACGAGCGGCGAAGCCCAAGTAAAGGTGTGCGTCTATGACGAGGACGGCAACTCCGTCGCCTGCGCCGAGGGCGCAAGCGGCACGATAAAAATAGATGAAGTAAAACTGTGGCAGCCGCTGAACTCCTACCTATATACCTTTGAATTTTCGCTGTATAGCGGCGGAGCGCTTGCGGACGTATACTCAATGCCCGTCGGCGTGCGCACGGTAGAAATAAAGGGCAACCGCATACTAATAAACGGCTCGCCTGTGTATCTGAAGGGCTTCGGCAAGCACGAGGATTCCCCCATCAGCGGAAGGGGTTTTAATCTGCCCTATATCAAGCGCGATTTCGAGTTGATGAAGTGGATAGGCGCAAACTCCTTCCGCACCAGCCACTATCCTTACAGCGAAGAGATTTATCAGCTTGCGGACAGGGAAGGATTTCTGGTCATAGACGAACTCCCCGCCGTGGGTATGCTCGTTTCCACGCGCAACGCCGTGGACGCGGCTTCGGGCGCAAAGGTGGAACCTTTCTTTGAAAAGCAGATTGTGCAGACGGAGACCATAAAAAATCACCTCTCCCAGCTTGAAGAGATGATCTCGCGCGATAAGAACTACGCCTGCGTGGTGGCATGGAGCCTTCTGAACGAGCCCGATACCGTCGGTTCGGATAAGGCGGTGGGGTATTTCCAAAAGTTGTTCGACCGCTGCAACGAACTCGACGTGCAAAAGCGCCCGCGCAGTTTCGCGCACATAATCGCCTCGCAACCCGATCGCTGCAAATGCACCCACCTGTGCGACTTCATAATGCTCAACCGCTACTACGGTTGGTATTTAAAGGGCGGTCTTGAAATGGTAGACGCCTTCGACGCCCTCGACGAAGAACTCGATAAGTGGGAAAAGACGGGCAAGCCCGTCATGTTCACCGAATACGGCACAGACAACATGCAGGGCCTCACCCGCCTGCCCTCGGTCATGTGGGCGGAAAATTACGAGGTGGAATACCTCGAAGGCTACCATAAAGTTTTCGATAAGCACCCCTGCGTAATGGGCGAACAGGTATGGAATTTTGCCGACTTCCAGACTACCGAAGGCATAATCCGCTGCGACGGCAACAAAAAGGGCATATTCACCCGCTACCGCGAACCCAAAATGGCGGCGTTCGCGCTTAAAAAGCGGTGGAACAGTCTGCCTGCGGACTACAAAGGGTAAGCTATGGCGCAATCATTGAACGAGTTTAAAAAGAGCAAAAATTATCTGCTCTGCGTAGACAGCGACGGCTGCGCCATGGACACGATGAACGTAAAACATTTCAGGTGCTTCGGTCCGTGCTTTGTCGATGAATGGCACATATCTGCCCGCGAATCGGTCTTAAAGCGCTGGAACGAGATAAACCTCTACCAGCTCACCCGCGGCATAAACCGCTTCAAAGGGCTTGCGCAGATTTTGTGCGAACTGTACCCCGAAGATAGCGATTGCGCCGCGTTCAAGGTATGGACTGATACCGCCAAAGAACTCTCTGAATCGGCCGTACAGGCGCAGATAGACGCTGGCGGCGGCGAGGTATTCAAAAAGGCGCTGTCGTGGTCGCAGGCGACCAACAGGGCGATAAACGCCCTGCCCGACGACTGCAAAACGGCGTTCAAAGGCGTGCGCCAGGCGCTGGCCGCGGCGCATGAAAACTTCGATATAGCCATAGTATCTTCGGCCAATTACGACGCCGTCAGGGACGAGTGGGAACGCTGCGGGCTTTTGCCGCTTGCCGACTGCATAACCACCCAAAAGGACGGCTCCAAGGCGCACTGCATATCAGAACTCATCAAAAAAGGCTATCCTCCCGCAAACGTGGTTATGGTAGGCGACGCCCCCGGCGATTTGGATGCAGCCGAAAAAAACGGCGTAAGCTTCTACCCCATACTCGTCGGGCATGAAGAGGATAGTTGGAGTAAAATAAATGCTGAACTCGGCAGTTTTTTAAACGGCGGCAAAATCGACCTGAAAAGGCAGTTTATAGAAAATCTTTCATAAGAGGTAAAAAATAATGAAGATGACGTTTCGCTGGTACGGCGAAAATGATTGTATTCCCTTAAACTATATAAAACAAATCCAGGGCATGACGGGCGTGGTCACGGCCGTGTACGACGAACCCGTTGGCGCGGTGTGGAGCGTGGAAAAACTATTGCGCTTAAAGGAACTTGCAAACGCCGCGGGGCTGGAGATGGAAGTCATAGAATCCGTCCCCGTCCATGAAGATATCAAGCTCGGCAAACCCTCGCGCGATAAGTATATCGAGGCATACAGGCAGAACATAATCAACTGCGGCAAAGTCGGGGTAAAGTGTATATGCTACAACTTCATGCCCGTGTTCGACTGGTTCCGCACCAACCTTTATTTCAAGCATACTGACGGCTCAACCTCGCTTTCGTACAGCGAAGAAGACTTTGCCAAACTCGATAAACACAACCTGCGCCTGCCGGGCTGGGACGAAAGTTACACACCCGACCAGCTCAACGGCCTTTTAAAGGAGTACGAGGGCATGACTCACGAAAAGCTGTTTGAAAATTTCGTGTACTTTTTAAACGGCGTCATGCCCGCGTGCGACGAAGCCGATGTCAACCTCGCTGTCCACCCCGACGACCCTCCTTGGGACATCTTCGGCCTGCCGAGGATAGTGGGCAGGGAGGAAGACTACGACAGGCTGTTTGCGGCCGTGCCCAACCCGCACAACGGCATAACGTTCTGCACGGGCAGTCTGGGCGCGGGCAGGTTCAACAACCTCCCCGCAATGGCGGCAAAGTACGCAAAGCGCATATATTTTGCCCATCTGCGCCAGCTCAAATATACGTCGGAAACCGATTTCTACGAAAACGGCCACATGACCGACTGCGGCAATGTAGACGTGTATTCGATAGTGCGCGCACTCGAAGAGAACGGCTTTGAAGGCTACGTTCGCCCCGACCACGGCAGAAACGTTTGGGGCGAGGACGCAAAGCCTGGCTACGGCCTCTATGACAGAGCCATGGGCGCGTGCTATTTAAGCGGCCTCTTCGAGGCGATCAAAAAGGATTTGAAAAAATAATTTAAGGAGACAGAATATGACATTACCTAAATTCGGAGAAGCATTAAAGGGCAAAGTGATAGCGGTGACGGGCGCTGGCGGCGTGCTGTGCTCCATGCTGTCGGAAGCATTGTGTCAATGCGGTGCAAAGGTTGCGCTTTTGGACCGCACCTACGAAAGAGCAAAGGAATTTGAAGACGCGTTCACGTCAAGGGGGCTGATTGCAAAGGCGTACGCCTGCAACGTACTCGACCCCGCGGCCATACATGCCGCGCACGAAGCAATCTTAAAGGACCTCGGACCCTGCGATATCCTCATAAACGGCGCGGGCGGCAACAACCCCAAGGCCAATACAGACAACGAGTTCTTCTCGCCCGAGGACGTGGGCAATGTAAAGACCTTTTTCGACCTCGATCCCGAGGGCATACAGTTTGTGTTCAACCTCAACTACATGGGCACGCTGTTGCCCTCGCAGGAGTTTTCGCGCGATATGATAGGCAGGGAGGGCTGTTCGATAATCAACATATCCTCCATGAACGCCTTTACGCCGCTGACCAAAATCCCCGCATATTCGGGTGCCAAGGCCGCCGTTTCCAACTTCACGCAGTGGCTTGCGGTACACTTTGCAAAGGTGGGCATACGCTGCAACGCGATCGCGCCCGGCTTCTTCGTAACGGCGCAGAACCAGAATCTTCTGTTCAATGCCGACGGCACGCCCACGGCGCGCACGGGCAAGATCCTTTCAAATACTCCGATGGAGCGTTTCGGCAAGCCGGAAGAACTCATCGGCGCGGTAATATTCCTTGCCAGCGCAGAGGCCTCGTCCTTTGTCAACGGCGTAGTTCTGCCTATAGACGGCGGTTTCAACGCCTATTCCGGCGTATAAGTTTTTGCCTATCACATAAAAGAAGCAGGCAGATATATTCAACTAAAAGGAGCGGACAGATATATTCTATCCGCTCCTTTATGCTTGCAAAAAACAGCGCGGGGCGGGGTAAAACGGCTTAAATATAATTGCGAGGCGGACAATTTAGCCAAAATAGTTGTGCAATTTGCACAAAAATTAGTTATTTTTATATATTCTATAAAAAAATTTTATCTTTCCCTCTTGACAATTCGCTACTTATAGTGTAGTTTATTTGTACAAATGGTATATTTACACAAATAATTTGCTATTATATCACAATTATGTCAAATTGTGAACTTTTAAAACAAAATACAATAAAACTATTTAGAAGGAGGTCAACCTTATGCACAAATTGAAAGGTCGCGCAGTGTTTGCGACATTACTTTCGGTAGCAGTGGCGGTGAGCATTGCACTCGGCGTTTACTTCTTACTGCCCAAATCTACGGCAATTTATGCTGAAAATAGTCATGCTGAGCTGCACGAGAATACCGGCAGTTGGACTGAATTGACTGTAGATTTGGTCAATTCAACCGAGAATGGTAAAACTGCAGGCTATTTAGAAGCAGGTTATTACTACCTCGATAGCGATGTAACTCTTACCACAAACAACATAACCATAGAAGGTAACGTCACGCTCTGCCTCAACGGCAAGACCCTCAGGGGCAACGAGAGCGGCTCGGTTATCACCGTGTTCGGCGGCACATTTACCCTTTGCGACTGCACGGCGGAAACCGTAAACAACGACGACGGAACTACTACATATAACAGCGGCACAATCACCGGCGGCTCGGCAACTAATGGCGGCGGCGTGTATGTGAAAAACCGTGCTACTTTTGTCATGCAAAGCGGCATGATATCGGGCAACACGGCTTCTTCACAGGGCGGCGGCGTGTATGTCGATCAATATGGCGATTTCACAATGTCCGGCGGCTATATCAAGGACAACACGGCTTCTTCACAGGACGACACGGTTTCTTCACAGGGCGGCGGCGTGTATCTTGCACAACACAGCACGTTAACCATGAACGGCGGCTACATAACGGGCAATACGGCAACTAATAATGGCGACGGCGGCGGTTTGTATGTATATGGCGGCACGTTTGAAATGAACGGCGGCTACATAACGAACAACCAAGCCCGTAACGGCGGCGGTTTGCGCATACAGAACAGCGGCAAGTTCTATATGTACGGCGGCACTATCTCCTATAACAAAGCAACTACCGGCAGCGGTGGCGGCGTCACTCTTATAAGCGGCACGTTTGAAATGGACGGCGGCTCCATCACGTACAACGAAGCAAATGCTTCCGGCGGCGGCGTTTATGTTGCCCACGGCAGCAGCACCTCAAACGGCTATTTCTATATAGACAACGGCGAAATATCGCACAACAGTGCCAGAACCGGCGGCGGCGTGTTTGTTGGAACCGGGGATACGTTCGCCATGGAAGGCGGCACAATAACGTACAACGAGGCAACCTCCAACGGCGGCGGTGTGTACTCTGAAGGCACGTTTGAAATGAGCGGCGGCATTATCTCGAACAACAAAGCAACCTATAACGGCGGCGGCGTGTATATAGTTGCCAGCGGCACGTTCACCATGTCTGAGGGCGAATCTAATACTATCAGTATAATGGAAAACTCAGCGGGTATCGGCGGCGGTGTGTATACCGACGGCACTTTCTACTTGTATTCCGGCACAATCTCCATTAACGAAGCAACAACCAGTGGCGGCGGCGTGTATGTTGATACGGACGGCAAGTTTGAAATGGACGGCGGCTCCATCACGTACAACGAGGCGACCGGTACAGAGTCGTATGGCGGCGGTGTGTATGTAAAAGGCGAGTTCGAAATGACCGCCGGCACAATAACGTACAACGAAGCAGGCTATAACGGCGGCGGCGTGTATGTCGGTGGCGAGAATGATCATGTCGGCACGTTCACCATGAACGGCGGCTCCATTACGCACAACAAGGCAACCTATAACGGCGGCGGCGTGTATGTTGAAACAAGCGGCAAGTTCGAAATGACCGACGGCACTATCTCGCACAACCAAGCAACCAATGAAAGCAGCCACGGCGGCGGCGTAGCGGTACAAGGCGAGTTCACCATGGATGGCGGCGAAATATCGTACAACACAGCAAACCAGGGCGACAGCGTGTATGTAGGCAACAATCAAACTGCCAGCACCTTCATCTTCCTTATGACGGACGGCTTTATTGAAGGCTCAATCGTTGCCGACAGCAATGCCCATGACGAAAGCTCCATGTCCCTGGCTATATACGGCGGCTACTTTGCTGAGAGCGCAAAAGAATCGGCATCGCAATACTTAGCCGAATGCTATGCGCTTGAGAAAACGGATGAATATATAAACTTCCCTTATTCCGTAGTTGAAGGTAACCACAGTTGGGGATCATGGACAAATGATAGCGAAAATGGTAACCACTACAGAACTTGCTCAGTCTGCAGTAAGACCGAAACTGGTGACCACAGCCTTACATATACTGAAATCACAGTCAATGAAGAAGTTGACGAAACAAACCATACAGTAAGTTGTTCATACAACTGTGGTTATAGCGCAACGCAAGCTCACAGCTGGAACGACGGCGAAGTAACGGCGCAAGCAACCTGCACGGAAGACGGCGTAAAGACTTACACCTGCACGGCATGCAACGCAACTAAGTCTGAAGCCACCGCAGCGCTGGGTCACAACCTTGAAAATGTGGAAGCCAAGGACGCAACCTGTACGGAAGCAGGCTGGAGTGCATACCAGCAATGCACGCGTTGCAGCTACAACACAAAGATAGAAATCCCAGCGCTCGGCCACAGCTGGACAGAAACCAGCAGCACAGCAACCTGTACGGAAGCAGGAACAACGACCTACACCTGTACGAGATGCAACGCAACTAATACAGAAGACACCGCAGCGCTGGGTCACAACCTTGAAGATGTAGCAGCCAAGGACGCAACCTGTACGGAAGCAGGCTGGAGTGCATACCAGCAATGCACGCGTTGCAGCTACAACACAAAGGTAGAAATCGCAGCGCTGGGTCACAACCTTGAAAATGTGGAAGCCAAGGACGCAACCTGTACGGAAG
>CAYURN010000018.1:0-19023 GCA_964447305.1 uncultured Clostridia bacterium
ATATTCTTCGGCGGTTACTATGCGGCTACGGGAACGGTAAATTCGGGCTGGGCAATGGCAAACCGCCTCGGCGCGGTGTTTCTTGCAGTAGTCCCCGGCATGGCAACTTCGCCCGTGCGCATGACGCGCAGCCTTTCGCAGGTGCATATTCCGCGCTCAATCACGCTCGGAATGCTCATTGCCATGTCGTTTGTGCCCATGCTCAAGGGCGAAATAAAGCGCGTGCGCGAGGCTATGAAAACGCGCGGCGCGGGCGGCGCGCTCAACCCCAAAATATTCTACCGCGCCTTTCTGGTTCCGCTCGTCATGCGCCTTGTAAACATATCCGATACCCTCGCGCTGTCGGTGGAAACACGCGGGTTTGCGCTCGGAAAAGTGCGTTACACTATCTATAAAAAGGAAAGCCTTGCCCTTTCGGACGTAGTTTTTATTCTCGTCCTTTTAGCGGGCGCGGCGTTTGCGGTTATACTATGAGCGCGATAGAGCTTAAAAATATAAATTTTTCCTACGACGGAAAGACGAAGATACTTGAAGACACAAACTTTTCTGCCGACTACGGCGAAGTGACTTTGCTTTCGGGCCATTCGGGCGAGGGCAAAAGTACTTTAATGTACATAGTCAGCGGCATTATCCCCAACGTCAACTACGGCGAACTTTCGGGCGAAGTGTTTGTCGGCGGCGAGAATATCAGGGGCAGAAAAATGGGCGACATCTGCCGCAGGGTGGGCGTCGTGTTGCAGAACGCCGACGAGCAGATTATACAAAAGATAGTCGAGGACGAGGTGGCTTTCGGCTGTGAAAACCTCGCCTTCCCGCCCGAAAAGATACAAAAGCAGATTGAAATCGTCTGCAACCTCATGAAGCTGAACCCCGGGTGGAAGTGCCGCACTCTCTCCGGCGGGCAGAAACAGCGGCTTATCACGGCCAGCACGCTCGCAATGGGTCAGAAGATAATTATATTGGACGAACCTCTCGCCAACCTCGATAAAGACGGCGCCGCAATGCTCATGGGTACGCTGCGCTCGCTCGCAAAGGCGGGGTATTGCATCATGGTGATAGAACACAGGCTGGATATGGTACTGCCCTTTGTAGACAGCGTGTGGCACGTCGGCAACAAAACCGTGCAAAGGATAGAAAACAGGCGCGAATACCTTGCTTCTCAGACGGCGAAAATAGCGGATAGCTGCCCCATATATGCGGGGCAATCGCCGCTGTTCGAACTCAAAAACGTCGCTTTTGCGGTAAAAAAGGAGCGGGAGATCTTGAATGACGTCACGCTTGAAATTCCCAAGGGCGGCAGAACGGTGCTTCTCGGCGAAAACGGCTGCGGCAAAACTACGCTCATGCGCCTCATTGCGCGCCTGTGCAGGCCCACGGGCGGCAGCATAGTTCAGCATATAGACGGCAAGTTCAGGCAAAAACCCAAAGGCGGCAGGGCGTGGTTTAAAAAAGTGGGGGTGGTCTACCAGAACCCCGACTACCAGCTCTTTATGCCCACCGTGCGGCAGGAAATCTCTTTCGGCGCAAAGAGCCCCGAATATGCCGAAAATATCGCCAGACTTTTCGGCGTAGACCACCTTTGGGAGCGGCACCCGCAGTCCCTTTCGGAAGGGCAGAAAAGGCGCGTATCCATTGCGGCGGTTGCCGCATGTCAACCTGAAGTATTGCTTCTGGACGAGCCTACTGTCGGGCAGGACTACGACGGCCTGTGCGCCATGGTGGATATCCTCAACAGATTGCACAAGGAAACGGGCAACACGATGATAACCGTCACCCACGATGTGCGCTGTGCCGAAGCATTGTGCGACAGGGCGTATCTTATAGAAAACGGCGTGGTCGCGGCAAGCGGCGGCAAGGAGCTTGTCAGGGAATACTTTTCCCGCGAATGACAAAATCTTTCGGCCGTTTATATTCTCCGTTGTGTTGATTAAAAAACTGATTTTGATTGTATACAGTGTTCCCACTTAAAAGTCCGCCGCCCGCCTGCTTTACAGGCGGGCGGCGACTAATTATATCGGTAAAAAATAAACATTGTTTTGCGGGAACAACTAATTTACGAATATATCTTTTTGTGAGCTCCAGAATTTAAAAAACTCGCCTCCTTCGGCAATCAGCTCCTGCTTAGTTCCGTATTCGGCAATGCGCCCGTGCTTCAACACCACAATTCTGTCTGCAAGGTTCACGGCGCCAAGTCTGTGCGTAACTATTATGCCCGTCTTTCCCTCCAGCCCGCGTTTAAATTCGTCATAAATTTCTTTCTCTTTCAGCGGGTCTATGGCCGAGGTGGGCTCGTCCAGAACAATAAATTGCGCATTTTTATAAAACCCGCGGGCTATTGCAAGCTTTTGCCACTGCCCGCCGGAAAGTTCTACGCCGCCGAACTCCTTGCCGAGCAAAGTGTTTTCGCCGACAGCCCCGTCGGGGAAAATATTTTTTATGTCGGCTTCAATCAATCTATCGTCCTGTTTACCGAAATCGGCTACGGCTATATTTTCGCCCGCGGTCAGCTTATACCTTACAAAGTTCTGGAATACTGCCGACTGAATCTTATGAACGGCGTATTCATTTACCTCTGCAATGTTGGCGCCGTCGTAATATACCGCGCCGGAAGAGGGGGCGTATAGTCCTGTAATTATATTTGCAAGCGTAGTTTTTCCCGCGCCGTTTTCACCCACCACGGCTATAACTTCGCCCTTGTTAACGGTGAGGTTTATGTCTTCCAAGGCGCACCCGTTTTGTCCGGGATATTTAAAGCTCACGTCTTTAAGCGAAATCTGCCTTTCAAAGCTGCAGCTATCCCTTCCGCCCGTTCTCTCCGCCATATTCCAATATCTGAAATATGGCGCGATCATCTTTTTATACTGCGCCTCGTTGCCCGCCGTGCCTGCAAGCCCGCCGAGCATTGCCGCGAGCGAGGAATACGCGGCAATACTTGCCGTAAATACGGAAATATCTATTCTGCCAAAGTACAGGAGCAGTATTGCCGTAATAAACCCGCCCGCGGAGCCTGCGCATACAAATATGCTCAGCGCAAGCTTTACCGCAAGCATCTTCTTCGATTTGGAATTTTCAAACCTGTCCCTTGCCGCGTGACTGTCGGCATACTTGCTTATAAGCAGTCCGTCGGCGCCCGTCATGCGCGTTTCCTTGCATGCAATCTCATCTGTTACCGCTCTTTCATATTCGGTTTCTTCCCTCTTGCTCTGGGAAATGCCTTCATACGCCCTGTTCCACAGCTCTGCCTGATACAGCATCTCGGCAAAAACGGGAACGACGGCAAGCGGCAGGAATATTAAAAACCAAAGCTGAAAGGCTGACATGTATGCCGTAACCATTGCCGCCTGAACGACAATCATCGCAGATTCAACATATATCTGCCCGAAGCGGAAAAGGCTCTGCCTTGCGCCGTCTGCTTGCCGTATAAAGGCGTAGGCGTCCGGCGTTTCCAATCTGTCGTTCGATATTCGCCTGCTCTTTGCATGCAGTTTTTTGCGGATAGCGCTTTCAAAATTCAGTATGGTATGAAATTGCACTCGATACCGCATATACCACATGGAATATCCCGCGGAAAGTATAAGTGCCGCCGAATATGCCGCAAGCAGCCACGCAAGCTCCGCCGTGTATCCGTTCTGCACTGCCGAAAATATCTTCTGAATACACAGCGCGCTCAAAACAGCCGCCCCGCCGTTTATAAGCCCCATTGCCGCCATCACCGCAAAACTCAACGGCGACGCCTTAAATATATAGTGCAGGGCTTTTACAGTACTTATGCCGCTGTCATTCTTTTTCATCGTACATCTCCTTTTGGGTGTTGTACAGCTCGGCATAATAGCCGCAGCTTGCCATAAGCTCGTCATGCGGCGCAACCGCAAGAATTTTGCCGTCTTTTAGCACGATTATCTCGTCGGCCATACGCACCGAACCGAGCCTGTGCGAAACAAACAGAGCGGTCCTGCCGGACAGTTTTTTGCGGTATGCGTTATACACAGCCGCCTCGGCAACGGGGTCTAAGGCGGAATTCGGCTCGTCCAGCACAACTACGGGCGCGGAGGACATTATGCACCTCGCTACGGCAAGTTTCTGCCATTCCCCTCCCGAAAGTTCGCTGCCGTCGCTCTTTAAGTGCCTGAGGTCGCTGTCGTAGCCCTTTTCGCCGTCGGCCGCCGCGGGGTGAAAATCTATACTGTCAAACAGTTCGGCAATCTGTCCGTCGCTTGCAGGCCGTGGCGCGCAGAGCGACAAATTTTCGCGCATGGTCAGGGGATATTTATAAAAATCCTGAAACACTACGGCGAATATCTTTCTTCTTTCCGTCAACGAAAGTTCGCCGACGCTCTGCCCGTTTATGCAAACTTTGCCGCTTTCGGGCTTGTACAGGCCGAGCAAAAGCTTTGTAAGCGTGGTCTTGCCGCAGCCGTTTTCGCCGACGACGGCATAGTGCCGTCCGCTTTTTATGCAGAGGTTTATTCCCTTAAGAACGGGAGTGTTGCAGTCGGGATAGGTAAAGGTTACATTGTCAAATTGAATGGCGTCTACAGAACCGCCCGCAAATATGCCGTCTGCACATTCTTCGGGGAGGGCCATAAACTCAAAAAAACCTCTCAGCTGTCTGGCGCTCTCCGTAACGGTATAAACGCCTGCGTACAGCTGTCTGCTTACGGTCAGAAGTCCTGTTGCCGCATAGAATACGGAGGTAAACACGCCTATGGTTATGTCCTGTGCAATAAACGGGCGAAGAAGAAGCAGAACAATGGCAACGCTGTATATGGCAAAGCCCAGCTGCATGATAATTTCTACGGTAAGCCGCCTTTTGCCCGACTTCGAGTTCTGCTTTTTCGCCCTTTCAAATTGCTCTTCGTAGCGCCTTTCTATCTCATCATCGTATGAAAATATCTTTCTCTCGGCGGCAAATTCCCTCTGCATTAAAAGCGAGGAAAAGTAATTCGTCCGCCGCATATTTTCTATATACTTTGACCAGAATCCTTCGGTGGTTCCGGCAAGCCGACCGTTTAAAAATATTCCGATTATAAGCAGTATTATAATTCCGAGGGCGGTATAAATATCCACAAAGAATATAGTTGCAAGCGAAAGTATTATCCTTGTCCCCGTGCGCACGATATCCCCGATCGACCGATAAAGTTTTTCGTCGGCTTCGGGTGCGTTCGCCGCTTTATTCAAAAGTGTATGAAAGCGCGAACTTTCCGTAACGGTAAAGGCTGTGCGGGCGGCCTTGTTTATCCGCATATTGTCCAGCCTGTTTGTCTGTCTGATGTTATGCCGCTCAAAAAGGCGCAAAAAAACAGCCTGTAAAACTATGTCCAGCAGATATATGGAACAGAACATTGCAAGCAACGCAAAAAACGGGCCGCCGTCGCCGCCCGTTGCTTTTGCCACAGCGTAATCTATCAGGTCTGCCCTCAGCAGTATAGTAATCGCGGGAATTGCGCCTGTAATAATTGCAAGCAGAATATAGCATATACCGTTCAGGTCTAAATGATAGCTCTTTAAATATGTTTTAATGTTCATGCCGTTGCCCATTTTCAGACTCCCGTCAACCCCGAAAATACTAAGTTCAGTTATTATATCACGGAAAAAGAAAATGTCAATATGTAAATGTAAAATAACGGCGAGGGAGGCGGAATGTTGAAAAGTGCAAGATAAATTTAATAAAAAGTATAGCGCAACAGCGTTCCTCTCTGTTATAATGTATATACAGCGGTTGCGGCTGTTTAATATAACTTACAAAATAGGAGCGGAAACATGATATATGTGACGGGCGATACTCACGGCGATATAGATTTTGCCAAGCTTAAAACTTTCGCGGCTAATAATCCGCAGCTCACCAAAAATGACTACGTTATAATCGCGGGCGATTTCGGCGCGGTGTGGTGGCGCAAGAGCCTTTCGGAAGATTTGAAACCGTATGAAGAGCTGCCCTTTACAGTTCTGTTCGTGGACGGCAACCACGAAAATTTCTGGCTGCTCAACTCCTATCCCGTAAGCGAGTGGAAGGGCGGCAAGGTGCATTTTGTCAAGCCCGATATCATCCACTTAATGCGCGGGCAGGTGTTCGAGCTCGAAGGCAACACGATTTTCACCTTCGGCGGGGCGACGAGCGTGGATAAATTCATGCGCAGGGAGGGTATTTCATGGTGGGCGGAGGAGATGCCCACTCATAAAGAGCTGGACGAGGGTTTGGCTAACTTAAAAAAGTATAACAACAAAGTCGACTACATAATCACGCACTCGTGCGGGGAAAGGGCTTTAATGTATCCGCCGCTCCGCACGCGCAGTTTCCAGATGGGCAGGTACCCCGAAAATCAGATGCTCGCCTATTTCGAGGACATTCTCGACTACAAGCACTGGTACTTCGGGCACTACCACCTGGACGGAAAACTCAACGACAAGATGACGGTTTTATATCATGAGGTCGTTCGGCTGGGGGAGTGAACCTGCGGGCTTCAACGGAAAAAACGGCGCAAACTGCCTCCGGTATTGTGGGTATAGGATAAACTATACCTACAATTTTTTTTACGGAGGAAAAGAAATGAAGTATCAAGAATGGCTGGAAGAATGGCTGGAAAATTTTGTAAAACCTGCGGGCAAGGAAAAAACTTACACAACCTACTCGTGGGCGGTCACAAGGTACCTCGCGCCCGCCCTCGGCGGGCGCGAGGTAGCCGAACTTGACCCCGCCGTCCTGCAAGCATTTGTTGCGCGGCTTGCCGAGGGCGGCAGGCGGCTTTCGTCCAACGCGGTCAACCTTATAATAACAGTCATGCAAAATTCGCTCAAATGTGCGTGCGCAATGGGAAAGACCCCAACATATACCGCGTCTAACGTGCGCAGACCGCGGATAACGCAGGGTAAAATACAGTGCTTTTCGGCGTTGGAACAGGTCAGGATAGAGCAGGCCATACTCAATGGCCGCCGCCGCGACATGTACGGCGTGGTCGTCTGTCTGTACACAGGCCTGCGCATTGGCGAACTTCTGGCGCTCAAGTGGGAGGATATAGATTTCAAATCGTCGCTGTTGTATGTTTGCCGCACGGGCCGCGACAGCCGCGACGGCGGCGGGCGGTACACGCTCGTCACAAACTCACCCAAAACGGCAACTTCGCAAAGGTGCATACCCATTCCCCGCAACATATTAAAAATGTTTTCTTTGCTCAGGTCGGGCAGTCTTTCTGAATTTGTTTTTTCGCGTAATGCCAGACCTATATTGATCCGAAGTTATCAGCGGTCGTTTGAAAGACTGCTTGCGCGGCTCGGCATACCCCGCAGGGGCTTCCACGCCCTGCGGCACACCTTTGCTACCCGCGCCGTGGAGTGCGGCATGGATGTGCGGACGCTATCCGAAATACTCGGCCATAAATCGCCGTCCGTCACGCTCAACCGCTATGTCCACTCCTTTATGGAACAGAAGAGGAAGATGATGAATAAGGTGGGCGAAAAATGTTTCAGCCCCGATGGCGTTCTGCGCTGAGCGCGCGCCAAAGCAGCCGTCCGACGGCATGTCGGACGGCTGCTCTGCCTTAGTAGCGCCGTGTAAAGTAATGTCAAATCAGTTAAAATTACCCTGTAAACACATCTGTTCTTCAATATGTCGCTAAAAAACGCCTCAAATGAAGCCTGTCGCCGTTTTTGTCGCTTTGAAGAACTAATTGTGATGATACTAAAAATATTGGTATAATTTATGTTCATCAAATTGACAAATTATCATTAAAATGTTAACATATAAGTATAGTGTTTTTACAAAGTATTTTAACAAAAAACTGTTTTTTACATGGATGAAAAATAACATGCAGAACAAAAAAGATTTACATGAAGAAACGGCCGCTGCCGACAGCGCTGTATTAGGTCAGCCTATCGGTTCGGCAGGGGTGGGGGAGTACTCCCCGCCCGCTATAAAGAAGAAATATTTTTACCGCTTTGTCAAGCGCACGTTTGACATTGTTTCCTCCGGCCTCGTTTTGCTTGTGCTGTCGTGGCTTATAGCAATCTGCCTGTTTATAAAGTGGTTCGAAGACGCCAGAAACTCGGCGTATGAACTTGTCATAACCGAAGCGGACAGCAAGGACGCGCCCAAGGCCAAGCGGGCAAAACGTTTTATCCGCAGCGACGGAAAAGTCATTGACTGCCTTCTCAAACCCCGCAAGCGCAAAAAGGGCGAAAAATTCAATAAAAGCCCCATCTATGCGTCCACAAGGGTGGGCAAGGGCGGCAAGACGTTCAAGTTTTATAAAATACGTTCCATGTGTCCCGGCGCCGACGGCATGAAACAGGCCCTTATTGACGCCGGCCTGAACGAAGCCGATCCTCCTGCATTCAAGATGAAGGACGACCCCAGGATTACTAAGTTCGGCAAGTTCCTCAGAAAGACGTCGATCGACGAATTGCCCCAACTTTGGAATATATTCACGGGCAAGATGTCTGTCGTCGGTCCCAGGCCCCCGCTGCCCGACGAGGTTGCGGAATATACCGAAGAGCAGATGCACCGTCTGGACGTAACCGGCGGGTTGCTCTGCCTTTGGCAGATTCAGCCCAACCGCAATTCGCTGTCCTTTGACGAATGGATGAAACTCGACTATGAATACATAGAAAAACGCAGCTTTTGGCTCGACCTGAAAATAATTTTCAAGGGCGCATTTATGGTGCTTTTCGACCGTAGCGGCGAATAAATTTGTTGTGGAATTTTAATTAAAAAGACTCGGCGGACATGATTTGTCCGCCGAGTCTTTTTAAAAGGCTTATTTTTTTCTGTTGAGTTTTTTGTCCCGCTCGATAACTTTGTCTATCGCGGCGATTGCCTGCGTAATCTTATCTGCGGCGGCGTCGATGCCGTCGTGCTGTTCAGGTTCCTTCTTGCTGTACTTGTAGGGCCACAGCTCTCCCCGCGCCTCCTCCGTCAGCGAAGCTATCTTGTTCAGATCGGAATATCTCTCCTTTTCTGCTAGCATAGCGGCGGTGAATGCCAGGTTGTCCGCCTTGTACACCGTGCGCGAAACGTTCTTGAAAAATTTTAAGCGTTGTTCCGGCGATTTCAGCGCGTTTATGTCGGCATGAAGCATAACAAGCCTCTTTTTCAGTTCGCCGTGTTTGGGCAGCCGCGTGCGCTTGCGCAAAGCTATCAGCAGAATTATGCTGACGGCTATTATGACGGCATATATTATATATTCAATTATTATCTTCCAATCGGCGGAGACGGCCGAGCTGAGCAATGTTATATTATTCATCTCTGTCCTCCCCTGCATTGAGTACCTGTACGTTCAGCGCTGAAGGCTCGGCGTGCAGCTCGCGTATGGTCGAATATATTATCTGTTTTACGTCCGATTTTGCGCTCCCGGATGTTTCGCGCGCGGCCCACGCGTAAGCCGTACACTTTATGGATGTTTCGCCAAAGCTGTCTATTCCCACCGAGGGCGCGGGGCTGGATATAATGTTCTCGCTCGCCTCCATCCTTTTTTGTATGGTTGCGCGCACTACGTCTGCGTCGCAGGCATACCTGATGTAAAATGACTGTGAAACGCGCCTCAGCGGCATTGTGCTCTCGTTGACAAGAGTTTCCGACAACACGTCGCTGTTGGGAATGATTACTTCGTCATTGCCGGATGTAAGTATCTTCGTGTTGAAGAGGCGTATGTCCTGAACGGTTCCCTCCTGGTCGTTTATCATAATTAAGTCGCCCTTTTTGAAAGGCTTGGTAAATATTATTATTACCCCGTTGGCAAGGCTTGCAAGGCTGTCCTGCAAGGCGAGCGCTATTGCAAGCGCTATGGCCGAAAAGGCGGCTATAATGCCCGCCGTAGATATGCCCAGCGAACTTGCAACTATTATTATAAGCGCCACATACAATACCACGGTTATCACCGAAATGACAAATGTAGCCGCGGCATTATCCAGCTTGCTGCGCATGGTTGTGCGCCGCACTATTATGCGCACAATCTTCAGGATGACAAGTCCCAACAGCGCAAAAGCTATCGTGCGCACGATCGTCAGTCCGCCGTCATAGATGAAGTCGGAAAAAAAGTCGCGTACTCCGTTGATGAAATCTTCCAATGCTTTATCTCCTTTGCTGTATTTTGTTTTTCCTGTGCGGATACACTTATATTTTAAGCGCACTTCCCTGAGTTTGCAAGTGTTTTTCGATATTTGTTCAAAAATTTCATGTTTACGCCCGTCTGTCCGCCGCGGCACAGTGCTTACCGCAGCCATTCCTTTGACAAGCCGTACCCCGTATGCTAAAATAAAATACACATACGCCGCCCTATCTTTGGCGGCGCGGGGCAATTTCTGGAATAGATTTTGTGCAGTCTTCAATTAAAATATTTCAGCCGTCACGTCGGCGGCGGAGGAGGTCATTCATGCAGGTAGGTGCAAAGGCGCCCGATTTCACATTGCAGGACAAGGATGGAAAAGAGGTATCTCTTTCAGATTTTTTGGGAAAAAAGGTCGTGCTGTACTTTTATCCCAAGGACAACACGCCCGGTTGTACCCGTCAGGCCTGTGCGTTTGCCGCACAGTATGAAGGATTCAGGCAGAAGGACGTAGTCGTCATCGGCGTCAGCCGCGACAGCGTGGCTTCTCACCTCAGGTTTGCCCAAAAATACGACCTGCCGTTCATTCTTTTGGCCGACCCGGAACTCTCCGTCATCAAGGCCTACGGCGTCTGGCAGGAGAAAAAATTGTATGGCAAGACGAGTATGGGCGTTGTCCGCACAACTTTCATCATCGACGAGCAGGGCAATATAGCCGATATAATGCCCAAAGTCAAGCCCGATACCAATGCGGCAGAAGTGCTCGCCATGCTGTAATTGGTCTTGCAATTTGTCTTGAAATACAGCGGCGCGCGCAGAGAAACACTCTGCGCGCGCCGCTTTTTTGTCGGTGTTTAAAGCACATTGAATAATATTCCCAGCCCGCCCGAAATTACTATCAACAATATGGGCGAAAAGGTTTTCTTCTTCCACAGTCTCCAGCCCAGCGCAACGGCGGCGATTATTACAAATATGACCATGCTCTTCCAATTGAACGCAACCTCGTCGCCGACGCTTGTAAAGGCAAGTATGTTGGTCATGAACATTGTGATTGCCGTGGCGGTAATCAGCCCGATAATGGTCGGCTGAATACCGTTCAGCACGCTCTTTACCCCTGCGTATTTCAAAAGATTATTTATCAGCGCGGCTATTATGAGTATTATGACGAACGAAGGCAGCACCACGCCCGCCGTCGCGGCGAGTGCGCCCGCAAGCCCCGCACGGGATGAACCTATGAACGTGGCCATGTTCACGGCCAGCGGGCCGGGGGTGGATTCGGCCACGGCTATAAAGTTCAGAAACTGTTCCTCGCTCAGCCAGCCGTTTTCTATTACAACTTCGCGTATCAGCGAAATCATGCCGTACCCGCCGCCGAACGACACCGCGCCTATCTGCATGAACGTCAGAAACAGATTAAGATATATCATGCCCGTCCTCCCCGTCGTCTTTTGCGGCCGACTTTCTTCCGCGCAGAAATGTTATAAGATAGACTATAAGCGCCAGCCCCGCGGCAATCAGCACATAATATACCGACGAAAAACTTATCGCCAGCACGCTCAGCGTTATCATACATGCGGCCGAAAGCACAAACGTGATTATGTTGAAAACCGTCTTTGGCAGCTTTATGAACATTCTCACCCCCGCGCTCAGTATAAGGAATATCACGCACGCCTGAATGCCTTCAAAGGCATAGGCAACATATTCCAACTGCATAAATGCGTCAAAGAACAGCGATATTAAGTATATTATCACAAACGACGGTATGCACACCGCCAACGTCGCCGCAAGCGACCCTATGGCCCCCGCCATCTTGTACCCGACGTATGTAGCCGAATTTATTGCTATGGGGCCGGGGGTGGACTCGGCTATCGCCACAATGTTTACAAATTCATCGCTCTCCAGCCATTTGCGCTTGGTAACAAACTCGTTCTCCAACAGCGTGACCATCGCATACCCGCCGCCAAAGGTGAACAGTCCTATCTTCAGCATGATCGCAAATAACTTCAGGCACATCTTTAATTTTTCCATAAATCCTCCTTTTATTGCAATTATACATCTTGACAAATTATATGTAAAATATTATATTTAAATAAAAAACATAGGTAAATGCTTATGACAATTCGCCACATACGAACATTTTACGAGGTGTGTTTAAGGGGCGGCGTGACCCGCGCCGCCGAAGCCCTGTGCGTTGCTCAGCCTTCGGTCAGCCAGACCCTGTCAGAACTTGAAAGTTATTACGGCGTAAAGCTGTTCGAACGCGTTGGCCGCAGGCTGGTACTCACGCCCGAAGGCGAGAAGTTAAAGACAAAAGCGGCCGATGTCCTCGCCCAGTTCGATGAATTTGAAGCTGCCGCCGCCAGTGCCGCCGCAAAACCTGCGGTGCGGCTCGGCGCGTCCATCACGGTCGGGAAGATTGTTGTTCCACAGCTCATAAACGCCATCCGTGCCCGAATATGCGGCGTTGAATGTACTGCCGTAATCGACAGCACGGCCGCCATTCAGAACGAAATTTTGAACGGCGTGCTGGACTTCGCGATAGTGGAAGGGCGTATCTCGGGCGACCTCGTGGCGGAGGAGTGGGCGGGGGACAGGCTTGCGGCCGTGTGCGCGCCGTCCGCGCCCTTTGGCAGCTCTGCGGACGGCGCCGTGCTCGCCCGTCTGCCGCTGTTGCTCAGGCTGCGCGGCAGCGCCTCGCGCGATCTGCTTGACGCCCGCCTTGCAGAACGCGGCCTTGCGGCAAGTCCCGTCATTCAGTCGTCAAGCAACAGCGCTCTCATTGCCGCGGCTCAGGACGGCTGCGGGGTGGCGGTGCTGCCGTATGCACTCGTCAGGGAGGGCATATCCTGCGGCCGATTGCGCGAAATATCGCTCTCCGGACTCGATCTTTCGCGTACATGGTTCATAATTTCCCGCCGCGGAAAAAAGTTCAACGCCGTCCAGAGCGCCGCAGTGGATATATGCAGGTCAATCCGTCTGTAAATCTGACGTATAAAGCGCGGAATGTCTGCCGTAATTTTTTATAAAATTTAAATAAAAATATTATTCAGCACTTGAAAAATTACGCTGCGATATGTTATAATATTATAACTAATATATTTTTTGAGGAAACGTTATGGAAAATTACTTGAAATCCTCCGCCGATTTGCTGAAAGAGCAGAACGTAGATTCGTCCCGCGGCCTTTCCTCCAAGGAAGCGTCTGCGCGCCTTGAAAAATTCGGTCGTAACGCCTTTGAAAAGCAGAAGAAAAAGAGTCTTGTCAGTCAGATACTTTCTCAGCTCAAAGATGTATCCACTATAATACTTATAATAGCCGGCGTACTCAGCCTTATAATGGCGATAATAGAGGAAGATGGCAGCTTCATCGAACCTGTCGTCGTCTTTGCCGTCATTATAATGAACATCATCCTCGCGGTCACGCAGGAACGCTCGGCAGAAAACGCCCTCGACGCGCTATCCAGCCTGTCGTCGCCGATATGCCGCGCCGTGCGCGACGGCAACGTGCAGGAACTCAACCCCGAAGAACTTGTTCCCGGCGATATAGTTATGCTCAAGACGGGCGACCTCGTCCCCGCCGACGCGCGCCTTATCAGGAGCGAAAGCCTCGCCGTGGACGAATCTTCGCTCACGGGCGAATCTGTCCCCGCTGAAAAGGACGCGGAGGCGGAGTTTACAACCGAAGTCCCCTTGGGCGACAGGGTAAACTGCGTATTTTCAGGCTGTCTTGTAACGGCGGGCAACGCCACGGCCGTCATAACCGATACGGGTATGAATACCGAAATCGGTAAGATAGCCCGTTTCCTTAAAGAAACAAAACAGCAGAAAACGCCCCTTCAGGTGCGTCTTGACAAGGTCGGCAAGATAATAAGCGGCATTGCCGTAATGTCCGCAATAATTCTGTTCGTCGTCAGCCTCATCCAGAACAGCGGCCAGTTCACCATGGATATGCTCATGGTCGCCATCACGCTGGCGGTTGCGGCCGTTCCCGAAACGCTCGCCCTCGTCGTCACGCTCATTCTGGCCGAGGGTGCCAAAAAGATGGCCGCCAACAACGCGCTCGTCCGTCAGATGCAGGCCGTCGAAACGCTCGGTTCAACTTCGGTCATCTGTTCGGACAAGACGGGTACGCTGACCATGAACAAGATGACGGTCAAAAGACTGTGGGTCTACGGCGACACTCCCGTTGCCGAGGACGCAAACTTTTCCGACAGTCAGATGCTCTTTCTTGAAAGGCTCTGCCTCGCCTGCGTGGCCACGGTCGGCACGGACGACGACGGCGCGGAAAAGATTTTCGGCGATCCTACCGAAAGCGCAATAGTCCGCCTCGCCATGCAAAAGGGCATAGATTATCCCAACCTTCAGACCAAATACCATAAGGTGGCGGAAATACCCTTCTCGTCGTCGCGCAAGATGATGACCGCCGTCTATGAGCGGAAGGAGGGCGGCTATCTCGTCCTCACCAAGGGCGCGTTCGACCGTCTGCCCTTCGACAGGAGCGACCTTAACTACATGAAACCGCTCACAGATACTCACGACGGTTTCGCCTCCGACGCGCTGCGCGTCATCTCGCTTGCATATAAAGTTATTGATAAACTCCCCGCCGATATCTCCGCTGTGGAGAGCGGCCAGACCTTTGCCGGCTTCGTCGGCATAATCGACCCGCCCCGTCCGGAAGCCGCCGCGGCAATCGCCAAGGCAAAGGCCGCGGGCATACGCACCATAATGATCACGGGCGACCACGCCGCCACAGCCGCGGCAATAGCCAAAGATCTGGGCATCATCTCCGCAGGCGAGGGCGTAATCACCGGTCAGCAGCTTTCAAAACTTTCGGATGAAGAACTCAACGAGAGCATAGAATTCTACTCGGTATATGCGCGCGTATCCCCCGAAGATAAAATACGCATAGTCAAGGCATGGCAGTCGCGCGGCGAAGTCGTAGCCATGACGGGCGACGGCGTAAACGACGCCCCTGCCTTAAAGGCCGCGGATGTAGGCGTTGCAATGGGTATAAACGGCACCGAAGTCGCCAAGAGCGCCGCAAAGATGGTTCTTACCGACGACAAGTTCTCCACCATAATCGAAGCCGTCGGCGAGGGCAGGAACATATTCTCCAACATACGCAAGCTCGTGTATTTCCTGCTCGTGTGCAACATTTCGGAAATAGCCGTCATGCTCTTTGCTCAATTCATGGGCTGGGAGCTGCCGCTCACCCCTCTGATGCTCCTCATCATCAACGTCCTCGGCGATGGTATTCCCGGTATCGCCTTGTCCAAAGAGGAGTCGGATAAGCGTATAATGAAGCGCAAACCCATCGCCCGCGACGAAAGTTTCTTCGGCGGCGGTCTGATGGAAGTCATAATTCAGCAAATTTTTGTGTTTGCCCTCGTCACTCTCGTGGCGTTCTACATCGGCGACCACATCGTGTTCATCAACGGTGAAGCAACCTTCATTTCCTCCGACCATTCGGCAGCTGTCGGCAGAACTATGGCATTCCTCGTCACGGGCTGGACGTCCATTCTGCATGTGCTTACCGTCCGTTCAAGGAGCATGCTCTATAAGTATCGCGTAAAGGACAATCCTCAGCTCTATATAAGCTGCGGCGCAATGCTTGTTATCTTCGCCATTCTTGCCGCTGTTCCCAACATGACGGGTACGGAGTTCCTCGGCCTCAGCGCACTCAATTGGCAACAGTGGCTCATCACGATAGGCCTGTCGCTCGTGCCCATAATTGTCGCCGAATACGGCAAGCTGTGGGACGCAATCAAATCGCGCAATGCCGAGCGCACAAGGGTAACGCGCTGATTAAATAAAATATTATGCAGGCGGCACGGTTGTGCCGCCTGCAATTGATATAAGAGGTAAAACAAATGTACAATGTGCGTATAACGGCGGTAAGGCAGGTCTGCCACAGCGACCTGTCGCAAAAGTACGAAAATCCCCTCGAACACGCGTGCAGCGTGCGTGTGGGCGACTCGTTCATCTCCGTCGGCGGGCAACGTCCCGCAGGTCTTTGCGAAAGCGCGTGGGGCAGCATGGAATATTTCGTCAGGCAGCTTGCCGCCGGCGGCGGCAACTTTTACGACGGCTGGATGAAAAATCCCAAAAGCGCCATGATATCCTGTAACGACGGCTTCCGCCCCGTTAGTTTTTATATCGAGGCTCTGGACGGGGAGGCGGGCGGCTGAGAGCAGACTCGCAGGGAGCGTAAACACTTATAACGCCGTATCGCCGTACCTGTTATAAAAATGAGGCGGGCGCGCCATCTGCGATGGCGCGCCCGCCTTTAATCGTTCGTTTATTTTTGAAGTGAAAGAATATGTCCGATTTAATGAGCAGTTGCAGAATAAAAGTTGAGTTAAGCGCTATTATTCGGTCATCAAGGTTATTTCGCGCGGTGCAAGGCCGCCGCGTACGTTTAAGATGAGCAGTATGCAGGCAACCGCCGCGGTGATAAGTTCGCTTACGGGCATTACCCACCATATCGCGTCGCCGCCGAATATCGCAGGCAGAGCATAGATGAGCGAACCTGCAAGAATTATGCTGCGTAGCAGGGAAACCGCCACGGAAAGCTTGGGCCGCATTGTGGCCTGCAAATAATATGTGGCGAATATGTTGAATACCATAAATGCAAACGCTATGAAGTAGATGCGCATATACTGTGACCCTATGGCCAGCACTTCTTCCGTGGGAGTCATGAATGCGTATATAAACTGCGTGGGCAGCAACATGCAGAGGAGCAGTATCACCGCCGTAAGCACTCCTACGGACGCCAGCCCGCGGAGCAGGAATTTTTTGACCCTTGCGGTTTCTCCCGCGCCGTAGTTTTGGGATATTATGGGCTGAATTGCCTGACCTATGCCCGATGAGAATGATTGCACTATCAGCGCCACATTGATTATTACGCCGAACACGGCCAGCGCCGCCGAGCCGCTGTATTTCATTATCTGATTGTTGAACAGCGTTGAAGACAGCGCGGCCGCCATATCTATCAGGAAAGTGGGTAAGCCTATCACTATCGTCCTCGCAGACATCTTAATAAAGCCTGCGGGATTTACCAAGCGGAGCGTGTTCCTCTTTTTAAAGAAGTGTGTAAGCAGAATTATTACGGCTATAAACTGCCCTGTGGCGGTGGCCAACCCCGCGCCGTACGCGCCCAAATCCGCCACGAATACAAGCATGTAGTCGCCGATTATGTTGAATATTCCGCCCGAAAGCACGGCAACCGTCGCAAGCATGGGGTTGTCGTCGTTGCGGACGAACACGGCTATACACTGTCCTATGGTGAACAGCGGCACGGATATTTCAAGCCAGAACGTATAATCGAGCGCGAGTGCAAGTATGTGTTCGTCGTCCCCCGCGCCGAACAGCCTTAAAAGGGGCTCGTCAAACACTATAAATACGGGCATAATTATCGCCGTGACTGCGCACACGCAGATCAACGCGCAGGTGAAGGCGCGGTTGCCGTCTTCGCGTCGGTTCTGTCCGCGCAGGTTGCTCATAAGCACAGAGCCGCCCACGCCGAACAGCAGCGCAAAGGCGAAGATCATGTTCCAGACGGGCATCACCACGGCGAGTGCCGACGTGCCGTCGGGGCCTTCATACTGACCGACCATTATGCAGTCCACCAGCGAATATATGGAAGTTATCAGCGCGCTACCCATTGCCGCGAAAAGATAACGAAAATATATTTTGTTTACTGAGTTCTTTAATGCGTCCATAGTAAATAAAAAGAGCCGGACAAAACAACAGAATCTACATCCTGTCATCTTATCCGGTTTGCAATATCTCTGCCTAAAAATTGCCACCCTCCGATGAGCACGATAATTCTAACAGAACTCATGGCCGTTGTCAAGCGCATAATATAGATATCACAGGCGATAATTTTTTTCGAAAAATTCGTAATTCAGCGCAGAGCATAAATGAATTGTCAAACTAAGTGCAACAGTTAGAGATAAAAGAGTAAAATAAATCGACAGGTTTATTGAAACCTAAAACTTTTTTGGGTCTGGCGTTAATAAGCGCCAGATTCTTTTTTAGCGTGGTTTCACTCACACGGGAAAGATTCCTGCCTTTGGGATAGAACTCACGCAAAAGCCCGTTAAGGTTTTCGTTAGTTCCCTTCTGCCATGCGCAGTACGGGTCGGCAAAATATACGTCGCAGTGAAGTTCTTTCTCTATTTTTCTCCAACAGGCGAACTCGCTGCCCCTGTCGCATGTTATTGTCTTTACCGCATCGCAAGGAAATACCGACAACGCCTTTATTATTGCCTTTGCCATGCTTTCACCCGTTCTGTCGGGTATCTTGACTGCTATGTAATACCTGGTTGTCCGTTCCGCAAGAGTGGCAAAACAAGCCTTTGTCTTGCCTCTGCCGGATACCACGGTGTCTGCCTCCCAATGCCCGAATTCTTTGCGCGAATATACGCTTTTATCTCTCTTGCGTATGCTTTTGCCTGTGGTAAACCTGCCACCCGTTCCCATGCGTTTGCGTGTCTTGCCTTTTCTTCTCAACACTTTTACGTTGCCACGCACTAAATACTTTTCGTATACCCAGCGGTATATCGTCTTAAAACTCGGCAATTTCAGTTCGCAAGGCGCGTTTGCTATCTGCTCGGGCGACCATGTTTGTTGCAGTTTTTCGTTTATGTAGTTAATTACTTCCTTATTCCAGAACATTCCCCGGTGACAGAACGAGCGGCGCAGCAAGTATTTCTTTTGTGCCGTGTGCGGGTAATAGGTGTTTATTGCGTATCTGTGTGTATAATTCCTTGCTATCTCTCGGCTTATTGTACTTGGACTTCTTCCGAGCAATCTTGCTATTTCTCTATAACTTTTGCCTTCTACATAATATTTTCGTAGACATGCGCGTTCTTCTATGGTAAGATGGGTGTAGTTCATATATTTCTCCTGTGCTTGGTTTTTCTTTGCAGTTATATTCTAACACAGCCGATTTATATGAACTACTTTTTTATACACTACTGTTGC
>CAYURN010000019.1:0-18421 GCA_964447305.1 uncultured Clostridia bacterium
CGCACTTGGTGCATACGCCGTCTTCGTAGTTGTGCTCGCACTCTTTTCCGCATTCGGTGCATTTGCCGTCCTCGTACTCGTCATGCTCACATTCTTTGTCGCACTTGGTGCATACGCCGTCTTCGTACTCATGGTCGCATTCCTTTCCGCATTCAGTGCATTTGCCGTCCTCGTACTCGTCATGGTCGCATTCCTTTCCGCATTCGGTGCATTTGCCGTCCTCGTACTCGTCATGCTCACATTCCTTGTCGCATACTGTGCATTTACCGTCGTCACCGTAGTAGTGGCCGGTTGCGGGATCTGTTATGGTTTCGCTGCTCAATTCTACGTTGCATACTTTGCAGTAAGATACTACTATATGATAACCATCTTCCGTGCAAGTCGCCTTTACCGACGCGATCGTCTTGAGCGCATAGTCATGACCGAGCGCGGGTATGGTTATATCTGTTATGTTGCTGATTACATTCTCGCAAGCCTCATCGGCGAAGAACGTATCGCATACCGTGCAGTACCAGTATTCTAAATTGCCGGTTGCCGTGCAGGTAGGAGCCTGATATTCATACCACGCAGTGTCGTGGCCGATTGCAGGATCTGTTATGGTTTCGCTGCTCAATTCTACGTTGCATACTTTGCAGTAAGATACTACTATATGATAACCATCTTCCGTGCAAGTCGCCTTTACCGACGCGATCGTCTTGAGCGCATAGTCATGACCGAGCGCGGGTATGGTTATATCTGTTATGTTGCTGATTACATTCTCGCAAGCCTCATCAGCGAAGAGCGTATTGCATACTGTGCAGTACCAGTATTCTGAATTGCCGGCTGTAGTGCAGGTAGGAGTTTTGGCACTATACTTCGCAAGGCTGTGACCTGTTGCATCAACAGTTATAGTTGTCTCGCTGAATACACTGCCGCATATTTCGCAGTAAGCTACTACTGTGTACGAACCGTTTGTCGTGCAGGTTGCAGGCGTTGAGCCGGTCGTTTTGGTTACAATCGCGTGACCTCCGGAAACACCTACAGTTTCTTCAAAAAGCACGGTGTTGCAATCTTCGCAGGAAACTACTATCGTGTAAGAACCTTCTGTCTCGCAGTCTTTCGCGTTTGTATAGGTTCTTTCGATCAGATGGGTGTGACCCGTTGCAGGAATTTCTTCAGTATAGGTCGCGTTGCAGCTCTCGCACTTATAGGTCTTTACACCCTTTTGCGTGCAGGTTGCAGACGTAGTTACTTCGCCTCTGTTCCAGGTATGTCCTGTTGCGGACACCGTTATATCTTCGCTGTTAAGAACCGCGTTACATGTTGTGCACTTAGCTACTACTGTGTATGAGCCGCCTTGCGTGCAGGTTGCCTTTTCTTCGGTGACCGTTTGGGTTACACTGTTGTGACCCGTTGCAGGTATTGTTTCAGTATAGGTCGCGTCGCACTTGTCGCACGCATAATCAATTGCGCCTGCTTCTGTGCAGGTTGCGGCAGTTCTGTCGGTTTCCGTCCAGCTGTGCTCGCATTCCTTTCCGCATTCGGTGCATTCGCCATCCTCGTACTCGTCATGCTCACATTCCTTGTCGCACTTGGTGCATACGCCGTCGTGGTAGTCATGTTCGCATTTCTCGCCGCACTTGGTGCATTCACCGTCTACATAGTCATGTTCGCATTCCTTTCCGCATTCGGTGCATACGCCGTCTTCGTACTCGTCATGCTCACATTCCTTGTCGCACTTGGTGCATACGCCATCCTCGTACTCGTCATGCTCACATTCCTTGTCGCATTCGGTGCATTTGCCGTCGACCCAGGTGTGACCCGTTGCAGGAGTGGTTATAGTCACTCTTAAAAGCTCTTCCTCGCATACTGTGCAGTAAACTACAAGGTAATATCTTCCAGCTTCCTCGCAGGTTGCTGATTCTACATTCTCTTTAACTGCATCGCCTGCGGTGTGCGCTGTCTTTTCTAAGGTTATAGTGTCGCCATCTGTGCAGTTAGCGCACTTGTAGGTTATGTAACCTGCTTCAGAGCAGCTTGCATCCTTTGAATCGTATATTGCATAAGTGTGGCCTGTTGCAGAAACGGTTACCGTTGTACGGCTGAATTCATGTTCACATATTTCGCAGTAAGATACTACTGTGTACGAACCGTTTGTCGTGCAGGTTGCAGGCGTTGAGCTGGTCGTTTCGATTACAATCGTGTGACCTCCGGAAACACCTACAGTTTCTTCATCAAGCACGGTATTGCAATCTTCGCAAACAGCTTCTATTGTGTATGAACCGCCTGATGTGCAGTCTGTCGCTTCTGCTTCGGTGACCTTTTGGGTTACCTTGTTGTGACCCGTTGCAGGTATTGTTTCCGTTGTAGTTTCGTCGCAGTTCTCGCACTCATAGTTAATTACGCCTGCAGTCGTGCAGGTTGCGGCAGTTCTGCTGCTTTCTTTCCAGGTATGTCCTGTTGCGGACACCGTTATATCTTTGCTGTCAAGAACCGCGTTACATGTTGTGCACTTAGCTACTACTGTGTATGAGCCGCTTTCCGTGCAGGTTGCCTTTTCTTCGGTGACCGTTTGGGTTACACTGTTGTGACCCGTTGCAGGTATTGTTTCAGTATAGGTCGCGTCGCACTTGTCGCACGCATAATCAATTGCGCCTGCTTCTGTGCAGGTTGCGGCAGTTCTGTCGGTTTCCGTCCAGCTGTGCTCGCATTCCTTTCCGCATTCGGTGCATTCGCCATCCTCGTACTCGTCATGCTCACATTCCTTGTCGCACTTGGTGCATACGCCGTCGTGGTAGTCATGTTCGCATTTCTCGCCGCACTTGGTGCATTCACCGTCTACATAGTCATGGTCGCATTCCTTTCCGCACTCGGTGCATTCGCCGTCCTCGTACTCGTCATGCTCACATTCCTTATCGCATTCGGTGCATTTGCCGTCGACCCAGGTGTGACCCGTTGCAGGAGTGGTTATAGTCACTCTTAAAAGCTCTTCCTCGCATACTGTGCAGTAAACTACAAGGTAATATCTTCCAGCTTCCTCGCAGGTTGCTGATTCTACATTCTCTTTAACTGCATCGCCTGCGGTGTGCGCTGTCTTTTCTAAGGTTATAGTGTAGCCATCTGTGCAGTTAGCGCACTTGTAGGTTATGTAACCTTCTTCAGAGCAGGTTGCGGCAGTTCTGCTGCTTTCTTTCCAATTGTGGCCCGTTGCAGGAATGGTTACTTTTTCGCGGGAAAGTTCTTTGCCGCATACCTTGCAGTAAACTACTTTGTAATAGCTTCCAGCCTCCTCGCAGGTTGCTGATACTATATCCTCAATAGCGTTGCCATTGGTGTTATGTTCTACTTTTTCAGTCGTAGCATGGCACACACATTCGTTCCAATGGTAGGTATCGTCATAGGCGATTATCGAATAGTCGTGTGTGTGTGACTGTTCGCCGCAATCCTCGCATTCACCGTCGACCCAGGTGTGGGACTTTGTTTCTACATGGCCGCAAATTTCGCAGGTACGCGAATGAGTTGTACTTGCTTCATCATCTGTGCCTTCGTCTGCGACCCAAGCGCCGTAGACATGTTCTTCCGAGTCGGTAGCGCCGCAATATGCACATTCGTCTTTATGGTAGTCGCCGTCAACAGTCCAGCCTTGCCATACATGTGATTGAGTATCTTCATATCCGCAAAGCAGGCAGTAACGGGAATGAGCGTCGCCGGTATCCTTCCAAACGTCATTGCCGTCATTCGTAAGGTAGACATGCTCTTCGGTTATGGTTGCTTCGCAGTCCTCAGCCGTGCAAGTGCCTGTATGCTTCGTGCTATCGCTGCTGTCAACCGTCCAATTGCCGTAGCTGTGGGATTCTGTTTGTGTTGCTTCGCAGCCATCAACCGTGCATTCGCGCGTATGGGTGCCTTGGTCTACGCCGTCGATTTTATCTTGGCTCCAAGCGCCCCAGCTATGCTCTTCTGTATCTATATGGCCGCAAATTTCGCAGGTACGCGAATGAGTTGTACTTGCTTCATCGTCTGTACCCTCGTCTGCGACCCAATCGCCGTAGACATGATCTTCGGTTTTGGTCACGCCGCATACACTGCAAGTGCATGTATGGATGGAGTTACCATTTTCATCAGTGTCTGTCGTCCACCTACCCCATTCGTGATCGCATTCGGTGTCGCAATCCTCGCACTCACCGTCGTCGTTCCAGTTGTGGGATTTTGTTTCGGAATAGCCGCAAGTTTCGCAGGTACGCGTATGAGTTGTACTCTCTTCACCATCTGTGCCTTCGTCTGCGCTCCAAGCGCTCCACTTGTGGGGTTCAGTCTCGGTCTGGAAATCGCAACCCGTGTTTTTGCATTCCTGATAATGCCCAGAGGCGCTGTTATTATGCTGCCATACAAGATTATGGTCAAGCGCGGGTATTATCGTGTCTGCGTATTCGATACCCTGCGTGCCCTCGCTATCGGCAAAGTAGTTTCCGCACGTTGAGCATGTCCAATAATCTAAATTGCCGTCTGCTGTGCAGGTAGGTTCGCTGTACTCAGTCTTTGTAAGACTGTGACCAAGCGCGGGTATTACATAGAAGTAGGTGCCGTTTTCGTCCTGAACGTTTTCAACTTCTACTGCTGTCTCGCCATCAGCTTCGATTTTGAAGTACTTTTCGCAGACGGTGCATTGCTTGTACGCTATATTGCCGTCTGCCGTGCAGGTAGGGTTGTTGTGAGTATACTCTGTAAAACTGTGGCTGGTTACTTCAATTGTTTCAGTCTTGGTGTCGTGGCATACCGTACATTCGTAGGTAATGTAGCCGCCTTCCGTGCAGGTTGCTGTTTTGCTGACGTTTTCTGCCCAGCTGTGTGTTTCGTAGGTTACATAACCGCAGAACTCACATACTTTGGCATGGTAGTCAGCTTTCGCATAGTTTACGGTTTCGCCGTCAGTGTCAAGTATGTCTGATTCAAGCGGATAGTACCATACATGACCACCCTCACTATGCGCATAGTTCGTATCTGCCGCGCATGTATCGCCTTCGTACTGTGTGTAGTGGTTTTCAGATTGAGTTTTGTTGCAATCATCATTTTGGCAGCTGCGGCTATGCTGGTCGTTGCCGCTGCTTGACCAGTCACCCCAATTGTGGCCTGTTGCAGAAATTTCTACCTTAGTGTCGTAGCCGCAATTCGGACGCTGGCAGTCTTCGTAGGCTTCCCAGCCTGCTTCCTCGCAGGTTGCTTCCTGTGCATCAACAGATACAAGGTCGTGGCCGAGCGGATCGCCATACGTTATTGTGTCCGTTGCGGTGCAGTATTCGCACTTTGCGGTACATGTGCCTGCTGTAGTGCAAGTTGCGTCACCGTTGTATTTGTAGTCTACGAAGTCATGTGTGGCTGTTTCAACTGCATCGCAGTTATTGCACTTACGGGAGTGGGTGGAGTTGTTTTCGTCGTCTGTCCAAGTCGCGGGAAAATCGTGTTGCCCACCTACTTCCCAATAGAAGTAATCATAAGTATGTTCCGTATTCTCGCAAAACGTAACAGTAACCCCGGAGCAGCCAGCTGTTACTATGTATTCGTTGTCTTTTACTGAGTCATAAGCCGCGCACGAAAGGTGGCCGCCGGATATGACTGTTCTGGTAGTGTTAGACTTCAGGTCGTTGACTATTGTTCCGTCAAGTAAGCCAGCTGTCATGTAGAAGAAGGCGTTGACTTCTGTATGCTGATTGCCTACATACACGCCGCTGCCCTGTCCTTCTTCTCCCATGGAGTTATACGATATCTCGCCGCCGTACATCCAGAACGAGCCGTTTGAGAATACGCCGCCGCCGTATTTTTCTACCGAGTTGTTGGATATCTTGCCGTCTTCCATGGTGAAATAAGCACCACTGTTAACAAACACGCCACCGCCGTTATGGGCGCTGTTGTACGTTATGGAGCCGCCGGTCATGGTGAACTCGCCGCCCGCACACACGCCGCCGCCATTATAGCTTGCAGTGTTGTACGAGATAATGCCGCCGCTCATTTCAAACGTGCCTTCTGAATACACGCCGCCGCCGTAGCTTTTGTTTGTATCGTCGTCACTATCGGGGTCAAACGTTGCGTCTTCCCCGACTGTTGCCTTGTTGTATGATATAGTGCCGCCGTTCATGGCAAAGTAGCCGCCTTCTCTAACAAACACGCCGCCGCCGGAAGTTACGGCTGTGTTGGCTGCGTTTTCGCCGCCGATTGTGCCGGCGTTCAAGTGGAATTCGCCGCTGTTATACACACCGCCGCCATAGGCTGCGTTGTTACCCGATATAGTGCCTACGGAGCCATTTTCGCCCGCAGACATGGTGAACTCGCCGTCGCCGGATACATACACGCCGCCGCCGTTATAGCTTGCAGTGTTGCCGGATATCTCGCCGCCGTACATGGTGAACTCACCTTCAACATACACACCGCCGCCGTTTTGGCGTGCCGTGTTGCCCTTAATGCAGCCGCCTTCCATGAAGAAGTCGTCGAAACTTGAAACAAACACGCCGCCGCCGGTCGTGGCCACATTGTCGGATATTTCACCGCCTTTCATGGTAAATACGGCGCCGCCCGCGCTGTTGCCGTGATGTACATACACACCGCCGCCGCTCGTGGCCTTATTGCCGGATATCTTGCCGTCTTCCATGGTGAACGTGCCGGTTATAAGGGTGATACCGCCACCGCCGCCGTTCGTGGCCTCATTGCCGGATATCTCGCCGCCTTTCATAGTGAACGAGCCGCCGTTCTGTACGCGCAAACCACCGCCGTTATTGGCGCTGTTGTTCGTTATGTAGCCGCCTTCCATGATGAGCTCGCCGCCATATACATACAAACCGCCGCCGTTTTGGTTTGCCGTGTTGCCCGTGATGGAGCCGCCGTACATATAGAACGTGCTGTTCTGTGCAAGATACACGCCGCCGCCGTTGACGGTTGCGGTGTTATTGTAAATGGAGCCGCCGTACATATAGAACGTGCCATATTGTCCAACATATACACCGGCGCCCTGAGAAGCAGTGCCGCCCGTGATTACGCCGCTGTTATATGTAGTAGTTCCGTCGTCGTTGTTTACGGTTTCCGCCGTGCAGTCGCAAAGGGTAAATGTGCCGCTGGACACGGTGATAACCGTGCCGTTGTTGCCCGTGAGGGCCTTGCCGTTGAGGCAGAGCACGACGTTACCGCTTATGGTTATGTTTGCACTAAGAGTTACATTGCTACTGAGGTAGTAATAACTCGTCGTGCCGTCGCTAACGCTTAACGTGCCGCCTTCAGCGGTTAATTCCGTCCACTGTGGACTGCTGCCTTCGCTGGTGCTATGGCCGTTGTGGTTAGTTTCAGCATAGACTGCAGTTTCAGCATAGCTTATGCCTGAGGGCATTACAAAGAAAGCTAATGCAAAACAAACCACCGATATTATCGCCAATAACACAGCAACAATAGGTTTACGTTTCAAGTGTTGTGACATTGTTCCGTTCTCCTAATAAGTTTACTATTATGGATTTATTTTTATCTATATAAAAAGCCCAATAAACCAGATTATTTCATCTTGGTTTGCGCTTGTATTTTTTTGGTGAGAGGCAGTACGCATCAATCACAACTTACCGCGCACTACCATTACATGACTGAACGGGCGCAAAAACGCCCTGAGCATGCACATGCTTAAGCTACTTTTATGATATTCAATAAATTCATAAGTAACTTTTACCACGCACGGTGTCAAATATTACCACAAAAGTAGTGATATGTCAATGATTTAATATAACAAAATCAATAAATTTCAGAATCTTTTATAGATTATTTTAATTATTAAAAAAATTCTTGTGTTTGATTGATTTATCTGAGGGCTTCCGCATTGTAGGCTTGGGGCGGCGTTCATTATTGGAGGCTCCCCTACGCCTAGGGGAGCTGGCTTGCCATAGCGCCAGCAATAGCAAGTCTGAGGGGTTCCGCATTATAGGGCGCCCCTTTTCAAGGGGAGCTGGCTTGCCATAGTGCCAGCGGTGGCATGCCTGAGGGGTTCCGCATTATAGGCGCCCCCTTTCAAGGGGAGGCTTGAATTTTGGTGTCCAAAAAGCACACTTTTCATGAACCATTAAAAGTTATTGCGTTTGTCAAAATTTGTAAAAAATTTAGCTTAAAATTCTTGATTTTTAACTACACAAGTAATATAATTGCTCCGTGATTACGAATGGCGGTACATTTTTTACGTTGCTAATAGCCGTATTCAATGGTTTATGACGCTAATTCAGTTTAAGCCGACAGTCCATGAAAAGTGTGATTTTCAAGGACTGTTTTTTTGTATTAAAAAACTAAAATACTCGCATATATGTGCCGGTTTACACGCCTTTTTGCCCCGCAAACGCCGCCCGATTTATCCGCTGCCTTGCCTTATTTTCACTGTGAGGCGCCCCCCCCCGCACACATTTTATACACAATTTTCACAAAACTTTTATTTTTCTGTACCTCCTTTCTGGCCGTATTTTTTGCGACTTTTCAGTACCTGACCGCTAAGTTTTTTGTTATCCTTACTATAAAAAAGGAGACAGAAAACAATGAACACTTACGGCTATGCCCGTGTTTCGGGCAACGACCAGAACCTGGCAAGGCAATTCGACGCATTTGAAAAATTTGGAATTGAAAAGGAAAACATTTTTGCCGATAAAAAGAGCGGCAAAGACTTTGAACGGGAAAATTACCTGCGGCTGATTAAAATACTTAAAAACGGAGATTTGCTCGTTATTCTTTCATTAGACAGGCTGGGCAGGAACTACGACCAGATTTTAGACGAGTGGGAACGCATTACTCGCAGGATATGTGCGGACGTACTTGTTCTGGACATGCCGCTTTTAGATACGCGGGCAAAGGCCGATACGCTTGTGGGGAGGTTTATTGCCGACATAGTTTTGCAGGTGCTTTCTTTCGTGGCGGAAAATGAGCGGCAGAACATTCACGCCCGACAGCAGGAGGGCATACGCCTTGCAAAGCTGCGCGGCATAAAGTTCGGGAGGCCGGAAAAACAGTACTCCGAAGAATTTATCCGCGTAATGCGCGCGTACCGAAAAAAGGAGATATCTTTGAGCGGCGCGCTCGCCGTGCTGAACATTGGCAGGTCTGCATTTTTCAAACACCTCCACCGCCTTGAACAACGCGGGGTTTTGTGATTTAACGCAATAATAAAGTAAACGCCGAGTTGCATGCAACTCGGCGTTTACTTTATATTTTCTTTATGGTTTCAAGCAGTTTATGGGGACGACATAAACCCCGTTGGGTCGCTTATATCACGGGCCGAATATTCGTTGTCTATGCGCAAGAGAGGAGCGGCAACGGAGCGCACTTGCAAGCCGAAGAAAGCGGCTTGCTCAAAGCGCAGTTTGCCGCGACGAGGGAACAGGTGTACCCGAAAGCCATCATCACCGGAATGGCTCCGCTTGTTGGACTTGAAGCTATTTCATAGATTTCAAAACGCCTCTAAAATGGGCAAATTTAAGCCAAAAATGCTCAAAAACGCCCGTTTTGACCATTTACAATTATTATGCTCAACCGCTCAACAAACTATTAAAAAATATTTATGCGGGAAAATAAGAGCTTTTCAGAATCTCTACAAGGCTTAAATTTAATAAAAGTTCCACATAATGTAGACGTAGGCGTTGTGGAGCGCAGCGAATATGATGGCGGCAAGGACGTGAAAAAGCAGTTAGAGATCGACTTTATAGCAAACCAGGGCAGCAAGCGCTATTACATTCAGTCGGCTTACGATATCCCGACCGAAGAAAAGAGATTGCAGGAGACGCGGCCGTTCGACAAAGTGTGCGACTCTTTTAAAAAGATAATAGTGATAGGGTGCGATATAAAACCACGCCGGAACGAGAATGGATATCTGACGATAGGCGCAAGTGAGTTTTTGCTCAACCCCGACAGTCTGGAACTATAAAAAGTTAAAATAAAATCTAAAAAGGCAGGAGACAAAAACTCCTGCCTTGAATTTTTAATGACCTTTTTCGATTTAAGAGGCGAAACAATAACTTCTTTTGCGCTAAAAAATATCCGCTTTCAAAGCGTTATTATACACAAGGCTGCACGGAAAAATCCGCACAGCCTGCATGGAGAAAAATATAATGATATCTGAAACAATGAATATTTACCCGAGGATATCCGCAAGACACCCGATTTTTTTGTCGGCGAGCGGCGATGACGTAGCGTCGGATATGGCTATCGCATAAAACCCTCCGGCTTTTGCCGCCTGTATACCGCTCTCCGCGTCCTCAACAACGGCGCATTGATTCGGGCGAAGCCCCAAAGCTTCCGCCGCCTTTAAGAAAACTTCAGGGTCGGGCTTGCTTTTGGTTATCATATTGCCGTCCACAACCGCATCGAACAGATGCTCTATGCCGAGTGCTGAAAGTATCGTCTTTGTATTTTTGCTCGATGAACCGACTGCAATTTTTATGCCGTTTTCCTTTAAAGCGAGCAGGGTGCTGACGGCATCGCAAGCAAGGTCGTTTGCACCGAGATTTTTCAATTGCCCCACATATATATCGTTTTTAACACGGCATATTTCTTCTTTCCGTTCCTGCGGCATATCCACGCCCGCATCCTGTAAAATAATTTCAAGGCTGGACATACGGCTGACGCCGCGCAGCTTATTGCCCGTTGAATCGGATATCGCTATACCATACTTTCCAAGAGCTTTCCGCCATGCGGAGAGATGGAACATATCGGTATGACACAGAACGCCGTCGAGATCGAAAATCACCCCTTTCAATTCTTGCATATATGCTTACCGAAAAATTGTGTCATCTTATGATTGACTTCATTCGATTCCTTCCACTGCGGATGAGTGACGTTGAATACATGCCCCAACCGATTTCCCTCTTCAGGCTGTTCGATATACACATACTCGTGCGGCACCCCCGCTTCGTTCAGTTCCTTCGCGAAAAGTTCGTTCATATCGCGAATAAGGTCGAGCTCTGTAGTCATAAACCACAGCGGAGGCATATTTACATTTTGCATTGTCTTTACAGGCGAACCTATGTATTCGAGAAATTTTTTCTGCTTATAATCGCCGCCGAACATTACTTCTTCGGTAAGCGCGTCGGAGCCGTAACCGCCGCTGTTATGGAATTTACCGCACGAAATGCCGATCGCCCGAATATCTATACCGGGGTCGGGAATATCCATAAGCTTCTGCAATTCAGGCGAGCAGGCTATTGCCGTTGAATAGAAGCAAAGATATCCGCCCGCGGAATCGCCTGTGATGAAAATATTGTTGACGTCTCCATCATATTCGCCTATGTGATCTTTTGTCCATGCAAACGCCTTTATACATTGTTCGAGCTGATAATCTACGGTTACAGAAGGCAGGAGATCATAACTTATGTTTACCACAACAAATCCCATAAGCGCCAGGTGGCGGCAAAAATTTTCATTTATGTCCTTTTCACTTGCACAGAAACCGCCGCCGTGGATATCTATAATTACAGGCAGTTTGCCTTGCGCGTTTTCGGGTCTGTACACATCGAGGAGGCCATACGGTTTTTGCGAACGGCCGTCAAATACAATATCGTAATGCGCCTCTATACCGTCGGGAAGAACCTCGTCCTTCATGCGCTCTGTATTCAGTTTCGTCATCAAATCGCGTATGTCCTTAAGGCTTTTTATTTCATCCATAATAAGCTCCTTTAACAGTAAATTATAATTTTGTATCCCACATACCGCAGAATGGATCTACGGGATTTGTTCCCCTGAAGGGACTTCTGCCCATGAGTTTTTCGATAAGCATTTCCCTGCACCTGCTGTTTGAAGAATATGTGTTTATGTAAGTTTTTACACGCGGAACATCCAACAAGTGATAGGGATTTTCAAGAGAAACGAATATTGTGGGAACATCGTGCATGTAGTGCATGCAGTTCGCCCCCATGGGCTGCGCCCACTCTATGCGCACAGTAGTCTGATTTGATTTGGTTCTTACGTTTGCAATATACAGCATCAGATCGTAACGCCCGATCATTTTTTTATAGGACGGCAACTCGCCCTCTCTCACCTTTGTGGGCCTGTACTTATGCACGGAAAAGCCCTCCGCGCGCAACCTTTCAATAATATCGTCCATAACCCCGTCGGTAACAATATACTGCCCGGCTCCGCCAGGCTTGGGTTGGACGGGAAACAACAGTATTCGCTTATATTTTTCGGGACTCAGAGGCAAAACACCGTCTTCTGCCTTTACAAGGGTTATAGCTTCATCCGCACACTGTCTGCTCCATTCAATATGTTCGGTGCTGCCCACTGTATCGTAATGCCGTCCCTCGGAAACATAAACGTTCTTATCCAACCCAAGCGCCGCTTTCATGGCGAGTACCCTTGTTACGGCTTCATCGAGCCTTTCCCGTGACAGAAGCCCCGACTTTACGCCTTCCAGCATATATTTGTAATCTTCTTCAAAATTACGGCTGAACAGGAATACATCGGCGCCGTTCTGTATGGATGTGGGTACCGCCTTATTGCGCGGCATTGCAAGCGTATAGCCGGCCATTGTGGTGGCGTCCGTTACGATAAGCCCGTTGAAACCGAGCTTATCGCGCAACAGTTTTTTCATGATATTATGCGATAAGCTACCGGGCATAATATCCTCGTCTTTTATATCGGGGCAGAAAACCCGTTCGTAAGCCGGCAGCATAATATGCCCGACCATTACGCTCAGCGCCCCTGCCTCTATACACCTTTTGTAAACTCTGCCGTAAGTTGCGTCCCACTCCTCTGCCGACGAAGAGTTAATACTTGTAACAAGGTGTTGGTCGCGTTCGTCCATGCCGTCGCCGGGAAAATGCTTGATGCACGCGGCAACGCCATATTGTTGAATGGTTTGCACATAAATCTCGCCGAACTGCCCTACTATTTCGGGATCGGAACCGAATGTGCGCGTGTTGGTTATGGGATTGCGGAAATTTTTATCTATATCTATTATCGGCGCAAACGCCCAATTGGCGCCTACCGCGCTGGCCTCCGTGCCGCATATTTCGCCAAGTTTTTTTGCCATCTCCGAATTTCGCGTTGCCGCAACTTCCATTTCAGAGGCAAAATATGTGCCGTCGCTCATAAGCCCGTCCCCACCCCTTTCGAGGTTGGCGGCAAAAAGTGCCGGAACGGGAAGCAAAGCATTGACCTTTTCAATATATTCAGCCACCTGGTCAGAGCGGAGAATGGGGCGGAACATACAGCTTCCGAAGTTCATTACGCCGAGATTGCGCTCAAGTTCTTCATCTGTGCCGTCGTGGAGATGTATGCAGAATATCTGCCCGACCTTATCTTCCGGCGACAGCGAAGATAACGTATCTTCCACCCATTTTATTTTATCGTCGTTTAAGTAAAAAGGCTTTTGCCTTAGTAATTCCTTGTTCATAAAAAGCATCCTGTTGAATTAAATCAGTCTTCCGAATCGGGTTTCGCTTCCTTTCGCCTGAATAAACCGGCAATCTTTTTGGCTGCGGAGGAAAAGAACAGTCTTACAGCCGCCTCGTTTGCCTGATAAGCCGAGAAGACGATTATAACTGTACCGCTGACGATTATGTCTGTCGACGTGGGCGCGTTGCGGAAACATGTAATGGCCACATTGATTATCATCATGGTTATAGACCCGCAGATAATGCCCCACACGATATTGCCGCTGAACTTTGCCAGATATCGGCCGATGAGAACGCCCGCGAGCGCCCCGAATGTTACAAACACAGAAGACATTCCGCTGGGTGCCGCAAACGAGTCGCCTAATGTGGGAGAAAGCACATACCACACGCCGCCTATGCCATAAACGATACCTACTATCACAGAAGTAAGCAACAGATTTTTTACCTGGTTGACGCCGGAGTTGACCGCCAGCCTGGGGTCTGCCGCAAGGGAAAAAGTATCCTTGCCGTATTTGGTTTTGTACAGCAAAAACCAAAGGACAATCAAAACGGCGACAGCTATTATGACGTTGGTGGGGAAGGCTGAAATCTGTTTGATTTCAGAAAAATACGGGTCGATTATCGAAAAGTAAGTAGAAAACCTCATCCCACCGAATGCGTTGCAGATAGCTTCGTACACCATTACGAGGCCGAGCGAGCTTATCATCATCGGAATACGGGCAAGTATGTTAATCCCGTAACTGAACATGGTGATAATGACGGAAAACACGACGGAGAATATCATTATAAAAGCCACGTTGACCGTACCCATCGTAGACCATGTAAAATGCATCGCAATAATGCACGCAAGCGTCGGCGTCACGCCGGAAGTAAAATCCATCCTGCCGGAGAGCAGAGGAATCATTATGCCCATGCCGAGCATGGCGGTATAACATATCTTATACACCATATTGCTCATAATTGTTGACGTGAAGAACGAGCTCGCTCCACCCAACAGACAGACAAGCGCGACTACGCCGTATGTAACTACCGGCACCGCAAACGGTATGCCGTACCCCTTGGCATATTTCAAAACCTTGGTTTTCATGTGTACCTCTCCTTTTTCTCCGCAGCCGCACGGCAGCGTGCGGCTGCGGTTAAACGGATTTTTAAAAAGACATTCAGCTGTTGTCCGCCACGACTTCAGCAAGCGTGCGGTTGGTAAACGCTTCTATATCGGCAAGTCTTGTACAGCCGAGCAGCGACTGGACATTTTCGGCTGTGATTGCAGGGGGATAAGTATCGAAATCCCAGCTGCCGCCGCCAAGAATATAGGTATTAAAGTCATCGTAATTATCCAAGGTGATTATGTACCAGGAAGTGGGAACATTTATAATGCCGTCGGAATTGGTATAGTTTGCAGCGTCGGTATATTCAACGCCCTGCAGGAAGTTATATATTCTTACAAGACCGACAACAAATCCTTCGATACCTACTTCTGCCTCGGTAAGGACATATTCCGAAAGAGCGTCCTTAGTATTGGGCGTATAGCCTATGGCGAGCATCTTCACGCCGTAATAACCGGATGAAGAATCGTAATACGCAGAGCTGAGCGTGGGAACGATCTGTCCCATGCCGTTTGCAAAACCGAGCAGATAATTAGTGCCGTACGCAGCCGAAGAAGGATCCTTTATATCTGCTTCGAGCTGAGTTAAAAGCGCAGGGACATAATCGGTTATGGGAGTAGCCGCACAATAATAGAAATCGCCCATAGATATGTTGCCGTATGTTTCAGGCTCGGTTTCTATATAGTATTCCATGCCGGCCACTATTTCGTCATGTACGGCGGACAGACTTTGAGGGAACATTATACCCGAACATTTAGCATATTCGAGCCCGCGGGTCTCCATATCTTCAAGTATTATATCCAGCCACATTTTGCCGTATTCGCGCGTGTCGCCAAAGTAGGGATCTACACCGCCGAGACAATACTCTGAAGGATTGCTGCCCACGTGTGTTGCGTCAACATCGGTACTTATGTTGATGTAAGGCACCCCGTCTGCTGCGCAAACGGCTTCCGTCGCCGATGTGGGGGAGCTGTTCAGCAAAATAATTCCATCCACACCCTGGGCGATGAAAGAGTTTACCTCGTCGGCAAGCGTAGTGGTTGCCGAATATACAAAGTTGAATATCGGGTCGCCATTCTCATCAACGATGTATTTGTTGAGGTATTCCGCATAATTCTGAATGAGGTTTGCCTGTTCTGTCGACCACCCGGCATTGTTGTAAACCCCGATGGTTATGCTGTTGGTTTCATCGGCACATCCGGCAAGCGAACCGACGCCGGCGATTGCCACGGTTGCCGCCATCATGGCGGCGAGTGCTTTCTTTGGGAACTTCATCTACATTTCTCCTTTTATATATTTTTTATATTTTAAACCGGCAGCGTTCGTATATACTTAGGCTGACGGATTACTACTATTACCAACCCAAGGAATATGATTCCTTCAAGCAGTTCATAAGCAACGTCTGCGGTGATTATGCCGCTGAGCGGCGACCTGGGTATAAACAGGGTGAGTCCCACATACAAAATTTTAAGAGTAAACGCGCCCACGACCACCGAAGATATCCTTGACTTTGCTCCGCCTGATACCGGCATGCCGCCCAAAATCATGGCAATCATCGTTTCCATCATATATTCTTTTGCATAATTGGAGGCGCCTTCGCTGCCGCCGGGGGTAGGATTATAAGCCATGTACAGTACTGCGCCTATACCTACGCATACGCCGGCGATGAGATAAAACACAAGCTTGGTGCTATGCACTTTTGTGCCTGACTGCATGGACGCAAGAGTGTTATCCGCAATGGAGCGGTGACGTTTGCCTATTGTGGTATATCCGAGCATAATACCGGTGAACACGACAACTAACACCGTAATTATTATCGGAACCGTAGAATCCGAATAAAACGTCGGAATAAAAAACGCTGTATCGAATATCGCTATATCATAGTTCGAAGTCACTTCATTGAACGACGAATCTACGATTATCGCTGAAATACCGCGCAGAAAGAACATGAACGACAGCGAGGCAAACATTGAATTGAGCTTAAAAAAGCGGCACGCATAGTATATTGCGGCATATATCGCCACACCCAACACAATAGCGACACAGAATACCGCGAGTACCTTTAATGCCGGAGCTGCTGTATCTAACGCATTATAGGTCATTATTCCGAACACCGCCGCAAATCCCGTTACACCGCCGCAGGCAAGATCGGATTCGCCGCAGGAATATACCATCGCTGCGCCGCAGCCTATTACAATCAGGGGCAGCGCGCTACGCAGCACCGCCTTAACCGACGTATCATTGAACAGCCTGCCGCCCGTGAGCGCCGCGAACAATACGATTACCACTATAAAAGAGCCGTAGCGGATGACGACCGAGCGGTTATCTTTTACGGTTTTCATGACGTTTTTCATGCCTTCAGAGAAAGACGTTGACGCCATCTGGTTTCCCTCCTTAAATCATATATTTAATAATTTCGGTATCCCTCAGCTCAGGACTGCGGTCAAATTCGCCTGAAATTGCGCCGTCCTTCATGACAAGAATCCTGTCGCACATGCCTATAAGTTCGGGCATCTCTTCAGATATGATAAGAATGGCATATCCCTCTTCTTTGAGAAGGTACAGCAGTTGGTACATCGTCGTCTTAACGCCCACGTCTACGCCGCGGGTAGGCGAATCGAAGATGAGTATTTTGGAATTGTTGCCTATCCATTTTGCAAATGCAACCTTCTGCTTGTTGCCGCCCGAAAGCTCGTTTACAAACTGTTGCTGCCCCGTACACCGTATGCTAAGAAAATCTATCTGGCTTGCGGTAAAATCTTTTTCTTGTCCGGGAAGAATAAATCCGAATATCGACAGCATGTCATAGGCGGATATACAGATATTGTCCCTTATATTTTCCGGCAGAATCAATGTTTCAAAGTCGCGGTTTTTGGCAATATACCCCACGGAACACGAAAAAGCGTCCTGTATGGAGTTTATCTGCCTGTCCTCCATCTCTTTCGGGTAATCGAAAGTTTTTAATTGTATCCCTTCGGGGGCCTTTTTCGTGCGGTATATCCTGATATCTTCGTGAGTGAGTTCTTTAATTTCCTCATCGGTTTCGCCGGGTTTAAGCGCGCCGCCCGAAAGCGTGCGTTTTTTGAAAAGTTTCCCTAAGCGCGCTCCCGTCATGCGGAAATAGTTGTATGCCCTTACGGAGTGAAGCTTGCGCTTTTCCTTTTTAGTCAGCGCGCGTATGCAGTGAGCCGTAACTTTACCTTCGGCTATTTGTTCCATCCCGAACAAAGCCTTGCCGAGCTCGTGCATGCCCGAATCGGAAAGACCGCCAACGCCGAGTATTTCGCCCTCGTGCAGTTCAAGATTGACGTGCTTTACAGCACCGCTCTTTAACGTAAGATTTTCGGCGCGGAGCATGACGGTATCCTTATGCGAGCCGTCGAAATCGGCGCGGTAGAAATTACCCGAGATTTTGCGGCCGACCATCGTTTCTTTAAGTTTATCCTCTGAAAATTCTTCCTTGGGGATATTTGCGATAAGGTTGCCGTCGCGCAGAACCGTAACGCTGTCGCACACCGCCATAAGTTCGGGCAAGTCATGCGAAATAAACAAAACGGCACGGCCCCTTTCCTTTAAATCCTTTATTATTTTATATATAAGCTCGCGCCCGTCCTGAGAAAGGGCTGTTGTCGTTTCATCGATTATAAACAGCTGCGGGTCATAATACAGGGCACGGGCTATTTCCATTACCTTGCGATGCTCGAACGAAAGACTCGACATCTTTGCGGTAGGATCGAGGTTTTCAAACCCGACGAGGGCAAGAGCCTTTTTTGCCTCCTCCTTCATCTTCGCCGTGTTGATTATAGGTCCGCGGCAGAAAGATTTTTCATCGCCGAGGAAAAGATTGTCCATAATGCTGAGGGCGGCTATCGTACCAACCTCCTGCACTATCATACAGATTTTGTTATCGCGCGCGTCGTTTACCGAAGAAGGTTTGTAGCGACG
>CAYURN010000020.1:0-17837 GCA_964447305.1 uncultured Clostridia bacterium
TACGGCGGCACTATTGCCCAATGGTGCGGTATTTCGTTTGGTAACGCCAACTCTAACCCGCTGTATGTCGGCCACTATCTGTACATAGGCGGCAACCGCGTAGACGACCTTGTCATCTCCGGCGCTGTCAGCTCGATAGGCGCAAATTCTTTTGCTGGCGCCATATTTATCAGCATCACTATCGACATAACCATTACTATAATAGGCGACAACGCATTTGTTGACTGCACGGCTACGACGATTACATTCGGCGGCACGCAGTCCGTTTGGGAAAATGTGGCAATCGGCAGCGGCAACAGCCTGCTCGACGGCATAATCTGCCACACCCACAGCTATACAGGCGCTGTAACCACGCAGCCCACTTGCACGGAAGCCGGCGTTATGACCTACAGCTGCTCCTGCGGCAGAGATAGTTATACCGAAGCAATTCCCGCCACTGGCCATACCGCGGGTGAAGCGGTAAAGGAAAACGAAGTTGCGGCGACCTGCACAACGGACGGCAGTTATGACAAAGTTGTTTACTGCACGGAGTGCGAAACACAGCTTTCCCGCGAAACAGTAACTGTTGCAGCCACGGGCCACAGCTATTCCGACGAATGGAGCTATGACGAAAACGCGCATTGGCACGCAGCCACCTGCGGGCATAGTGAAACTTCCGATTATGCCGAACACACCTTCACAAGCGAAGTCTGCTCCGTATGCGGCTATACTCAAACACAGGAAGCAGTCATCGGCACAGAGGGGCTGGAATATACATTATCTTCCGACGGCACATATTACACCGTGACGGGTATAGGCACGGCAACCGCAACCGATATTGTCATTCCCTCCACATACAACGGCCTGCCCGTAACAGCAGTTGCTGAGGAGGCGTTCAAAGGTTGCACAACGCTTACGAGTATAGTTGTACCTGACAGCGTGACTTCGATAGGTAGTGGTGCGTTCAGCGGCTGTTCGTCTTTGCAGAGCATAACCTTGCCGTTTGTGGGCGGAAGTGTAAAGACTTCATCCTATACATATCAATATCCTTTCGGCTATATCTTTGGCACAAGCAGCTACACTGGCGGAACTTCAACAAGGCAATACTATTATGGTAGCAGCACAAGCAGTACCACATCCACATACTATTACATCCCCACCTCGCTTAAGAGTGTAACAATAACGGGCGGAAATATATTGTATGGTGCATTCTATAACTGCTCTAATCTAACAAGTATAACCATACCCGACAGCGTAAAAACTATCGGCAATTATGCGTTCTATGGTTGTTCATCGCTTACAAGCTTGACCATACCTAACAGCGTTACTTCCATTTACGGTTATGCGTTTTGGGGATGCACCTCGCTTACAAGCATAACCATACCCGACAGCGTTACTTCCATTGGCAGTTTTGCATTCGCCTCTTGCACCTCGCTTAAGAGTATAACCATACCCGACAGCGTAAAAACTATCGGCAATAACGCATTCGGAGGTTGCACCTCGCTTACAAGCATAACCTTATCTGACAGCTTGACCTATATTGGCAATGAGGCGTTCTATAATTGCAGCTCGCTTACAAGCATAACCATACCCGACAGCGTTACTTCAATAGGAAGCGGGGTATTTGCTGGGTGCTCATCTCTCGAAAGTATAACCGTTGATATCAGGAACACAGTTTATCATAGTTCAGGCGACTGCATAATTGAAACTGCAAGTAAAACACTTATTGTCGGCTGCAAAAATAGCGTCATCCCCTCGGATGGCAGCGTAACTTCCATTGGCAGTTATGCGTTCTATGGTTGCACTTCGCTTACAAGCATAACCATACCCGACAGCGTTACTTCCATTGGTCAATATGCGTTCCGTGGGTGCAGCTCGCTTGTAGGCATAACCATACCCGATGGCGTTACTTCCATTGGCAGTTATGCGTTCTATAATTGCACCTCGCTTACAAGCGTGACCATACCCGACAGCGTTACTTCCATTGGCAATTATGCGTTCTATGGGTGCACCGCGCTTACAAGCGTGACCATTGGCAACAGCGTTACTTCCATTGGCAATTATGCATTCAATGGTTGCACCGCGCTCACAAGCGTGACTATTGGCAACGGCGTTACTTCCATTGGCAATTATGCATTCAATGGTTGCACCGCGCTCACAAGCGTGACTATTGGCAACGGCGTTACTTCCATTGGCAATTATGCGTTCGCATATTGCACCTCGCTTGAAAGCATAACCATACCCGACAGCGTTACTTCCATCGGCACTTATGCGTTTAGAGATTGCACCGCGCTTACAAGCGTGACCATTGGCAACGGCGTTACTTCCATTGGCAGTTATGCGTTCTATAATTGTACCTCGCTGACAGAGATATACTTTAATGCCACAGTCTGCAATGATTTGAGCAGTAACAACTATGTGTTCTACAATGCAGGCAAGAATGGAGATGGAATTACGGTTACAATTGGCAGTAACGTAACCAAAATCCCCGCATATTTGTTCTACCCTTATAACAAGTCTTCTTCACCCAAAATAGTCAATGTGGTGTTTGAAGACGGTAGTATATGCACAAGCATTGGCAACTATGCGTTCTATGATTGCACCTCGCTAACAAGCATAACCATACCAAACAGCGTTACTTCCATCGGCGATTATGCGTTCAGAGGTTGCACATCGCTTACAAGCATAACCATACCCGATAGCGTTACTTCTATTGGCAATTATGCGTTCGATTGGTGCTCATCGCTTGAAGGCGTATATATAACCAATATAGCCGCTTGGTGCAATATCAGTTTTGGTAATTATGAAGCTAATCCATTATATTATGCAAGAAAACTGTATCTTAATAATGAGCTTGTGACCGAGCTTGTCATACCCGACAGCGTTACTTCCATTGGCAGATATGCGTTCGAGTATTGCACCTCGCTTACAAGCATAACCATACCTAGCAGCGTTACTTCCATTGGCAGTTGGGCGTTCAGGTATTGCACCTCGCTTACAAGCGTGACGTTTGAAAATACTGAGGGGTGGTGGAGAAGCACCTCCTCCACGGCGACGAGCGGAACGGATATTTCAAGCAGCGACCTTGCAGACCCTTCAACTGCGGCAACGTATCTTAAGAGTACATATTATAATTACTATTGGAAACGCAGCTGATTTAAGGCGGCAAGGCGAAATTTAATAGGGCGGCGGGCGGCGCAAAATTGCGCCGCCCGCCTTACCTTTTATATCCGCATTATTATAGCCTCCCCTGTTGGCAGGGGAGGCTCATTATTGGAGGCGCCCCTTTTCAAGGGGAGCTGGCTTGCCATAGCGCCAGCGGCGGCAAGACTGAGGGGTTTGTTAGTTTTTAAATTACCCCTCCTCCACTTTATTTCTCTTTGTATTTACCCCTCCGTCGCGGCGGCATGCGCCGCCGCGACACCTTTCTCACGCGGCGTAAGGAATGTCGCCGCGCTCGGTCACCGCTCGGGCGGTCTTTTGCCCTCGCTCATCTCGCAAGGCAAAACAGTGGGTGTCCACTGTTTTGAGAATACCTTGCTCGTCCTAAGCTTAGGGGAGGCTCTTGGGGGTTCCGCGTTGGAGGCGCCCTTGGATAAGCGAGGATATAAAAAAATTGTGCGGCAAGCCGAAAGGCTTGCCGCACTTGATGTGTTTGGAGCGTATTGCGTTTGATTCGGAATATAATTTTTTAAATATAAATTAAAAATTCGATTACTGAAGGCCTGTGCCGTCATCGAGTTCGGGAAATTTTTTGCAGAGCAGGCCGAAGATATAGCGCGCGCAAATTTCTGCGCCGTAGTTGGCGCGCTGGGCACGGGCGTTGAGTCTGTAAGGTTCCAGCCCGGAGGGGTCGTTGACAAACTCCTCTATTTTATCGACAGCCTTTTTTACATTGAAAATTTTCATTGCGCTGCCGACGGTTTTTATATAATACTTGCCTATCCAGCGTTCGATATCCGTGGCGTAGTGCGTTATCATCTGCGGCACGCCGAAAAAGCAGGGTTCAGCCATCATGGAGGCGCCGCTTTTGCCGCAAGTTATATCGGCAGAGGCGATTATTTCAAGCATATTGTCGGCCAGACCAAAGGGCTTGAAGGTAGTTTTGCCCTTTGACGACAGCGACTGAAAGTGTTTGAACAGCTCTTCATTCCTGCCGCAGACGGGAATTAAATTTATGGGCAAATCGCGTTTTAAAAGTTCTTCCGTCATGGGGCGGAGTTTGCCTATGCCGTAGCCGCCGTCGGCAAGCACAACGGTAAACTTATCCTCGTCCACACCTATCAGCCGACGGTTCTGCCGCTTATCGGTGCTGACTTCAAATGCCTCCTTGCGAATGAGAAAGGGGACGAGTTTTATATTGTCGTTATTATAGCGGCGGAAATGCCGCCTGCGGGCGCGGCGGTAGCCCGTGGGCATGGAAGTGAAAGTCAGGTCGCACTTGTAGCGGAAAAGGGTGTTAATTTTTGCGTCAGGGCAATACATTGCCGTGAGCGGACGGGGCTGCATGTGCATGGCGTAGTAATTGGTGGCCCAATGCGTGCTGACAACAAGGTCGGGGCGCAGTTCCTGCATATACTTTATGCCCGCTTCTGCCGCGTTCTGTTCGATAAAGACAACGGCGCTCCAGCTTGAAATGGCGGTACCCCAGAAGTCCATATTGAATGTAGCAAAAAAGCCCATCAGGGGATAGCGGTTATATTTGACCACGCTTTTGGTAAGGTGTTTTTCGTACCGCATAAGATCGGGGTCGCCCGTTTCGGTGAAGAAGTTGGAACGGATGCACTCCACTCTGTCGCCATACAGTCTTTCAAATTCATCGGCTATGCTGTTCATGGGCATTATGTGACCAAGGCCTGCCTCCGTATAAGGAAAGACCACACGCGGTTTTGCCATATTATTCTCTCCACACATTTAAAGATACCTGAACTGAGTCTGCCATAATTATACTACTAAAATGCAATATAGTCAACTAATAATTTTTTGCTTGAATTTTATGGAAAAAATTGCGCCCCCTGAGCGCAGAGAAAGCTGCGCTCAGGGGGCGACAGGGCGATACGTTAAAGCAGGCGCTCCAGCTCTTCACAGAAGCGCACGGTGGCCATGGCGTCGCGGCAGTACATATCCGCGCCGATTGCAGCGGCATACTCTGCGTTCATGACCGCACCGCCGACTACGATTTTTACGTCGGGGCATTGACTGCGCAAGAGTTCTATGGTCTGAGCCATGGACTGCACGGTGGTGGTCATCAGGGCGGAGAGGCCGCAGACCTTTGCGCCCGTTTGCATGACTTTATCGACTACGGTCTGCGGCGGCACGTCCCGACCGAGGTCGTACACGGTAAAGCCGTAGTTGACGAGCAGCGTGCGGACGATATTTTTGCCGATATCGTGAATGTCGCCCTTGACAGTTGCAATGACGATTGACAATTTTTTGGCCGGAGAATTGCCTGAAAAACCGCTCTTTACGGCGTCGAACGCCGCCGAGGCGGCCTCCGCGCTCATAAGAAGCTGGGGCAGAAAGAGAGTATTATTTTCAAATCTGCGGCCCACTTCGTCGAGGGCGGGAATGATATGCCCGTTTATTATATCGAGGGGACTGTTGGCGGACAGAAGGGCTTTGGCGCTTTTGGCGGCTTCACCCTTTAACCCCTTGATTATTGCGCCCTTTAGTCCCCCGCTATCCTGCACGGAGGAAGGCGCGGTCTGCGAAAGGGAAACATTGACAGAGGATGCGTACTCTATATAGTCAAGACAGTTTTTATCCGCGCCGACGAGCGCGAGGTAGCTTTTATAAGTTTTAATCATCTCCTGCGAGTGAGGATTGATTATGGCGGCGGACAGGCCTTTGGTGAGCGCCATGGCAAAGAATGTGGAATTTATGAAGTCGCGATTGGGCAATCCGAAAGATATGTTTGAAACGCCGAGCGAGGTATTACACCCCAAACTATGCCTTATATAACCGAGGGAATCGAGGGCGGCCTGCGCGGCAGAGCCGTCGGCAGACACCGCCATTGCGAGGGTATCGAAGATGATATCCTTTTTGGCAATGCCGTATTTTTCTGCCTCGGCGAGAATTTTTTTTGCAATGGCGATCCTGCCCTCTGCCGTAGAAGGAATACCGTCCTCGTCGAGCGTGAGAGCTATGACGGCGCCGCCGTACTTTTTGACGAGGGGAAAGATGGCCTCCATTACCTCGCGCTTGCCGTTGACGGAATTGACGAGCGGTTTGCCGTTGTACAGGCGCATGGCGCGCTCCATGGCAACGCAGTCGGAGGTGTCTATTTGCAGAGGCAGGTCGGTTACGGCCTGAATTTCGCATACTGCGCGGGCGAGAACAGAAGGTTCGTCTATTTCAGGCAGGCCGACGTTTACATCAAGGATATGTGCGCCCCTTTCCTCCTGGGACACGGCTTCGCGGAGGATATAGTCCATATCGCCCGCGCGCAGAGCTTCCTTGAGTTTTTTCTTGCCCGTGGGATTGATGCGTTCGCCGATGAGTACGGGTATATCGCCAAAGGCAACGGCATGGGTGTATGAACTGACCACGGTGAGGCCTTTATCGCACACGGCGGGGACAGGCAGGGCAGCTGCCGCGCGCTTTAACGCGGATATATGTGCGGGCGAAGTGCCGCAACAGCCGCCGACAACGCGCACGCCCGCGCCGAGCAATTTTTCAATGTCGCGCGCAAATTCTTCCGCTCCGAGCGGGTAGACCGTTCTGCCGTCCACGTCCTCCGGGAGGCCTGCATTGGGTTTGACGACGACGGGCGTTGAACTGACGGCGAGCATACGGCGGACGACGTTCTCCATCTGCACAGGGCCGAGAGAACAGTTTACGCCGAGCGCATCTACACCCAGACCTTCGAGCAGGCTGACGACGGCCTCAGGCGTGCTGCCCGTCATGGTTTTGCCGTCGGCGCCGAACACGACGGTTGCAATTACGGGCAGGGAACATGCCTCCCTGGCCGCCACCACAGCCGCCTTAAGCTCGTAGATATCGTTCATTGTTTCTATGGCGACGAGATCTGCACCCGCCTCTGCACCGGCGCATATAGTGCGCCTGAACACATCGACGGCCTCCTCAAAACCGAGGTCGCCGAGGGGTTTCAGCATGCGGCCAAGAGAGCCGACGTCAAGGGCGACGAACCTGTCCTTAAAGGCCTTTGCGGCCTTTTTGGCGCAACATATCCCCGCGCGAACAACTTCTTCGGTACGCGCGCCGAACTTGAAGGAATTGGCGCCGAAGGTGTTGGCGTATATTACGTCCGCCCCCGCCGCAAGATAGGCGGCATGGATATTTTCGATAACGTCGGCATGAGTCAGATTCCATTCCTCCGGAAGAACGCCGAGGGGCAGACCCTGCTCCTGAAGCAGCGTTCCCATTGCGCCGTCCAGCACGACTATCGAGTTTTGGAGCTTTTGTTTGAATGTCATTTTATACCTACTATTGCAGTGACCGACTTTGTGGGGGTCATGAAACAGTCCTCCGAAAGGGTCACGCCTATGCGCTTAGTGACGTCGAGCGCGCGGAATATATCGCGCTGGAGCGTTAGGGGAAGATCGCCGAACCCGCAGGAAAAACGGGCGGTGTTTGCGCCATATTGCGCGGTCAATCGGCGGTGAACTTCGTTGCACCAATCTTCCGCGAGGGCGGAACCCAACGCCTGCACCACCGCCGCGCGGGCGGGAGAGAGCCTGTTGTAGCGGGCGATGAGCCTGTCCACCCCAGCCCCGACGGTTGCGGCGAACAGGGCGACGGCGTTACAATCCGCAAGATATTTTTTGAGATCGCGGCTGTCCGTTTTTGCAAAGCCGAGGTCGAGGACGTCGCCCCGAGTTATGTTGAAGAGCGAATATACCGCTTTTAAGTCCTGAACGGCGAGAACCTGACGTTCGCACTCATCGAGCAGTTCGGCCGCGCCCGCAATATCCTGCACCGAACGCGAATAGCCGAGGTAGCGCATGGCCTCCGCCCTGTTAACGGCGGCAAGTTTGCCCGTCAGTACATTCATACTATGTAACTTAAATTACTGCGTATGGCGGCGGCGACGTGAGGCTTGTTCATGGAATAGACATGAACCGCCCTTATGCCGTTGGCGTACAGATCGATTATCTGCTCGGTAGCATAAGCTATGCCCGCCTGAGTCATGGCGGCGGGGTCGTCGCCGAAGCGGTCGATTATGCGCCTGAACCGAGTGGGGAGGGAACTGCCCGAAAGCGCCATCATGCGCTTTATCTGCTTTGCGTTTGTAACGGGCATTATGCCGGCAATGACGGGGACATATATGCCCGCCTCCCTTATCTTTGAAAGAAAAGAATAGAACACGTCGTTATCGAAGAACATCTGCGAAGTCAGGAAGTCGCAGCCGGCGTCGACTTTTTTCTTTAAATTATCTATATCGGAAAAGAGAGTCTGGCTTTCGGGATGGCCTTCGGGATAGCAGGCTCCGCCTATGCAGAAACAGCCCCACTCTTTGATTTCGGCGACGAGCTGGCTGGCATAGGCGTAGTCCAGCACGCCCGAATAATCTTTGGGAATGTCGCCGCGCAGGGCGAGGATATTTTCTATGCCCGAAGCTTTAAGACGGCCGAGTTTGCTGACGACGTCAGCCCTGTCGGAAGATATGCACGAGAGATGAGCGAGCGGAGTTACGCGCAGATCGTTCCTGATATGTTCGGCTATGGCCGCGGAGTATTCTGAAGTGCCGCCGCCCGCACCGTAAGTAACGCTCATAAAATCGGGGCCGAGCGAAGCGATTTCATCCACTGCCTTTGCAACGCTTTCAAAGGCGTCGCCCGTCTTGGGGGGGAATACTTCGAACGAGAGCACTGCTCTCTTTTGATTTAAAATATCAGTTATCTTCATACTATAATTGTACCATAACACATAGTGTGCTTACAAGTGTTTTTTGTATGCTGAAGGCGGAACGTTCGTTCCGCCTTCAGCTTTGCGACATTTTCGCTTTCAATCTTCACCGGAAATAATCTTTAAGGGACTATCGTACTTGTCGTTGAATGAAAAATATTCGCCGCGGTACTTGAACGCGGGAAGGGTTTCCAGCTGCACATTGTGGAGGGCCTTGAATACGGAGGCGTCCACGTCGGGATTGCGGTCGCGGAAATCTTTTATGAGTTTTTTGACGTCCTGACGGGCCGACTGACCCTGCTGGCCGACGGCAAGATTTTTAGTGAGCTTGCAGGCGCAGGCTATGAAAGTAAGGTGATTGTACTGCTGCCAATGTATGATATCGTCCTCGAGGACGCAATACAGCGGACGGATGAGCTGCATACCTTCAAAGTGGGCAGACCTGATTTTGGGCATCATGCCCTGAATTTGTCCGCCGAAGAGCATGGACATGAGCGTCGTTTCTATTACGTCTGACTTGTGGTGACCCAAAGCTATCTTGTTGCAGCCCAGCTCCCTGGCCTTTGCATACAAAAAACCGCGGCGCATACGGGCGCACAGATAACAGGGGTGTTCGCCGCCGATGAGCTCGTTTACGTCGAATATGTCCGAAGGGTAGATATGCGCAGGGATGCCGAGGCGGTTGAGGTTGGCCCGGATGAGGGCGGAGTTTTCCTCGTTATAGCCGGGGTTCATTACGATATATTTTGCCTCGAACGCGATATCGGAGTAGCGTTTCAGCTGTTGAATACACTTGGCAAGCAACATGGAGTCCTTGCCGCCGGAAATGCACACGGCTATGCAGTCGCCCGCTTCGATGAGATTGTAGGTTCTGACCGCTTCCAGAAAGCGCGACCATATACCCTTGCGGAATTTGGTTATTATCGAACGCTCTATAAGTTGTTGTTCGGTAAGCTCTTTAGCCATAAATTTTCACCATACTAAGAATTACCCTCAACATAAATATTGGGGGTAATGCCTTAAAAGAAATTTTCAGATTTATATTTTTGCCGCGCTTGCTCAGGCGTGGTGTTCCTCGTCCTCTTCGGGGTCGGGGAACTGCGACTTGTCGTACTCGATGCCGTTTTTGTCGTAATAGTCCTTGATGGCGGCGCGGATGGCCTCCTCGGCAAGCACCGAACAGTGCATTTTGTGTGCGGGCAGTCCGTCCAAAGCCTCTGCCACGGCCTTGTTTGTAAGGGTGAGCGCTTCTGAAATGGGCTTGCCCTTGATAAGCTCCGTAGCCATGGAGGACGAAGCTATTGCGCTGCCGCAGCCGAACGTGTTGAACTTGACGTCGGTAATTATACCGTCTGACACCTTGATATATATTTTCATTATGTCGCCGCAGCGGGCGTTGCCTACCTCGCCGATACCGTCGGCGTCCTCAAGCTTGCCCACGTTGCGGGGGTTGGTGAAATGATCCATTACTTTTTCGCTGTATAAAGCCATAAAAAAATCTCCTGATGCTTATTGCTTTCCTATACTTATTGCTGTTTTAAATGAGATGGGGCTTTTCTCCCTTTTCCAACGACTCCCAAACAGGGGAGATGGAGCGGAGATATTCGACAACTTTAGGCACTTCGCTGACGATGTAGTGCATTTCTTCCTCGGTGTTATAGGGACTGAGCGACAGCCTGAGCGAGCCGTGGGCGACCTCGTGGGGGAGTCCGAGCGCAAGCAGTACATGCGAGGGATCAAGGGAGCCTGAAGTGCAGGCCGAACCTGACGAGGCGCATATACCCTTTGCGTCCAGAAGCAAAAGCAGGCTTTCGCCCTCGATGCCTTCAAAACACATATTTACGTTGCCGGGAAGGCGGCGGGTTGCATCGCCGTTGAGCTTTGAATGGGGAATTGCGGACAGGCCGGAGATGAGTATATCGCGCATGGCCCTCTCCTTTTCCATATTTTCATCAAGGTGGTCCACAGCGTCCTTCAATGCCGCCGCCATGGAGCAGATAGCCGCCAGATTTTCTGTGCCGGCGCGCCTGTCGCGCTCCTGTGCGCCGCCTTCGATAAAGCTCTTCAAGGGGATATTCTTGCGGCAATAGAGCACGCCCACGCCCTTAGGGCCGTGGAACTTGTGAGCGGACAGAGAGAGCATGTCCACATTGTCCGCCTCCACATTGACGGGGATATGCCCGACGGCCTGAACGGCGTCGGTATGGAAAGTCACCTTTTTGGCGCGGCAGACGGCGCCGATTTCCTTTATAGGCAGAACGGAGCCGACCTCGTTATTGGCATACATTACCGTTACGAGGGCAGTATCCGGGCGAATGGCCTCCTCTACCTGACGGGCAGTAATAAGGCCGTTGCCGTCGACGGGGAGATAAGTTACCTCAAACCCCTCGCTTTCAAGCTTTTTCAGCGTATGAAGAACGGCGTGATGTTCGAAGTTGGTGGATATGATATGTTTTTTGCCCCTGAACGCGCCCGTGTAGGCGGCCGAACGTATGGCATGGTTGTCGGCCTCGCTGCCGCCGGAGGTGAAATAAATTTCGCGCGGCAGTGCGCCGAGGCAGTCGGCAACGACCGCGCGAGCGCTTTCCAGCTCCTCCTTAGCCCTTTGCCCCACGCTGTGCAGGGACGAGGGATTGCCATATATACCCTGAAGATAGGGCCGCATTGCCTCCACCGCTATGTCGCTCATTGCCGTGGTGGCCGCGTTATCGACATAAACTGTCTTTGCCATTGTATTTACTTCCTTTTAATTCCTACCAATTTAGTATGATATAATTATAGAAGTTAATATGCAATTTGTCAATAAAAAATCAACCCGAATACAGAAATTTTTTATACAGCATAAGTTAATCATTCAGACAGAACGGAAAAATAACTAAACAGGGACTGCCAAAGAATATTTTCATGCGCCCCAAACAATCGGTTGGCCGACGCGACACGGCAGGCTCAGGCCGGGGCAAAGACGGCGCAACGGATAGATAGATCGCAAAAAACTTTAACCCCGTAGCAGTACGTCGCTACGGGGAGTGTTTACTAAGTTATATTCAATTTTAATTTCTTCAGAGGTTTCCGCGTGTAACGGTTACTTTTATAGCCGTTCGGGGTATCTTTCCCTTGCAGTAGTGCATTTTCTCCTTATCGAGATAGCCTACAATATTGTTGGTACCACTTGCAATATTGCAGTTAATTATCTTTCAATGGGTACTTGCAGGTCGTACTGCGAAATTAAAACCGTATTTACGAATTTGAACCTCCGCACATTGAATTGTACATTGGACTATACCTTCCTTATAATTCGATTACTCTTGACAGTACTTTTCTGATCATAATTTTTTAGTACCTCACTTGTAACGAATTTTATTTTTTTAGGAATTTAATTTTTTATGCGCTTACTCCAAAGCGCCTGAGGAAACAGCCCGTATCATTTTCATATAGTTGTAACCTCCTTTCCTTTATTTTTTTATATCCAAGGGGCGGTCGCTTATTAGCTGTCCGCTCAATCTAAACATTGACCCGCTTTCGCGGCTACTTATAAGTCATATAGCTTACTCTCCTGATTTGTGTTGCGCGCTAACACTTTTTGTAAGTTATTTCCTTTTTGTACTTTAATTATAGCACATTTTCCGACAATGTCAATACCTTTTTTAAAATTTCTTCGAAAAAATTTTTTTGATAAAAACAGGGCGAAGCGGCGCCCGCCGCTATTGATTTTTCCGTATAATCTGATATAATATAATCAGTCAATAAATAATATAAGGAGGGATGAGATGAACTCAATAATCGACAACATGATTACGCGCAGAAGCATCAGGAAGTACAGACCCGACCCCGTACCCGAAGAGCTGTTGAACGAGGTAATCACGGCCGGTGCATACGCCGCAAGCGGCATGGGCAGACAGTCGCCGATAATAATAGCCGTAACCGACAAGGCCATGCGGGACGAGCTTTCCGCCTTGAACGCCGGCGTTATGGGCAGGGAGGGCGATCCCTTCTATGGCGCGCCCGTCGTTTTGGTGGTGCTGGCCGATAAAAGCGTTCACACGCATGTTTACGACGGTTCGCTGGTCATGGGAAACCTGATGAACGCGGCTCACGCCGTGGGGCTGGGAAGCTGCTGGATACACCGCGCAAAGGAGGTGTTTGAAAGCGAGCGCGGCAAGGAGATACTTAAACAGCTCGGCATTGAGGGCGATTACGAGGGCATAGGCAACTGCATAATAGGCTACGCCGACGAGGACAAACAACCCAAACCCCGAAAGGACGACTATGTATATTATATAAAGTAACAGCTGAAAAAAAATAACGGCTGCCCGCAGATTGCTGCGGGCAGCCGTTATATATTCCGCCGCAGATATGCGGCGGCGCGGACGATTATACGGCCGCGACGTTTACCACATTTACAGGCGTGCCTGCCAGGAACATTTCAAGGTTGCGGGCAACCTCTTCAACAAGGCGTTGGCGCGTCTCGCGCGGGATCCACGCTATGTGGGGAGTGATGACGGTGTGCTTTGCCCTGAACAGCGGGCAGTCGTTTGCCATGGGTTCGGCAGACAGCACGTCAAGACATGCCCCGCCCAACCTGCCGCTGTTCAATGCCAGGGCGAGGGCGGACTCATCCACAAGACCGCCGCGGGCGGTGTTGACTATGATTGCGTCGCTTTTCATAAGCGAGAGCGAATGTTCATTGACCAAGCCCTCCGTCTGCGGAGTGAGCGGGCAATGCAGAGAGAGAACATCGCTGCGCGCAAAAATTTCGTTGTTCGAAACGAGTTCGTAAGGGCAGTCTGCGGGCGGGGTACGGGTGCAGACGATGACGCGCATACCGAAAGCGCGCGCTATGAGGGCAACCGCCCTGCCTATATTGCCGTAGCCGTAGACGCCGAACGTTTTGCCGTAAAGTTCGGCAGTGTGCCACGGCATGTAGGAAAAGCTTTTGGCCCTTTTCCAATCGCCCTTATAGACCGACGCGGCGTACTTATCCACCGAACCGGACAGCATGAGAAGCATGGCAAAGACATGCTGGGCAACGGCATGGGTGGAATAGTCGGGAACGTTGCAGACGGTTATGCCGCGCGCGGCGCATGCGGCAAGGTCTATATTGTTATAGCCCGTGGAATATGTGCCGACGTATTTTAATTTAGGACATGCCGAAATTAGAGCGGCGTCGACGCGGGCCTTGTTGACGAGCAGAACTTCGCTGTCGGCGGCGGCGCGGGCAAGAGCGCCGGGAACAAGCACGTCGTAATAAGTGACCTGCCCCAGCTTTTCAAGCGGGGCGAAGTCGATATCCCCCGCGGACAGGGTGCATAAATCGACAGATACTATCTTCATTCAATCCTCCGTGAGAGTAAACAGAAATTCATCAGAGCCTATGGAAGTCTGCCTTTCAAAAGAGCAGCTCTCCCCCGCCCTCTCCAATACAAAATAGTGAGCCACGGCGCCCTCCATCAGGCGAAAACAGACGGCGCCGTCTATCAGCTCGTCTATTATGATTCTGAAAAAGTGCAAGCGGAAAATGTCGTCGAGCAGGTATTCGCCGCGCTCGGCAACAAGCGTCTGTTCGCCGCCGTATTCAGAATCATACGCAGAGGACATCACCTTAACATTTAGTTTCATAATTATATAATACAGCCTGCGAGCAAAAAAATCAATACAAATTTTAAATTTAGTATGTACAAACTCAAAAATGAGTGTTATAATATAACCATAGAAATTTGTAACGGAGCGGCTTATATGAATAGCAATGAAAATTTAAAGGACATAAAATTCATCAGCATGGGCGAACTTTTGCTGCGCCTTTCCCCACCCAACAACGAAAAGATACGCAGCGCCAATCAATTCAACATAACTTTCGGCGGGGCTGAAGCCAACATAGCCGTGTCGCTGGCCAACCTGGGTATAGACGCTTCATACTTCACCGTTGTACCCGACTCATCCATAGGCAAGGCCGCCATAAGATATATTCGCACCAACGATGTGCATTGTTCGCCCTGCGTGTACGTTTCGGGTGACAGAATGGGCATCTATTTCCTTGAAGAGGGATTCGGCGTAAGGGCGAGCAAAGTTACTTACGACAGAAAGGATTCGGCCTTTGCAAAGTTTGATTACTCGACCATAGACTGGCACAGTAAACTTGAAGGCTTTACATGGCTGCACCTTTCCGGAATAACCCCCGCGCTGTCGCCGAACTGCCGCGTGCTGATGATGAACGCACTGAAAGCGGCGAAGGATCTGGGCATGACAGTATCTTTCGACTGCAATTACCGCTCCGCCCTGTGGGGCTGGAAGGAGGCGCGCGACTGCATAACCGAGTACCTGCCCTATGTGGACGTGCTGTTCGGCATAGAGCCGATCAATCTGCCGGGGCCTGACGGCAAAGACCTGAAGGACGGGCTGTCCATGAACCCGACTTACAAGGAGCAGGACAGAATTTTCCGCGAGCTTGCGGCGCGCTATAACTTCAAGGCCATAGGCAGGCATGTGCGGTATGTACATTCAGGCAGCGAAAACAGCCTTAAAGCCTTCCTTTGGTATGACGGCGAAACGTACGAGAGCAGAACGTTCAGATTCAACATACTCGACAGAGTAGGCGGCGGCGACGCCTTTGCAAGCGGAATAATTTACGCCATGATGAGGCAGTTCAAGCCCGAAGACATAGTCAACTTCGGCGTTGCCTCTTCGGTGATCAAACACACCATGCACGGCGACTTCAACATAACCGACGACGAGGAGTCGATAATAAACCTGATGAACATGGATTATGAGATAAAGCGCTGAGGCGAAGCCGAAGTTTTAAATACACGCCTTTTCAGGCTTATTTTCATAAAATTTCTTCCTTATATGCGTTAAGCGCGTCCGCGGCCGAAACCGCGGACGCGCTTAATTTACCCTTGCCCGCGACATTGTATTAACTGTATTGTGTGTATTATTTGTATTAAAAATTATGCCCGCGCCGCACGAATGTGCGGCGCGGGCGCGCCTTAGCGGGGCGTTATACCTCTGCCCATACAAAAAAGAAACTTTGTCCGCTCAATTTAAGATATTTTTTTATATAAGGTATTGAATATTTTGCGTATATGTGCTATAATTTTAAAAGACAAATCAGCGAGGTAAAATTCATGAAAGATAAAAATTGCGGATACTGCATGCGCGGAGAGCTTTTGGAAAAGTTTGGAATATACATTTGCGACCTGGAAGTTTCAACGCTGATACTGTTCAAGGAACAGTCCAAGCGCGGCAGATGTATTGTGGCGTATAAAGACCATGTGAGCGAGATCGTCGATATTTCCGACGAGGAGCGCAACAAATTCTTTGCCGACGTAAACCGCGCGGCAAAGGCAATACATAAAGTGTTCCACCCCGATAAGCTCAATTACGGGGCGTACGGCGACACGGGCTGCCACCTGCACATGCACCTTTGCCCCAAATACAAGGACGGGGACGAATGGGGAGGAACATTCACCATGAATCCCGGCAAAGTGTATCTGACCGACGGCGAATACGCCGAAATGATCGAGCAGATTAAAAACGCGCTGTGACACGATACCCAACAAGATAATTTATTAAATTTTAATTCTGATATGATAAGGAGAGGAAACTTATGGCCCATAATGTAATTGCCGAGGCAAAGAGATGCCTCAACTGCAAGAAACCGCTGTGCAGACAGGGATGCCCCATAAACACGGACATACCCAATTTTATTTCAACCTTTTTAAACGGCGAAATAGACGCCGCAGGCAAGATGTTGTTCGACAACAACCCCCTTTCGGTTGTCTGTTCGATAGTGTGCAACCATGGCAACCAGTGCCAGGGACACTGCGTGCGCGGCATAAAGGGCGAGCCGGTGGAAATTTCCACGATAGAAAACTATATTTCGGAGAGGTATCTGGACTGCCTTATCCTTGAAAAGGCACCTTCAAACGGCATTAAAGTGGCAGTAATCGGTTCCGGTCCGGCAGGCATAACCATATCCATAAAGCTCGCTCAGCTGGGCTATGACGTGACCGTGTTCGAGAGCAAGACGGATATAGGCGGCGTTCTGCGCTACGGTATACCCGACTTCCGCCTCCCCCACTCGATTATTGACAGGTACAAGGAGATAATGCTGCACCTTGGCATAACCATAAGGCTGAACGTGACGATAGGCAAGTCCTTCGGCATTGAGGAACTGTTCCGCGACGGATTCAAGGCCATATCCATAGGCACGGGCGTGTCGTGGCCCATTGCGCTGAACATTAAGGGCGAAACGCTTGGGCATGTGCATTACGGCGTACACTTTTTGGAGCGCCCCGAAGGCTATCAGCTTGGAAACAGCGTGATAGTAATCGGCGCGGGCAACGTGGCAATGGACGTGGCAAGAACGGCACTGCGCCGCGGCGTGCGCGACGTGAAGATTGTTGTCCGCTCTGACAGGTACACCGCAAGCAAGGAAGAAAAGGAATACGCGGAAATCGAGGGCGCGCAGTTTATATTCAATAAGGCGCCCATAGAGATAGTTGACGAAGGCGTTATATTTGCCGATACCGTATGCGACGAGAACCACAGAGTAATATCCGTATCCGAGGAAAAGGAACTGATGAAGGCGGATACGGTTATGATATGCGTAAGCCAGCGCCCCTCCAACCTTATCCTTACCAACACCAAGGGACTTGAAGTTAACGAACGCGGTCTTGCCAAGATAGATAACCAGACGGGCGAAACGACCAGGCCGGGCGTGTTTGCCTCCGGCGACGTTGTAAAGGGCGCAAAGACGGTTGTTGAGGCCGTTGAGCAGTCCAAGAGAGTGGCTTTCGCCATGCACGAGTATTTGCAGAAACTGCCCAAGGATAATTAAAATATACCCGTGCGGCATTGACAGACATTTTAAAATAAATCGCATTTCCCTGCGACGAAAAAGCGCGGTCGGCTTTTATAAGCCGACCGCGCTTTTTATATGCGCTGAATTATACTATCAAGTGCAACAGTAGTGTATAAAAAAGTAGTTCATATAA
>CAYURN010000021.1:0-15437 GCA_964447305.1 uncultured Clostridia bacterium
AGCGCGCGGAATACGCTGACGCGCGTTACGTCTAAATTGCGGGCTACGTCTGAACTGTTGGTTTCGCCCGCAAAACCGCCCGTATCGGCTATTGCAATCAGATACTTCAACTCCGAGATAGTCATTGCCCTTCTTCCCCTGTATTTAGCGTAGGGTAACACCCGCAAAAAGTACTCTATCCGAAAGACCTGCCGCATAGCACGGCAAAACCTTTCGGATAGCAATCTGACTTAATTTGATGTTTTCCGCTGACGCAGAATATAAATAAACTGAAGTTAATTTGCTTTACCATATTAACATAATTCTTTGCAATTAGCAACTATTTTTAAGGAAATTTCTTAAATTAAGTTTATTTTTATTTATAAAAATTTCATCGGCACCGTCCGCACAACAAACAATCGTATCTCCGCAACATAAAAAACGGGATGTTATATCATCCCGCCATCAGGCTTGCAGTATCTGTCTGTTGCGCCCTTGGTTACGGCGTTCGCCGCCGCGTTTAAAAAAACGCCCTGTCGGCGCGGAAATATGAAATACGGCGTTAGCAGCGCAGGCTTTTTAAAGAAATGCTGTTCGGAGATAAAATTCCCCCGCAGCCGTGACGGTTGCGGGGGAGTGATTGGATATTTGATTAAGTTTTTCTCTTTCTCGATCCAAAAGGAGGTGCGGGCGGGTTATCGTCTGAAGGAGGCGCCGGGGGCATGGGCGGATGGTCGCCTGGAGGGGGCGGCATAGGAGGACGATCACCGGGAGGGGGCGGACAAGGGCCGTCGCCGCGGGGGCCGCCCTTAGCGGGGGAGATGATTCCGGGCAAGGACAGGCCTGCCATATTGTAAATTTCCTCAAGCGGGGGCAGGGACTTTAACAGCCCTGAAAGGAAGTTTGCCGTAGACGTTTTGCCGTCGGCGCTGTTGCCGCCGTCCCAGACGGTGACCTTGTCTATCTTGACGCCGGAGATGGCCTTGACCTGTTCGGCGACGATAGCTTCAAGCTTATCGGCAATGAGCAGACGGACGGCGTCGGGCGCGGTTCCTGCGCTCTTGACCAATGCGTCCATACCTTCGGCCTGTTTGGTGAGTTTTTCGCGCACGCCGCGAGCCTCCGCGTCCATCTTGACGAATATAGCGTCGGCTTCACCCTGAGCCTTGCGGCGGGTCTGTTCGGCTATGGCTTCGGCCTCGATTTCGAGTTTGCGTTTTTCGATATCGGCGGCGACGATTATATCGGCTTCCTTGGTCGCCTTTTCGCGCGAGGCGCGGGCTACTTCGGCGGACTGTTCGGCGGAATAGCTCTCTTCAAGCGCCTTTGCCGCCTGAACTTTTTCTGCCGAAACAGCGAGCTTCAATGCCTCCGCCTCCTTCTCCCTCAGGGTAGCCTGCGAGCGGGCGATTTCGGCCTTGGCCTTGTTTTCGCCTTCGATTGCGGCGGACTCGGCTTCAGCCACGCGGATACGTTCCTCCATTTTTGCGTTGGCCTGACCGATGGCGCCCTTCTTATCCTCCTCTGCAACGGAGATACGGGCGTCGTTGATGGCCTTTGCGGCCGCCTCCTTACCGAGAGCTACGATATAGCCCGATTCGTCGGAGATGTCAGTAACGTTGACGTTTATCAGGCGCAGGCCGACTTTTTTGAGTTCGCCTTCAACGTTGCGGGAGATTGCTTCCAAAAATTTATCGCGGTCGGCGTTTATTTCCTCTATGTTCATGGTTGCTATGACAAGACGGAGCTGACCGAAAATTATGTCGCGCGCAAGGTCGCTTATCTGCGCGAGCTTGAGCATACCGAGGCGCTCTGCCGCGTTCTGCATGATGCCGGGATCTGTTGAGATACCTACGGTGAAAATCGAAGGAACGTCTATACGGATATTCTGCTTTGAGAGCGCGCTTCTGAGGTCGACGGATATGGACAGCGGCGTGAGATCCATGAAAGTATATTTCTGGAAAAACGGCCACACGAACGCCGCACCGCCGTGAATACACTTCGCCGAGGCGTATGTGCCGTCCGACGCGGCCTTGAGCTTGCCGTAGATAATCATGATTTTATCCGGCGGACAGGTCTTGTAGCGAAGCGCAACGGTAAGCACTATGAGTACAATCAAAAGAACGACGACTATTACTATCGCAATAATTGCTTCTGTCATTGTTTATTCTCCATTTTATTTATTTTTTACCCCTTAAAAAGAGCGGATAAATTTACTTTTTGGTGACGACGGCGAAGTCGTCGGAATATTCGATTATTTCGACCTGACTGTCGACGGGTATGCGTTCGCCGTCGGTCATGGCGTCGATTTCCATATACCTGCCCTGAGCGGTGAGGGTTATCTTGCCCCTGCCCGAACGGTTTTGCGGAATACTGACATAAACGGTTGCCGTTGCCCCGATCAGATTTGATTTGACTAAATTGCCCGAACACTGGAGTTTGGCAATGCTGCGCATGGTCAGGGCTACGCCCACAAGCGCCACGGCGCCCGTTACGAATGCGACGATTATGGGCAGCCAGATGTTTTCAGGCATGAAAGTCTGGGTGACAAATCCGCACCAGCCGCCGAGCGCGAAAAACGCAGTCAAGGACTTTATGGTGAATATGGAAAGTCCGCCGTCGGTATCTATGTCGCCATCAAAAACGTCGTCAAAATCAAAGTCGCCCCCGCCGAAAGAAAACAGCATAATTATTATCTGTATGACAAGGAATATGCTGGCGATGACGGCTATAATGAAATACGTCTTTTCTGCTGCCGTAAGGTTGATGAACCAATTCATTTTATTGCAACTCCTTTTAAAAGGTTATGATACACATACTCCCATATTGATTATATCATATACGCGGCGGGCTTGTCAATATCAAAAAAAATTTCACAATCACGGATAAATTTACCAATAAACGCGGCGCACGCCATAAAAGTACGCCCGCCGTCGGCACTATGTGCCGACGGCGGGCGCTGTATATGTATATTCCGATTATGAACTTACACTACATTGCGGATATTTCCACACCGCCGCAGTCAATCGTAAGAGTGTGAAAGTACGGCCGACCGTCTATAAAGTAATTCAGCTCCCATTGAACGGCCAATCTGTCGCCGTTCTGCACGACCTCTACGCCGAGGATATACACGGCGCCGTCAAACTTGGGCATTATAAAATTGCGCACATCTGTAAAGCGCAACACAAATTGGGTGTAGGCGTTTTTGAATTGTGCGACGTCGCCCGAACGGAAATCTACGCTGACGGCAACATGGGGTTTGCCCAACCTTTGGCTTGCATTGACCGCCTGAAGGGTGGCGCCCTGAAAATTTGCGACAACCAGAAAACGCACGCTTACATCCTCCCTTGCAATCGGGGGGACGGGCGGCGCGCCTTGACTTTTTAACCGAAAGAGAATATATTCGCGGCTGAAAACGCTTTTTGCCGACATCTCCTTCATCAACAAACCTTTCATAGCATATCTCCTCCCTGCCGCAACGGCTGAGCGCGGCAATAGTCAATTTCAATCGAATTCATAAAAAGTCATCGTCTTTTTACAATGTCCTTACAGGCGGCAGCGGCCTGCCATTCTAAATACGGCGCAACACCGCCATAGTTTCGACGTGTTTTGTTTGGGGGAACATATCGAACGGGGTGACGCTCTGAATGGAGTAGAACCCGTGCATTTGATCGGGCATATATGCGGGGTTTTTGATTATCTGCCCGCCGTCTTCCATGAGAGAGCCGCAAAGCAGACCCAAATCGCGAGCGAGCGTTGCGGGGTTGCAGGAAATCAACACCACTTTGTTGGCGCCGCTTTTGAGTATGCTTTTTGTAACCGAACGCTCCATGCCCTTGCGGGGCGGGTCGCACACGATTACGCGCTCCATGCCGTCGGTTTCAGAAAGCACTTCGGATATTCTGTCCTCCACCGCGCCGCACAGATTTTTCATCTTGTGCGAAAGGCCGTTAAGCACGGCAAGCTCGTCGGCACACTTTACGGCTTCGGGGACGATTTCTATGCCGTAGGCCGCCGCACAGCCGCCGGCCAGCATGGCGGTGAGCATGCCTCCGCCGCTGTACAAATCTATGGCTACGGCGCCCGGAGAACAGACCTCCGCAATTGCCGCCTCGTACAACAGCGTGCGGATATCGTCGTTGACCTGCAAAAAGGTGTTTGCGCCCGCAGTGAATTTTACTCCGCAGGCCTCCCCTTCATAAAAGCCTTTGCCGCGGCATAAGTGCCACTCTTTGCCGAACACGGCGTTGCCTGTGCCGGCGTTTACGTTGAGCCACAGCGTATAATTTTTGAACTGTCCGTCCAGAATTGCGGCAAATTTATCAAGCGGGATCTTTCTTGCCGCAACGACGGTAATGATGAAATTGCCGGATATCTGCCTTGCAACTATGTGGCGGATATCGCCGCGGCGGGAAACTTCGTTATAGCCTTTGAAGCCTGCCTGTTCCATAAAACCGAGAAGGCTTCTGATCAAGGGTGCGCACCAATCGCGCTGGATGGCGCAGCTTTCGACGGGTACTATGCGGTGGGAACGGGCCGCATATACGCCGACAATATTTTTGCCTGCCGCGTCCACGCCGACAGGCAGAGCAAGCTTATTGCGGTAGGAATATTCATTGCCGCCGCTGACCGCCGCGCCGACGCAAACGTCAAGGTTGCCGAGTTTTTTGAGGCAATTTTTGACGAGCTGTCTTTTGAAATCGAGCTGGGCGGAATAGGATATATGCTGAAGCTGGCAGCCGCCGCACTTGCCGAATACCGGGCAGGGCGGAACGACCCTTTCCGCCGAGGGGCGCAATACCTTACAAAGTTTGCCGTAAGCCACCTCGCCCTTGACCTTGAGCGCGGTGAAAGACACCTCCTCGCCGGGTATGCAGCCGGGGACAAAGGCGCGGCCTTCGGGTAAATCAATGACGCCCTCGCCTTCGCTTCCCAGCGAGGCGACGACGCCGCGATAGTCATTATTCTTTTGCATGCTCATTTTCTTATACGATAGACGAAAGAATTTACGATCATCTGACACTTGAACATAATATAGTCGTAGATATAAAAAATTATTGTACCGCCGACAAAGATAAAGATAAGTATGTAATCGTTTATAACGCGGTACACTTCGTATTCGGAATTGCCTATTGACGAGCCGAACACGAGAATGTACATCACCCAGAGGGAGAAATCGAACCACACCGCCTTTACTATGTAAGCTATCCACTTATTTATATTGAACCTGAGCTGAAGGGCGTTCATCAGCGGGTGCAGGCCGAAGAACATTATAAAAGGCACAAGCAGCCACCCCTGTCCGATTGCGCCGAGCAGGACGGTGAGAATACATGTGCCGATATAGGCGAGAGCGTCGCCCGCATAGATGCCTTTTGACAGCGGAATCATCAGGCTTATCTGAGCCATTATATAGCCCGTCACAAGCAAAAGACTGCTGAACAGCGTTCCCATCAGGAGAAATATGACGGCGAGCGCGCAGGAAATTGCGGAAAGGGCTATTTCAAATGACTTTGAATTGCGTTTTTTGGACATACATTAACGGCAGCACATATTGCACATGCAGTTGAGGCACATGTTCAGATAGCAGCAGGAGATACAGTCCGAACAGAAGTTGCCGCCCATCTGCCCGTCCTTGGAGCCCTGCATATCCTGGCCGCGATAGGCCGATTGATTGGCGCCCTCGTTTGCATGATTTGCGGCGTCGTACTGCATTTTATCGTTGAGTTTTTTATATGCGTCCTTATACTTCTGATTGCCGGAATCAAGGTGCATTGCAATTTCAAGCTGCTTCTTGCTTTCGTTTATCCAATTTTTACGATAGAACACTATGCTCTGATAGTAGTGCCACTGCGCGGGACGTTCGTTAAACGCGTCGAGAGTGCGCTGAGCTTCGTCGACCTTGCCGTCCTTTATGAGCTGTTCCACCTTTTCGTATGCCGCGCCGCCTCCGCTTTCAGAGGCGTTTTCGGCTTCGGCAAGCTCGGCCAGAAGTTCATTCCTGGCCGTTTCTATCTTTGTGAGCATACGGGCGGCATAGTTGCCCGCCTCGCCGTTGAGAAATCTGTCTTCAAGATATTTGGCGCGGAGCGAGGCATAAGCTTCCTCTATCTGCTCCTTTGTGGCGTCATCGTCAAGTCCCAATAGTTCAAGATTGCGTTTATTCATGATTTTATTCCCTTTTACCCTGTCCGCACTTGCCATACACAAGCAAACGCGTTCTTTGGGGTATTCCCAATAAGATAATATTGTCTGTCAAGTCGTGATTGAAATAAAATTTTACTCCGGCAAGATGTTCGCGCATATCGGCAAACAGCGAGTTGAATAAAAAGTTGATTTCCTCCTCGTTGGCGCGGACGGCCTCTGCCTTGGTAGGTTCCCGAAAGGTGTTGTACAGAACATTGTACGAACCTTTTTTTACGTCCTTGTCGTAGTCGTCGAACGCGTCGGCAAGGTATATCCACTTGCCTATGTCGTAAAACAGTCCGCCGCTGTGGGCGTCTGCCTTGTCGCCCAGAAGATAATCGGACAGCTCTTTCATCATTACCGCCGTCGGTTCGCAGGCTTCGTCTATTATTGTACTGCACTTGAATTCCACCATACTCTGTGCAGACATCTGTTTGGCGATTATATGAACGATCTGCGGATGGCGCATGAGCGTGCGCTTGTAACCGCACTTATACAAAAACGAAAATATGCCCTTTAATTCGCCGTCCTGCTTGTCGTCCAGCAATTTATAATAGGCGAGGACGGTATTTACAAGCCCCAGCAACACAGATATTTCGTCCGGCAATACCATATACCGCCTTTTCAGCGGGTGAAGGGCGCACCTGCACTTTTTTACCACCACATCCACATTCTTCAGGTTGTGGATGAGCGCGGACATGAAAGCTATGTCGTAGGTCAGGGCCGTGCGCGCCAGCTGACCGCCGCCCTCCTTTATTGATTTGCACATGCCGCAATACAGAGCTTTATACAGCATCTCGTCCTTCATGAACAAATGCGGTCTTTCGGGGTGGATATATCCGAACATATTATTGATTACATATTATTAAGATACTGCGCACAGGCGGCGTTTAAAGCTGGTAGAAACCGATTTTTTTGTAGACTTTAAGGAGCGTTCTGTTTGCGCGCTTGGCGGCGCGCTCTGCGCCGTCCCTGAGTACGCTGTCGAGATAAGCTTTGTCGGAAAGCAGTTTTGCCTGTTCGTTCTGAACGGGAGCAAGCTTGTCGGCGACAAGTTCGCCTACGGCAAGCTTGAAATCGCCGTAACCCTTACCCTGAAAATCCTGCTCGCTTTCGGCAATGGTCTTGCCGCTGAATACCGAATAGATTGAAAGGAGATTGCTGACCCCCGGCTTGTTTTCGGGGTCATAGACAACGCAGGACTGACTGTCGGTGACGGCGCGCCTGAATTTACGGATTATGGTGTCCCTGTCGTCGGAGATGAACACCGAACCATTGATATTTTCGGCCGATTTACTCATCTTTTTGGAGGGGTCCAAAAGGTCGTTTATCTTGGCGCCGACTTTCATATATATGGCCTCAGGCACGGCAAACGTGGGAGAATAAATATTGTTGAAACGTATAGCTATATCGCGCGTGATTTCAAGGTGCTGCCTTTGGTCTATGCCGACAGGCACTACGTCGGTCTGGTACAGAAGTATATCTGCCGCCATGAGGACGGGATAGTCCATAAGGCCCATATTGATATTTTCGGCATGTTTTGCAGATTTATCCTTGAATTGGGTCATGCGCTCCATTTCGCCCACATAGGTGAACGTGTTCAGTACCCACGCAAGTTCGGCGTGGGCGGGAACGTGCGACTGGAGATAGATAATGCAATGTTCAGGATCGATACCGCAGGCGAGATAGAGGGCAAGCAGACTTAAAGTGTTGCGCCTGAGTTCGGCAGGATTTTGTCTTACCGTTATCGCGTGCATATTGGCGATAGCATACACACAATCGTAATCATGCTGAAGGTCTACCCAATTTTTTACCGCACCGATATAGTTGCCGATGGTAAGATTATTTGTAGGCTGAACAGCCGAATAAAGTACTTTCCTTTCTCCCTGCATAAAAAATATCTCTTTATTTTAAAATTAACTTACCCCATTTTACCATATCTTAAGCCAAAAAGCAACACCTTAAAGGCAAACAAATGCACAATCACACAACAAAGCGGAAAATTACACTTTATTTTCACCCGCCGCCTTTGCCTTAACAATTATCGGCTTTGCCCGTAAAATGCGCCGCCCGCCTGAACAGGCGGGCGGCGGTATTTCAAAGCTCGGTTGCGGCGTTAATGCAAACAGCGGAAAGCTGACGGCCGCACTACCTTTGGCAGGCACAACGGCGTACAGCCCGTAAGCATTGCCTATTTGATTTCGGGTACGGGGACGTTGTACTTGCCGTCGATAAAGATGATGTTAGCGCCGTGCTTTTTGCACAGCGCGAGATTTTCGGTATTTTCGCTGACGGCGTTATACACGGAAAAGTCGTCGCTGCGGCGGTATTCTATATCGCAGGCGTGGGAAACAATTTCGGCCCAATGCCTTTTTATATAGTTCGCGCTCATGATTAAAAAGTACGCGCGGATATCGCGGCGGTATTTCTGATTGAAATAGTTTTGCCAATCGCAGGGTATATATGCGCCCTCGACTATTAAGTTCTGGCCGTTTTCCACCGCAGTTTTTACTATTTCCTTGACGATATTCCAAAGATAGGGTTTCAGCCGCGCGTCGTCGATGGGCGTAAGCGAAGTTACTCCGCTGCGTATGAGCCCCATCTTTACAAGATCTATTGAGAGGCAGGGAAAATGATACCTCTCTATCATGCGCTGCGCAAACAGCGTTTTGCCCGTATGCGAAGCGCCGCCTATCAGAATGACCATAATACCCCCTTTTCCGCATGACGGTGCGGACTTTACGCCGAAGCCGATATTTTGCGCCAGGAAACTGCCGGCACAATCTGCAACTTGACAACTATAAACTCACAGCCCCAGATCTTCGTCGACGATAATTATATATGTATTTTTGAGGCCGCCGGAGGGGCGCTCGAAAAGGGCCGTGACCGAACATATCCTTTGGGGCGAGGAACAGTCGTCACACTTGCCTAAATCGGCGCAGGGCGTGCTAAGACCCAGCCGCCTGGCGTTTGCGCCTGCGCACTCTGACGAGCGTATGCGCGCAAAGGCCGCCTCCGCGTCGGCGACAATTTTATTTCTGCCGACAATTAAAATGGCGTTTTTGGGGCCGAAAGCGAGCGCGGATATCCTGTTGCCAGAACCATCGGTGAGGACGATTATTCCGTCGCGGGTGACGGCGTTGGCCGAGCAGACGTAAAAGTCTGCCGCGGCGGCGTTGAGTTTTGCCGCGGCGCCGTCCTTCCAATGCCAATACACGGCGTTGCCGTTCTGCCTGAGCGCTTCATACAGTCCCGTCTGTTCGACGGTAAGGCTGCCCCCTATACCCACCGATTGACTGCCGATTATGCCCAGCGCAATGCGCAGCGCCGACGAGGCGCTGTCCGCCACACAGCTTTTGAAGCCGCGAGAATTGAGTTGACCGTTTACATATTCAAGCGTTTCCATAGTCCTATTGTAACACGGCGGCGGCGCGCCGTCAAGACGTAATATGCAAGACAGGCAAGCTCAAACGCGGCGGCCGCGGGAGCAACGATATTGCAGCACAGGCCGTCGGCAATTGACAAATCTGCCCCGAATGCGAACGGCAGGCAGGCAACAGACATGGCCGCGCAAATTATCAGCGCGGCAGTGCGCGCGGATATGGGCGCGCACCTGACCCAATTGTATGCCGGCCGCGCGAGGGATAGCGCCGACACAAAGGCCGTGAAAGTGAGCGAGCAATAGAACATACAGCCGAAAAGGGCGCATATATAGTCGTTTGAAAAGGCCGCGGACAGTGCCGCGGGGTAGAGAACGAGCGCGTTGGCGAGCGCGCCAGACGACAGCGACGAAAGACTGCCCCCTCCCGCCGCCAGCGTGAGCGCGGCCGCGGCGCACACCAGCGATCCGACAAAGTTGACGGATATTATTATACCCGACGCCAGGACGGGCGGGAGTTTTGCGGGCATATCTTCGGCGAAAGCGGGCATGACGCCCGCGGCGAGCGAAAGCGACAGCAGAGCCTGGCCAAAAGCCGCAAGCCAGACATCGGGCGAGAGAAGCATAGCGCCGTCGACGGCGAACACCTGCGCAAGGACGGTGAAGGCATTGCTGTAGACAAGGCCGCGCGCGGCAAGGACGGCAAACAGCAGGGCCTGAAACATGACCGATATGCGGGCAATCAGCGAGCGGACGCCCGCGCCGCGGGTCAGAACGAACGCGAGCGCAATGAACGCAAGCACGGCAATAACGGGCGTAAGATCGGGCATATCCGCAGGCGAACCGTATTTTACCGAGCCATAGAACGTGCAGGCGCGCACGGCGAGCAGGGCTATTATAACGCCGTAACAGGAGCAAATGGCCGCGGAGTTTACGGCCGATATACCGCCCGCAACGCCGCCGAGCGGGCAGACGCCCCTGAGCGGGAAAGCGCCGCAATAGCGGCGGCCCAAAGTCAGTTCGGCGCACATCAGCGGCAGGGCGGCGCACACGCACACGGCCGCATATACCGCGACGAATGCTCCGCCGTAGGCGAGAACGAGCGCGGGGAAGCGAAGCACGCTGCCCAGCCCGAACGCCGCGCCGACGGCCAGGTATAAAAAATTTCTGTCGGGTTTGTTCACACAATATTATACGACGGGCGGCGCATTTAAATACGCCGCCCGTCGCCGGGAATGTCGTATTGAAGTTTTAACCCGCGCTTAAAGCGTGCGTTTTGTAGTACTGAAGAAGAACAGCGCGACCGTGCCGGGACCTGTATGCGAGCCGATGACCGTGCCGATATTATCGATTTCGACCTTGCCGTTGAGCTTGGGGAGGCCCGATTCTACGAGGGCGGCAAGTTCCTTTGCGTCATCCTTGACGCGCGAATGGCTGATGTAGCACTTGCCGCAGTAATCGCCGCCGCCTTCGGCCTGGGAGAGAATGAGTTCATACAGCTCCCTTATGGCCTTTCTTTTGCCCGTCACCTTTTTGCGGATGATGAGTTTGCCATCGCTGTTTACATCCATAACGGGACAGATTTTGAGGAGAGTGCCTATTGTTGCGGCGGGGCCGGAAATTCTGCCGCCGCGTTTGAAATGCTGGAGATTGGTGGAGAAGAACCAGTGCCTGAGGCGAAGCTTGTTCTCTTCGAGCCAGGTGGCGAGGGCTTCAAGACCCATGCCGCCCGCCTTGAGTTCGGCAGCTTTATCGACGAGCAGGCCGTAGCCAGACGACGCGGCGAGCGAATCGACGACAATCACTTTGCGCTTGGGGTAGTGCTTTTTTATCTCCTCCTGCGCGGCCAAAGCCGAAGCATAGCCGCCCGAAAGGCCGGACGAAAATTCGATATGCAGGATGTTCTGTCCCTCCGCGAGGATGGGCGACCACAGCTCGATAAGTTCTTCGGGCGTGACCTGCGAAGTGGTGGGCATTGCGCCGTTTTCTATTGCGTCGTAAAACTGTTCGGGCGTGGACGAAACGAAAAGATCGTCCTTGTGGTCGACGCCGTCAAGTATGTAGTGGTATTTTGCGAAAGCCACGCCGAGCGAGGCAAGGTGTTCGGCGGTGAGGTCGCAAGTCGAACAACATGTTATTTTATAGTCTGTCATTTTATTCCTCCGAAAATATAATGCGCACGGACGGCGCATCGGGATTTTTAAGCTTGTCAGTATTCTATCCCATTTCGGTTGAGTTGTCAACAGACTTGCAGAAACAAGCGTTCTACATTCACAAAAGCGGCTCTACCAAAAAACAAACCCACTCTACTGACGGTAGAGTGGGGTGTTTTTAAAGCATTGACGCCAGAATAGCCAAATTTGCGGCGACGTCGATATTGATGACCTTTACCCCTTCGCCCGTAGTCAACTGCGCGGGGGCAAAGTTGAGTATTGCCTTTATGCCCGCCCCGATGAGCAGTTCCGCCGTAGCCTGCGCCGCTGAGGCGGGGACGGCGATTATGGCGAGCGTTGCGCCATAGTTTTTACATTCTTCCGACAGCCTTTCGACGGAGAACACGGGTTTGCCGCCGATATCCGTGCCGATCTTCTGCGGGTCGCTGTCGAACGCGCAGACGAGTTCTATACCATAGTGGGTAAAGCCGCCGTAGCACAGCAGCGCACGCCCCAGGCCGCCCGCGCCGACGATGACGGCGTTTTTACTGTCGTTGATGCACAGAAAATTTTCAAGCGCGGCGATGAGTTCCGCACGGGGATATCCGACCTTGGGTCTGCCGGCGCAGCCGGTGTAGGCAAGATCCTTCCTTACAAGCACTTCGCCAAGGCCGAGAGCCTGCGCTATGGCGCCTGAGGAGATGAAGCTGTATTGGCTTTCATCCGGCAGAGAGCGCAGATAGTTTAAATATATCGGCATTCTTTGAAGCGAAAATTCAGGTATGTCCCTGTTCATTGTTACTCCTCCCCGCGTCCGCGGGTATAATTATTTTTATTCAAGGCACAGCGCGGCGGCGCCCATTGCGCCCGCACTATTGCCGAGAGAAGCCGTTACTATATCGACCGTGGCATAGCTGTTGCCGCCGAAAATTTCCCTGTCGAGCAAGGCGCGGAGAGGCTTTGTGAGCCTTTCGCCCTGGGCGGCAACCCCGCCGCCGAGCATAATGACTTCCGGACGGAAAATGTTGGCGAGATTGACGAGGCCGCAGGCGAGATACTTTATATACCAATCGACGACTTCCTTTGCAGTGCGGTCGACGTCCATAAATTCAAAGGCCGTCTTGCCCGTGCAGGTTTGGGAGGTATATTTGCCCCACATGGCAGAACCTGCGTCCTCTTCCATTGCGTATTTCGTGCGGCGGACGAGTGCCGAAGCCGAAGCATAGCGTTCGAAACAGCCCCGCCTGCCGCAGGTGCACATATCGCCGTGGCGTTCGATGACCATGTGGCCTATTTCAGCACCCGCCGAAAGATTGCCTTCGAACAGCTTACCGTCGATTATTATGCCTCCCCCCACGCCCGTGCCGAGGGTGACGAGGATGGAATTTTTATAATTTTTGCCCGCGCCGAAGCGCGCTTCGCCGAGAGCGGCGGCGTTGGCGTCGTTGGTGACCCTGACGGGCAGGCCGATACGCTCCTGCAGTTTAGCGGCAAGAGGGAAATTTTTGAGATTGAGGTTGCCCGCAAATTTTACCACGCCGGCAGAACTTTGCACCACGCCGGGACAGCCCGCGCCGACGCCGGCAAGCTCGCCGTCGGTATGGGAGATGAGGCGGGAACAGAGCGAGGCGATATTGCCGCACATGACGTCGCTGCCGGACGCACAGCCTGTTTCGCACTTGTCCTCCGCAAGAATGGAGCCTTCGGCAGTCATGCTGATGCCTTTGACAAACGTGCCGCCTATATCGAGGCCGAGATAATACTTCATAACTGCTTCCCCTGTCTGAAAAATTAAATCGCTATAAATCTACTTAATATTCTATTACAAACAGCAACCTATGTCAATCCCCGAAAGAAAAAAAACGGCCGCGCGCAAAATTTTTCGCACGGCCGAACTTAAAACAGCGTTAATTTTTACCTGTGGAACCAAACCCGCCCGCGCCGCGCTCGGTATCGGAGAGTTCGCCCTCTTCGAACACGGCGGTGATATAGGGCGTTATGACGAGCTGGGCGATTCTGTCGCCGGGGGAAACGGTGCGCTCCTCCTGCGAATGGTTGTGCAGCGCCACCATTACCTCGCCGCGGTAGTCGCAGTCAACCACGCCCACTTTGTTGGCGGGGGCAAGACCCTGTTTGGTGGCCAGACCGCTGCGGGCGTATATCAGACCCGCATAACCTACGGGCAGTTCCAGAGCAATGCCCGTGCGGATAACGGCGGTATGGCCCGCAGGTATCTTTACATCAGACTCCATGCAGGCATAGAGGTCGGCGCCTGCGGCATATTCGCTGCCGTATGCGGGAATTTTTGCGTTGGGGTCGAGTTTTTGTATCTTTACTTTCATACATTCTCCTTTAAAAAATATCCTGTTAAAAAAACCGTTATTTGTTGCCCTTGTTCATGGAATAGGTGAGCAGAGCGCTGTCGCCCTCCCTTACGGTGCGCACGAACTTCATGCCCAGCGCGCGGGCAAGCTCGAGCGAGGGAGCGTTGCGTTCGTCCGCGGAGGCAAAAATTTCGTATGCGCCGAGTTCGGTAAAGGCGTGGTCGAAGGCCGCGCTCACGGCCTCATGCGCATAGCCCATGCCGCGATAGTCGCGGTGGAATATCCAGCCTGCTTCAAACTGACGCTCGCCCGCGGGTTTTAACAGGATATAGCCGATAAGTTTGCCCGTATCGCGCAGCTCAACGGCGAAAGCGTTGCCTTCGGCTATGCAAAATTCATGCAAAAATTTTTCCGTCTTTTCGCGGCTGAACGGCGGTTCGACATACTGCATGGTCGGCCCGTCGCCGAGAATTTCAAACAAAGCGTCGCCGTCGCCCGGGGCAAACCTGCGCACATACAGCCTGTCGGTTGCGGCAACCAACTGTATGAGTTCGTCGCGTTCGAGCGACTGCCGCACCAAAATTATGCGTTGATTGGAAGAGCCGCGGAACAACAGGGCGGGGTTTTTGAGCGATTCGACAAACTTGCCGTCTACGAGTACGTCTATACAGTTCAGCAGGCGCATGGTGACGCCGATATCGCCTTTCTTGCCCGTCAGAAGGTCGGCCTCAAGGTCGTAACCGGTGTAGGCCCAGACCGTCTTTTGCGGATATGTGCGCTTTACGCGCTCCATGAAATCAACGAGAGCAAGCTGGTTTTCAGGCTCGAACGGGTCGCCGCCGAGCAGAGAAAAGCCCTTGATATATGAGGGATTGAGCCCTTCGATTATACTGTCCTCCACCTCTTTGGTGAAAGGCTCGCCGTAGCAGAAATCCCATGTTTCGGGATTGAAACAATTTTTGCAATGATTGCGGCAGCCGCTGACATACAGCGACACGCGCACTCCGGGGCCGTTTGATATGTCCGTCCACTTTATTTTTGCGTAGTTCATTTATTCCTCTTAAAGTTTGCCGCCCGCGGCAGACCCGTGCGGCGGCTGATAATATGAATTTGTCGGCGAAAGTCAATTCGCCGACAAAACTATTTTTCTTTTTCGCCTTTGGCGCATTACAACCCGTTGCGAGTTGGCGCGTTGCCGGCAATGCACAACGGCAGTCATTAAAGATGCAGCACGCGCGCCTTTATTTCCTTTGTCTTGCCGACATTCCAGAAATTTTCGCCGAGGTACCCGCATGTGCGGCGGGTGACGTTCATCTTGCGCTGGTCCTTGTTGTGGCAGACGGGACACTCCCACTCGTTGTCGTCATTTATTATTATCTCGCCGTCAAAGCCGCAGACATGGCAGTAGTCCGATTTGGT
>CAYURN010000022.1:0-11763 GCA_964447305.1 uncultured Clostridia bacterium
AACTGTGTTATCTTTCGATAACTAAAATCGTTTCCTTCTATTCAATTTTTAAACTACGTTACCTGACCTATCAGTCAGTGCTTGTCGCTGAAGCTCTATTACTATAACATATTTGTTATTAGTTTGTCAAGCATTTTTCAAAACTTTTTTTAAAAACTTTTAAATTGTTTTTAATTAAGTATGTATATTTGCTTGATTTATCAGTCAGCCTTTCGGGCGACAGCTTTCTTATGATATCACAGATACCATTAAGTTGTCAAGCATTTTTTAAAACTTTTTTTAAAAACTTTTAATTTGTTTTTAATTAAGTATGTATATCTACTTGATTTATCAGCCAGCCTTTTGGGCGACAGCTTTCTTATGGTATCATAGACACCATTAAGTTGTCAAGCATTTTTTAAAACTTTTTTAAAAACTTTTAAATGTTTTTAAGTGGTTTTGAGTCGGACATTTGACGTCCGCCGCAACACAGCTTGCATATAATAACAGCATTTAAGAATAAAGTCAACTTATTACATAAATTTCCTTTAATTTTTTTTGACAGTTAATAATTCAAACTTTTTTGTTAAAGAGTAACAAAATTCATACTTTATACCGTGCAGCAGGCAGTACAGGTTTTTACTTGCATTTGAATGTGAAGAAGTGTATTATATTGTTATGGATACTAAGATATATATGATATTGAGGATTGTATGCAGTATTGTTGCCGCACTGTTCTGCGCGGCAGCGGTGTTCGTGTTTGTTTATGCAGGCTGGCTGTGGGGAATAGTGTGCGTTGTGGGTGCGGCGCTATTCGCAGGACTGATGCTGGTATTTAAACGCAAGCAGACCGACCGCGAGAATGCGGAGAACCCTCCTCCCCCCAAGGGAGATTTTATAACGGGGCCGGTACATATAAACGACGGCGCAAACGACGGCAACGATACGCATGCGGATAAGAACAGATAAATGATACACGCGTGCGCGCGCATACACATGCGCGCGCACGCGTGTATTACTATTTATATATAATAATGCCGGCAGATTATATATTGACCTTTCGGGAACAATTTAATCGGCCGACATTGAAATCGTGCAAGTATTACTCTAAAAAGGAAAGTATTTTTTCTCCGTCGGCAAGGCCTTTATCGTAGAACTTTTGCAGTGCCGATTTATCGCGCGTGAGCGTACTCATTCCGCAGAGGTCGTCAGGAGCGATGATGAGAGCCTTGCCCTCGCTTTCGAATTGCTCGGCGAGTTTTACGCCCGCGTTGTACCGCTCCGCACGCAGTTCAAGCCCCTCGGCGGCATGAGGGTACTTTTTGGCGAGAATGTGGGCGAGTCTTACGTCGCGTTCGGGCGAACGGCTATGTTCGCGCGGCCGCGTAAGTATTAGGACAAACTTTTCCGCGCCGAGGTCGAGAGCCTTTTCCACCGGGACGGGATCGCTCAACGCACCGTCGTAGTAGGGGTCGCCGTCTATCATATACGGCTGACAGACGACGGGCAGGGAACTTGACGCCTTGAAAACATCGTAGTTATCCTGCTCTATATCCGATTTCGTGAAATATTTCGCCTCGCCCGTGAGCGCGTTTGAAGCCACAACAAACAGCTCGGCAGGATTTTTTTGCATTGAGGGATAATCGAGAGGATTTTCGCCGTCCGAGTTGCTGAGAGTGCTGTAGACATAGTCGAGGTCGACATAACTTTTTTTGCGCAGGAAGTTGCCCAGCCCCATATACTTTTTCCGCTGAGCGTATTCCATATAGAAAATATAATTCCGGCCGCGCTGACCGGCGAAATATGAGGCGAGGTTTGCGCTGCCCGCCGACACGCCGATGCCGATATCGAAAGTTATGCCGTTCTGCATGCAGAGGTCAAACACGCCCGCCGCGTAGACGCCGCGAAGGCCGCCGCCAACATCTATTACTGCTGTTTTCATATTTTTTCACGTTCCGTAAAGTTTTTTATTATTTTACTACCATACAATCTCTTTGTCAAACACTACATAAAAATTTGTTCACTGTCAAGACATGCGGCGGGCGCGGCAATAGCCGCGCCCGCCGCCCTATTTTCTTTCTCAGAAAGCGTAAGGACAGCTCTTTCATTACACCCCTCCGTCGCGGCGCCCGGTCACCGCTCGGGCGGACTTTTGCCCTCGCTTATCTTGCAATTTGACCCCTCCGCTTCGTTTCACTCAGCACCTCCCCTAAGCGTAGGGGAGGCTCTTGGGGTGTCCACTGTTTTGAAAACTCCTTGCTCGTCCTAAGCTTAGGGGGGCTTCATCATTAGAGGCGCCCCTTTATAAGGGGAGCTGGCTTGCCGTAGTGTTAGCGGAGGCAAGCCTGAGGGGTTGATTAGTTTCTGAATTACCCCTCCGCTTCGTTTCACTCAGCACCTCCCCTAAGCTTAAGGGAGGCTCTTGAGGGTTCCGCGTTGGAGGCGCCCATTTATAAGGGAAGGCTTTTGGGGGTTCCGCGTTGGAGGCGCCCCTTTTTATAAGGGGAGCTGGCTTGCCGTAGCGTTAGCGGAGGCAAGCCTGAGGGGTTTGTTGTGTGTTGCTTTGATTGACCATTCCGAATCGCGCAAACATGTTCGCGCGACCCACCTTTCTCACGCGGCGTAAGGAATAGCGCCGCGCTCGGTCACCGCTCGATCGGACTTTTACTCTCGCTTATCTTGCAATTTGACCCCTCCGCTTCGTTTCACTCAGCACCTCCCCTAAGCGTAGGGGAGGCTCTTGGGGTGTCCACTGTTTTGAAAACGCCTTGCCCGTCCTACGCTTAGGGAGGCTTCATCATTAGAGGCGCCCCTTTATAAGGGGAGCTGACTTGCCGTAGTGATAACGGAGGCAAGTCTGAGGGGTTGATTAGTTTCTGAATTACCCCTCCGCTTCGTTCCACTCAGCACCTCCCCTACACGTAGGGGAGGCTTGAATGTTGTTTTGAATGTGCCTTGCTCGTCCTACGCTTAGGGGAGGCTTAATTAAATTATTTCTGATCTGTATTCATTATAGACATTGAATTTTGCGCTGACCGCGCACTTCCGGTTTAAAGGGTAATTATGACCTCGTCGCCGTCGGCTGAATATACTTCGACAAGGACAAGGTGCCCCCACGTCCTTTTTGCTTCTTTAAGTCCTTTGGCGAGCTTTTTCATCTGTTCCCTTTCCGCCTCGCGTTCGGCCTCCGTCTTTTCTTCAGCGTCGCCTTTGCCTTTGGAAATAAATTTTAAGGCGAGCGACAGGGGCGCCGGAATTGTGAACGACTTGCCGCCCGATTTTATATGTATTTTCATTCGACGGAAATCTCCACAATATCGCCGTCGGAGGATTTTATCTCTACAAGTTTGCCCATGGCGCCGCCCTTTACCATTGCCATTATTTGGCCGAAATCTATGTTTTTGAGTACGTCGCCGCCCACATTTATATTGGAACTCTTTAAAAAGGTTTCAGCTATCTGTATGGGAAGATTGAGCTTTACGACGTCGCCGTCTGACGAGATGACCTTTATCCGCAATATCGTTTTGGAGATGTCAACAAGCTCTTCCGGCACAACCTGCGGCGTTTCACGCTGAACGCCGAGAAGTTCATCGCAGGATACGTTGAAAAGTCTGGCAAGGACGGGGAGAAGCGAGATGTCGGGTGCGGAGATGTCGTTCTCCCACTTAGATACCGCCTGCGGCGTTACTGAACACTTTTCGGCGAGTTCTTCCTGCGTTAAGTTTGCCCTTTTGCGGTAGTATGCTATTCTTTGCCCTATGGACGTCATAATATGTTGCCTCCTTTTCTGATAAACGTGTCTTTAATTTGGCGCAGGCGCGCCTCGTTGAACGTGCGCGTTGCCTCGCGGCTCTGATACTGCGAAATTGCGTGTTCGGCGGAAATATCGCCGTAGGCACAGTCCGGAAAAGTACTTTCGCACGGATAATTTTTTCTCTTCATACTTTTTCTTTTCATACCATATTTATTCCTTTTGGTTTTATAAGTAAACGCGCGGGCAGGCACGACGTCTTTTGCCGCCCTTTTGCTTACACCTTAAATATACCCCCGCAAGGAATAAAAAACAACATACCAAAAGTTGAATACCGTAAACCGCAGGTTGTTTTTTGCACAACCTGCGGTTGAATCGGGTTATTTTGGGAATTTTATTACCATTCTTGTTTTTATTGTAAGCGGAAATTGCCGTTATGTCAATAGGTTAAAGAGAAAATATAAATCAGCTTTTAACGCTATATCAGCCTCTGGGCCTGAATGAAATAACTCCATCGGGTGGAAGATATCTGTTCTATTTTTGCATAGTCCGACGCGGTGTGCAAAATGTAGTTGTTGCCGAGATACAGGGCGACATGACCTATCCGCTCCACGCCCGTATTGTTTTTGCGCGAAGAGTTTGTAAAGAACATTAAGTCGCCCCGCATGAGTTCGCCACTCACGGTGGTACCCTGGACGACCTGAGTGCGCGTGGTCATCTGAAGATTTATATCTGCCGCTACTTTGAATATGTATTGCATGAGCGACGAACAATCGAACGCCTGCGTGGTGAAGCCCGAAAGCAGTACGCCGTTGCCGTCGTGGTAGCGCGTTGCACCATAGACATACTCTACGCCCATATACTTGGTACCTTCGGCGATGACCGCCTCCACTTCCTCCGAGGCGGCTTCAAACTCGACAAGAATACAGTAATCTTCATAGATGTACGCCTCCATACCCTTGTAATAGGTCTTATACCAATTACCGCTTTGGCCGTTGGCCGCATAGAGCGTATCCTTTTCCGCCGTACCCAGCACCTTGTAGTCCGTGCCGGGGCCGCCGCGTATATTGACGCCGTCGGCCGTGACCTTTATGTACATGACGAGATCTATCTGCGAATCTTCATCTTCGCCGTCATCATCGGACAAGAGTTCTTCGTCGGCCGTTTCTGTCGTTTCAGACGATTCGGGACTTTCAGGCGAAGATATCTCTTCTTCGTCGGCGGGGTCTTCGTAATCCGCGTCGGTGGTTACGCAGCCAGCAAGAACGATTGACGAAATCAATGCAAGGCTGCACAATAATTTGTGCAAGTGTTTCATTGGTTTGCTCCTGAAAGTTATTATCGAGGAATATTATACATGAAACACCCGCGGACACACAATGCAAAAATTTTTCCATATTATGCACATTCTTCCAACGGGGAGCGGCGCGGAGCTTGTTAAGCTCCGCGCCGCCTTACAACATAATCAGACATGCAGACAGGAAAAGACCTTGCCAATATTGTCGTTGACGACAAGTTCCGCGCGGCCGTCCGCCGCGGTGGGCATCTTGTTGACGACGACGATATGCTTTCCGCGGAAATAGTCGATAAAGCCCGCGGCGGGCCACACGGCAAGAGATGTGCCGCCTATAATCAGGGCGTCCGCCCTGCCTATCGCCGAGAGCGCGGAGTCTATTGCGGAGGAATCGAGGCTCTCCTCATACAGAACCACGTCGGGCTTGACCATCCCGCCGCACTCGCACACAGGGATACCGACGGCGTCCTTGACAAACTTCATAGGATAAAACTTGCCGCACCGCATACAGTAGTTGCGGTGGACGGAGCCGTGGAGTTCGATTACGTTTTTACTGCCCGCCGCCTGATGGAGGCCGTCGATATTCTGCGTGACGACAGCTTTGAGTTTGCCCGCCTCCTCCAGCCGAGCAAGAAAGGCGTGCGCGGCATTGGGCCGCGCCGACGGGTACAACATTCTGTCACGGTAGAACTCAAAAAATTCCGCCGTATGGCGCATAAAGAATGTGTGCGAAACTATGCTTTCGGGCGGGTATTTATACTTTTGACTGTACAGGCCGTCCTGCGAGCGGAAATCGGGTATGCCGCTCTCCGTGGACACGCCCGCGCCGCCGAAGAATACTATGTTTGAGCTGTCGTCTATTATACTCTGTAATTTTTGTATATCTGTCATGATTATGAAAGCGCCGCCGCAGTTTGCTGCGGCGGCGCATAATTTTAAAGTTAAGCCTGAACGCCTTCGTTGAGCTTTGCAAGGAGAGCTTCAAGGTCGTTGCCGTGAACGAACACGGCTTCCTCTATTGTTTCGCCGTGAGCCATGGCGCAACCTAAGCAGTGCATGCCAACCGCCTGCAAAATTTCCGCGCTGTTGGGGTTGATTTTGAGGCAATCTGCAATTAAAGTATCCTTTGTTATCTTTGCCATAATATGGTTTCTCCGTTCAAATTATTTTTTTATGGTATTAGTATAGCACAGCACACGAAGTTTTACAAATGTTTTGAGTATAAAATTTCAAAAATTTAAATCAGGTTAATTTACCGCCGCCCCGTTATTACTTTTCGCACCAATAACAATTACGGCAACAAAATTGAGTAGCCCATTCATTGTTCTTAGCCCCCCTTTATCCGAGGGGCGCTACAACGCTGAATAGCCTTGCCAAAGCTCCCCTACGCCTAGGACGAGCACGGCGCGCCCAAAACAATATTCAAGCCTCCCCTACGCCTAGGGGAGGTGCTGAGTGAAACGAAGCGGAGGGGTAATTCAGAAACTAATCAACCCCTCAGTCTTGCCGCCGTTATCACTACGGCAAGCCAGCTCCCCTTGATAAGGGGCGCCTACAACTGTGTTACCTTTCCCATAAAAATATTGAATTGTAGTGCATTTTTGTTATAAAACATTTGCGGCATTTTTGCAAGCCCTGCATATAACATTATTTATATAGCTGTGAAGCAGACAAAAACACGCGCGCAGGGCTTTGCCCTGCGCGCATGTTTTGTGTTATATTAAACTGAAAGACCGACATCAATCTTTTTCGTCTGCCAAGTCATCTTCTTCGGGTTTTACGGCGACATGCAGTTCGGTTATGCGCCTGAACTCCGTTTTTACAACGGTTATGGTAAGATTTTCATACACAAGCATATCGTTTGCAACGGGGACTTTGCCGAGCATGTCCATGACCCAGCCGCCGACAGTCTGGCTGTCGCTTTCTATTTCATCAATATCAAAGTAGTCGCAGAAGTCATTTACCGTTACGCCGCCAAGCACCTTATACTCGCCTTCGGACGTCTGGACTATATCGGCATGGATATCGTCATGCTCGTCCCATATTTCGCCGACAAGCTCTTCAAGGATATCTTCCATAGTAACTATGCCCGTAACCTCGCCAAACTCACCCGAAACGATAGCCATGTGAGATTTGAACTTTTGAAGCTGTCTTAAAACGGCAGAAATTTTAGCAGTGCCGACAACGAACACCGCGGGTTTTACGGCCTTTTTTAAGGAAAATTCCTCATCGGAGGCTATGGCAATAAAATCTTTTTCGTGCAGAATGCCAACCACGTTGTCGACAGTGTCCTTATACACGGGCAGGCGCGAAAAATGAGTTTCCTTGAACACCGCAGAAATCTCCTCCCGCGACAACGACGCGTCTATCATTACGACGTCTACGCGGGGAATGAGGATATCCTTTACCTCAAGGTCGTTAAATTCTATCGCACTCTTTATAAGCGCCGATTCCTGCGCGTTGATTCCGCCCTCGTGTTCGGCTTCGTCGACCATGGTTATCAGCTCATCGTCGGTAATGGTTGTATCTTCCTTGTTTTTGAAGATTTTATTGAGCAGCTTTTTCCACAGTGCGAACAGGAAGTTGAGCGGCGTAAAGATACAGACCAGCACGTTTATTATCGGCGCGGAAAAGGAAGCAAAAGTTTCAGGAAATTCTTTTGCAACGCTTTTGGGCGAAACTTCGCCGAAGATAAGCACGAGAACGGTTATTACGATAGTCGACAAAACCGAACCGAGATTTTCAAAACCCCAGTTTGTACACCATTCAACAAAGAGCAACGTAGCAACGGATGACGCCGTTATGTTTACGATATTGTTGCCTATCAGAATGGTTGAAAGCAATCTGTCGTAATCGCTTGCAAGTTTTAAAACGAGTTTGGCCCGTTTGTTGCCGTCGTCGGCCTTGGTCTTTACCCTGACTTTATTGAGCGTGGTAAAAGCCGTTTCTGTGGCAGAAAAGTAGCCGGAAAATATCAGGCAGACGACTATTACTATTACTAAAATTATCTGTGTTGTTGTATCCATAATTCCTCCACTCACGTTAATTGCAAAATAAAAAAACCGATCTTACAATAACATGGGCGGACGAATGAGTTCAAACCAAGCGCGTATGCACGCACTACTTGGCCCTGAAGAACTTTCCATAAATCCTTCCCTTAGAATAGTATTTTGGATATTATATCATAACCTGCGGCACATTGCAACACTTTACACCAATTTTTTATTCCTGATAGTTAAAGCACACAAATATGAGCATGTCAGTAAAAAAATTTATCCATTTGACACAAAAAATTTTAAAAAATCTATTTAAAAGCTAAAAATTTGTGTTATAATTATATTAGACAGTACAAACAGCTGTTGCGGTAAATTGTTTTAGAAAGGAAAAGCAACTTGGTGATGCCTTCGCATTACGTCGAACCCGACAGAGAAGAAATGGCATATGTTGATGGCGGTTTTAGTTGGTCAACATTTTGGAGTTGGACCGCAGCGGTTGCAGCAGTAGTGACTACAGTGATTGTTGTAATTGTAGATCCTGAGCCCATATCAAAATTGGCAACAGTAGCGAAGTGTTGTGAGCTTGTGGCAGCTGCTGCGGGTGTAGGAGCTTTGTTAACAAGTGACTAAGTGGTATAAAATAATAAAAAAAATTCTAACATCAATTTTGCTTGTATGCGTTATACTACTTTTATGTGTAACATTCGATATTATTTCAGCCCAACCATACAATAATATAATAAAGTATGTCGCTCTTGGCTATTGTTGTCTTTATTTACTGTTTTGGGTTTTTGATTTAATATATTTAAGCAAAAAAAATAATAAAGATAACAAATAAATTAATTTAAGCCCGTGCAGATTTAATTTATTTGGAGTGGAGAAATTGTATAAACTTATAAATTATCATTAACAAGTCACACACATTACACATTTATAAGTTAAAATATATAAAAAACGGAGGTGAGAACATGTCAAGATATTGCAGCAATTGCGGTGCAGAGATGGATGATTATGCAAATTACTGCCCCTCGTGCGGAATGCAGGTGAGCGGCAACAGTCAGACTTCTTCGAATTCGACCAATAAGAGTTCTGACCACAGCACGGCTAAAACTGTAGCGGTAGCAGCCGGCACGGTTGTGGGTGTATCGTTTTTAACCAGGCTTTTCCGCAGACTGTTCCACAGAAGGCGGATGCCTCCCGGAGGCGGCATGGGCATGGGTCCCGGCGGACATGGCCACATGGGTCCCGGCGGACATGGTCCCGGCGGCCCCGGCGGACGTGGTCCCGGCGGTCCCGGTGGCGGCCCCGGCGGCAGAAGATAAAAGTACATCACAAAACCTCGGCGCGGACGATATAGTCCGCGCCAATCTTTATTTTAAAAAGTGTTTAAAAGTATTTGACAATTGCGCATGTTTTTAGTAAAATATATAAGCTGTCTGTGAGCGGATATGCTCCGACAAAGCCGTTTATATTTTATGCACCGTTAGCTCAATTGGATAGAGCGTTGGTCTACGGAACCAAAGGCTAGGGATTCGAGTTCCTTACGGTGCACCAACAAGGTATAATCCGAATTATTTGCTGATTACTGGCGAATGGTTCGGATTTTCACTTTTTATAGACAATTGCTAATTCGGTCGGGGTTTATTGATTAAGTTGTTATACAAAAATTACCATAAATTATTGTGATTTCTTGAAATTTCAGGTTTGCGTGTTATAATGGTCATATAGATTATTATGGGGTTAGCATTATGAAAATTCTGGTTACGGTCGGAACGGTGTTCGTCCGTAAGTATGTAGTTGATGAAAGGTTTTACAGTTTGCGGTAGTTTCAGGGGATAAGTATGACGCATAAAGAAGTACAAAATATAGCTCGAAGTACGATGAATTATATCCGTAGCATTATAAAAGTCGGTATGAGTTTGTCAGAACTGAGAAGTGTTGCTGAAAATAAAATGTTTGAGCTTGGCGCAACCTCATTCTGGTATTGGGATATCGGGGCGTTTATTTTTTCAGGAGCAGATACGACAATTTCTGTTTCGGGGAAAGAATACCAGACAGCACAGAGGAAAATAGAGAAAAACGATATTATAACCGTCGATTTAAGCCCTCAATGGAATGATATATGGGGCGATTATGCAAGAACAATTATCATAGAAGACGGCAAAGTTGTAGAACACGCAAATCAAGTAAAAAATAAAGAATGGCAAGAGGGTCTGATTACAGAAGATAAATTGCACAACCACTTACTCAATTTTGTAAATACCCAAACTACTTTCGAGCAACTTTATTTTTATATGAATGAGCAAATCTGCTCTTACGGCTATAAAAATCTAGATTTTTTGGGCAATTTAGGACACTCGATAGTCAAAAGGAAAGAGGACAGAATTTATATAGAAAAAGGCAATACAGCTAAAATTAGCGATGTAAGCTATTTTACCTTTGAGCCACACATAGCAAAATCCTGCTTCGGCTTTAAAAAGGAAAATATCTATTATTTTAAAGGCGGCAGGTTGGAAGAATTGTAAATTTATATATCACCTGACAAAGAGGCGTTTTACCCTTATAATTGTAAAAATTTATTTATGGGGAGGGGTAAAATGATTAAAGTTACTTGTATAGTAGGAAGTGCGAGAAATGACGGAAGTTGCGCCTATCTTACCGACGCCTTTATAAAGGGTCTGACCGCAAAAGCGCAAATAAAAAAGTACTCCGTAGGCGATATTGTTATTGCCTTTTGTAAAGGTTGCAAAAGCTGTTATCAGACGGGCGAGTGCGTGACGAGCGACGATGTTCAGACGGTTGTCGGCGATATAATGACCTCCGACTATGTGTTTATGGCTGCACCCTCGTATTGGGCAGGCGTTCCCGCTCAGCTCAAAGCACTTTTCGACCGCACTACCCCTTACGGCGACACAAACCCCAAAAGAATTGTAAAGCCAAAGGACGGAATAAAGGGTATAGCCGTCGCAGTGAGGGCAGGCACTCGCCAGGCAGAAAACGAGCTTATAATAAGCTCGATAGAACACTATTTCGGACACCTCGGAATACAGACGATTAAGGCAATTTCGGTATTGCAGACGGACACTTTATCCGATTTGCTTGAAAAGAATGAAAAAATCATAGCCGAAGTTACTCGCTTGGGCGAAGATATTGCAAACAACAGATTGTAGGATATAATTGGTTATATGGCGATAAAACAATTAAAAATAGTGCCGTTTGAAGATAAATATATCGACATTGTGTTTGAAATTCAGAAAAAAGCGTTCTTGCCGTTGTTTGAAAGATATGCGGACATAGAGACTAACCCATATTGCGAGAGCAAGGAAACCGTCCTTTCAAAATATTTGCGGCAGGACACGGACGGATATTTATTTCTTGCAGGGAACACCTTTACAGGGTGCGTGAGAATAGTTAAATCAGATAATGCCTGCAAAGTGGCGGCACTTGCCGTTCTTCCAGAATTTCAGAACAGAGGCATTGCGCAGAGCGCGCTTGCCGGGATAGAAAAGCTTTATCCGAAGACGGGCAGAGAAAAGAGCATTAAAGAGGGTATGACGATTGTCGATTATGTAAAAGTAATTCAATAATAATTGCTCAAACAATTTAAAGAGCGGCGGGCACTTCGCATAAAGCACCCGCCGCTCTGCCGTTTATCAAGATTTATAAAATTCGGTGCAACCTGTTGCAAATTGTTTTTATATCTTAACCGCACCCTTTGGCGGTTCGTAACCGTACTCATTTAA
>CAYURN010000023.1:0-11043 GCA_964447305.1 uncultured Clostridia bacterium
TACGCCACAATGACCATAACTTTCTCGTCGGATTGGACGGTTCTTTCCTATTCTACCGAGGAGCAATACACCTCCAAAAAGGGCATAACCGCCACCGTTACAGGCACTGCTACAACAACCTTTTCGTATGATGAGGAGGATGTGGACGTTTCGGCATACGAAGAATACTTCAAGAATTACGAAAACAGCTCCTCCGAACACCTCACCGCGCAGGACTATCTCGACAAAGGTCTTTCTTCCGTCCTGAACGGCGAAACGCTCGCAATGAGCGCGTATATCGGCGATACATCCATAAGCGGCTATATCAGAATGACGGGTACGTCCGCTTCGTCTGTTAACACGTTTATGCTCAATGCTAACGGTATGCAGCTCACAGTGGACGGCAGCGGCGTGTATGTAACTATCGGCGGCACCACTGTAATGTACGGCATCGAAAGCTCGGCAGTATCAATCACAGGCGATTCTTACTCACTCTCGCAGAACGGCGATTTGACGGTTGAAGCCCGCATTACAGTTGCAGACCTTATATCCATTCCCGTCACATTCTCGTTTACGGTTGAGGACGACGAAGTGACCTATGTAAGCGCGGCAGGCTCAAGCGATTTGAACGGCGTAACCCTGTCCATAGCAGTTGAACCTACAACGGACAGCGTTTCGTTCGTTGCAGACTATGCCGATAACGCGGCAGATATCGCACCCTTCGTGGGCGACCTCCTTGAAGGCATAGTGAACGGCGACCTCGTTCTCTCCGCAGATATCGACTATACAAGTGACTCTCTTGCAATCAGCGGCAGCGCAGCGGTGGACGTATTTGGGTCTGAAGCCGACATTCAGCTTGTTATAACGGCAGAAGAATCAAGCTACTATCTGCATATAACTTTTGTCGACGGCAGTCTGTATGCAACCCTCTCCAACAGTCAGATGGATGCAGATAGCGCGCTCAAACTGACGGTAAGCGCGAACGATATCGTGGAAGCAGTTTCCCAGCTCTCACCCGTATTGTCATTGCTCGGCATAGACTTCTCCTCATCCGAGCTTCAGGGCGATTCAATAATCGCAACTTTGGTAAGTGCTGTCGGCAACCTCACCGTCAGCGGTTCTACGGATAACGACGGCAACAATGTGCTGGTATTCTCCGATATGCTCTCTGTTGCGGTAGTTAAAAATAATGCTCCCGTGATTGCCGCCCCCGAAAACACGGAAGACTATATCGACCTTGCTTTCATAAGCGACTTTGCAGAAGATCTTACGGGTACGCTCATGCAGAGCATATACGGCTATGATTTGTCCGGCTCTGTATATGTCAACCTTTTGGGAACGACCGACCTGTTTGATTTCGATATCTCGGCAAAGATTGCTTACTACGACCAGGAATTGGTTGCTGTCATAGATTTGGATGTTTCGGCCGTCGCTGAAAACATTTATTACGGCGACGCTACAACGCAGATCGTTATCAAAAGCGGAATCGTCTATATCACAAAAACTCAAACAACCGAACAGGTCGGCACTAAATTTGTTGAACTCGATGAATACCTGGTCTACAGCCGTGCCATGACCTTGGAATACTTCATAAGCAATATATATGAAGAATTGCTGTTTGCCCTTAATATCAATCAGACCTCTCTCGAAAGTTCGATCAGCGCTGCGTTAGAGATGGTATCCGGCATGGCAGGTGACGGGGACAGCTCTTACGATTTCGGCGATTTAATCGGAATATCTGCGGAAGACGGAACATATTCCGTTACGGTTGATATCGCAAAACTCTTGGGGCTTGCAGAAGGAACGGTTCAGGTTGATATTAAAGGCGATGAAGTCGAAGGCATGTCAGTCATTTCAGAAATCAATATCAGTGTAGGTTTGGCTGTGTCGTACGAACTTATCCCCGGTATTTATTGGTATGATATAGAGGTTGTTTCAGGCTCTATAAGTATCGCAAACAACAATCCCGGCCAAACGGTAGATGTTTCCTGCTCGGCAGACAGCATAAGCGCCGTTATCGAGGCCTTGGGCTATGAAAGCGAGGATGCTTTCCTCTCCGCACTCGAAAGCAGCGGCTGCCTTAGCGTATCTGCTGCAACCGAAGATGCTCTGGTTGCCTGAAAAAACTTAATAAGTGCGGTATGAACCGCTGAAAAGAGCCGCCGCGCAAGCATGCTTGCGCGGCGGCCTTACTTTTTGCTTGCAAATATACGGCGGCGGTATAGGCAGACTTTTCGTATAAATAAAAGTTATGGTCTTTTATTAAAAATAAGTATTTGACGAAACTTGCAGAGTGATTTATAATCATTATACGTCGCGGCATTGATTGAATGTTTTTTTCGCGGTTTATAATATTCGTGTATAATATTTTTACGGAGTAATCTATGAAAGAATATGCAAGGCAAATTTTCACGGGCGAACGCGCTCTGTTCTGCGCCCGCGATATTAAGTTATATGAATGTACCTTTGAGGACGGCGAATCGCCCTTAAAGGAAGGGTCGGGAATAACGGCTCAATCCTGCGCGTTCAGGTGGAAGTATCCCCTGTGGTACTGCAACAACGTAAAGGTCGAAAACAGCACATTGTTCGATACGGCCCGTGCGGGAATATGGTATACTCACGATATTGCCATGAACAACTGCATTATCGAAGCCCCCAAAACCTTCCGCAGAAGCACGGGCATTAAGCTGGCCGACGTCGCCATTCCCAACGCCCTGGAAACGCTGTGGGGGTGCGAGGACGTGGAGCTCACGCGCGTCACGGCCCGCGGCGATTACCTTGCCATGAACGGCCGCCGCTTCAAGCTTAAAGATTGCACAATACTTTCCAATTATTGTTTTGACGGCGCGGAAGATGTCGAAATAGAAAATTGCAGACTGCTTGCAAAGGACGCGTTCTGGAACAGCGCAAACGTCATTGTCAAAAATTCCTATATATCGGGCGAATATCTTGCGTGGAATGCCCGCAATATAACCTTTGAAAACTGCACGATAGAAAGTTTGCAGGGCCTGTGCTATGTAAAGGGCTTAAAGCTTATAAATTGCCGCCTTGTAAACACCACGTTGGCGTTTGAATATTCGGAAGTGGAGGCGGATATAAGCGGCTGTGTGGACAGCGTTAAAAATCCTTCGTCGGGCAGCATAGTGGCCGACGGCTACGGCGAAATTATAATGGAGTGCGACAAGGTAGACGTCTCCGCTACCCGCATAGAGGTGCGCGGTCAGAAGGACGATATGTCCGCTTAAATAAAATTTATAAGTGCGCAGCGGTTGACAAGTCATCCCCTGCGCACTTATAATCTATTAAAAAACTTATGAGGATATAATTATTTATGAAATACAACTTTGATGAGATGACGGACAGGAGCAAAACCCATTCCCTTAAATGGGACTGCGCCGCGGGCGAGCTGCCCATGTGGGTGGCAGACATGGATTTTGCTAACGCCCCCTGCATAATGAAGGCGGTGGAAGATCGCGCAAAGGCGGGCATATTCGGCTATACCGTCGTCGGCGAAGAGTGGTATTCCTCAATATGCGGCTGGTGGTCGCGCCGCCACGGCTGGAATATAGAGCGTGAGTGGCTCATATTCTGCACGGGCGTTGTGCCCGCCGTAACCTCGCTGGTCAAACGCCTTTCGGCCGTCGGCGACGATGTCGTACTGCTCACGCCCGTGTACGACATATTCTATCACTCGGTGGAAAATACGGGCAGGCATGTACTCGAAAGCCCGCTCGTCCGCGACGGCGAAAGTTATAAAATAAATTTTGCCGACCTCGCCGAAAAGCTCTCCCGCCCCAATGCAAGCCTTATGATACTCTGCAATCCCCACAACCCCACGGGCAATGTGTGGAGTGCGGAAGACCTCAGGCGCATAGGCGACCTGTGCATTAAAAACGGCGTAACCGTCATTTCGGATGAAATCCATTGCGACATAACCGCGCCGGGCGTTAACTACACTCCGTTTGCCGCGCTCGGCGAACAGTACGCGCGCATAGCCGCCGTGTGCCTTTCGGCAACAAAGGCGTTCAATATAGCGGGCTTGCAGTGCGCCGCCGTGGCCGTACCCGATAAATTCCTGCGCGCAAAGGCCGAACGCTGCCTCAATTCCGATGAAATTGCCGAACCCAACTGCTTTGCGGCCGTCGCCACCGCCGCGGCGTTCAACGGCGGAGAGGAGTGGTTGGAGCAATTGCGCGTCTATCTGTGGGAAAACAGGGCGCTTGCCGAAGATTTCATTAAAAACAATATCCCGTCCCTCTTGCCCGTAAAGGCGGAGGCGACCTATCTGATGTGGATAGACTGTTCGGCCGTGTGCGGCAACGCGGACGAACTTGCAGAACATATCCGCGCGGCAACGGGGCTGTGGATAACAGCAGGCGGCCAATACCGCGGCGACGGCAAAAGCTATTTGCGCGTCAACCTCGCCTGCCCGCGTGCAAGATTAAAGGACGGCCTCGAAAGGCTCAAAGCCGGTATGCAGTCCTTCAGCTGACAAATAGGGGCGCGCCCTTGACAAAGGGCGCGCCCCGCGTTACAATAATTGCATGATACTGACAGACATCCACACCCATTCAACATGGTCGGCCGACGCCGACAGTCCCCTCGCGGATATGGTGCAGGCCGCCCGTCGGATGGGGCTTGCATATTTCGGTATATCCGAACATTTCGATTACGACTATATTCCCATCGGGCTTACCTATAACGGCAACCCCGTCGGCACGGACGAAGAGGGCTATTTTGCTCAGGCCCGCGCATTGCAGCGCACGGTCAACGGTCAAAATTTCACCTTTCTCTGCGGCTGTGAACTTGGCTACACCGACGACTCTGCCGTCGCCGGCCGCTATTGTGCGCTCATAAAAAAATACTCCCCCGACTTCGTCGTCAACAGCGTCCATACCTGCGACGGCGCGGACTGCTGGTATGCAGAGTATTTTGAAAATAAAGATAAAAAGTATGCCTATTCTCGCTATCTCGGCCGGGTGCTTCAAAGTCTGTCCGCTCCTTACGATTACGACATTGTCGCCCACATAGGCTACGTTTCGCGCAACGCGCCGTATGCCGACCCTAAATTGCGTTACAGCGATTTCAAAGACGAGTACGACGCCATTCTCAGCGGCATAATATCCCGCGGTAAAATTTTAGAGGTAAATTCCTCCGTCCGCGGCGCTGGCAGCGACTTTTTGCCCGACGCCGACGTGCTTTCAAGGTACTTTGCTCTCGGCGGCAGAAAGGTGTCGTTTGCCTCGGACGCGCACAACGTCGGCCGCGTTTGTGCAGGCAGGGAGGGAGTGGTGCGCGCCCTCGCCGCCATAGGCTTCACATACATAACCGTACCCTGCCGCGGCAGTCACATCAGGGTCGCCATCTGAAGTCCGCCTGCGGTATGTAATTATTTTTCATAAATATGATATTTTTTTGATTTTGCTATTGATTTTTTCTGGCTTTTATATTATAATTGAATAAGGCAGTAGCCTATGAAAAAATTAACTCAAACAGCAAGGGGGATATCTTTTATGAAAAACGTCATTGTAGGTCAGTCCGGCGGGCCTACCGCAGTTATCAATTCAAGTCTGCTCGGTGTATTTAAAACTGCCAAGGACAGGGGTGCAGACAAGGTTTACGGCATGGTGCATGGCATCAAAGGTCTGTTGGACAGGGATATTATAGATATGTCCACGCAGGTCAAAAACGACCTCGATATGGATCTTTTAAAGCGCACGCCGTCGTCATTCCTCGGCTCGTGCCGCTATAAGCTGCCCGCAGTTGAAGGCAACGAAGAGACTTATGAAAAAATATTTGAAATACTCAAGGAATACGAAATTTTCGCCTTCTTCTATATCGGCGGCAACGATTCCATGGATACGATAGACAAACTGTCCAAATACGGCCAGAAGATAGGTAGCCCCATTCGCTTTATGGGTTGTCCCAAGACGATAGATAACGACCTTGCTATAACTGACCACACCCCCGGTTATGGCTCTGCGGCAAAATATATTGCCGCCACCACAAAGGAAATTATCCGCGACGGCCTCGTTTACGACTATCCCGTTGTGTCCGTCATCGAGATAATGGGCCGCAACGCAGGTTGGCTTACTGCTGCCGCCGCACTTGCAAAGGGCGAGGACTGCGAAGGCGTAGATATGATATATCTGCCCGAAAGAGTCTTCGATATAGATAAATTCCTCGATGATGTCGGCAAAAAGCTCAATGAAAATCGCTCCCTGGTCATTGCCGTATCCGAAGGCGTCAAGGTTGCCGACGGCAGATATGTATGCGAACTTGCCGACCATGTCGACTATGTGGACGCATTCGGCCACAAACAGCTGGCGGGCACGGCGCGCTTCCTTGCAGGCAAAGTTGCCGAAAAGTATGGCGTAAAGACGAGGGCTATCGAACTTTCTTCCCTCCAGCGCAGCGCCGCGCACATAACTTCGCGTATCGACGTCACCGAAGCTTTCAACTCGGCGGGTGCAGCCGTCAAGGCCGCGTTCGAAGGCAAAACGGGCATGGTTGCTTGCCTTAAACGCGTTTCCGACGACCCTTATATGTGCATAACCGAACTTGCCGAAGTCAGCAAAATAGCCAACGTCGAAAAAAAGGTTCCCGACGAATGGATTACTCCCGACGGTACATACGTCACTCACGAACTTTTACACTATATCCGTCCTCTCATTCAGTCGGAAATCACTCCTCTGTGGGTAGACGGACTTCCCCGTCATCTCAAACTCGAAAGATAATTCAACTTCCGTGAACACAGAAGCAGAAAGCAGATAAGTAATTTTCAATTACCCCCGCCGCGCAGCGGCGGGGGTAATTGTTTCCGCCTGCGCGCGCGGCTATCGCTTTGTTTTTGAATGTACCCTGTTCGAAATATTCTCATGCCGCATTATCGTCTGCGCCATCAGGTTTGCGCGCCCGCTGTCGGGCTGTTGCACGGCTGCCGCCGTCGGCTTAGCGCCGTCCTCGCCCCCGCCGTCGGCTTGGGATGTGCGCACCGAAAGCGCGTTCAGCGCCTTCAATATGTCCATAAGAGCAAACTTTTCCGTAATATGTATCTCCTTTTATCAAATTTTCATTAAAATCAACTTATTTTTTATTGCGTAAAACGGATATTTGGGGTATAATTATAAAAGTTCTGAAAAAAGTAAAAAGGTTTTACAGGCAAAATTAAAGGATTTTAACGGATATGCGCAAAACCATCACTAAAATTATATGCTTTGCGGCGGCAACAATTTCCGCCGCAGGTTTAGTTCTTGCCGCAGGCTGCGGCAACTGGACTACGAGCGGAGTAACGCCCGATAATTCAGCTGACACTGTCGAAAGCAACGGCGGCTTTGCCGTTCAGACGGGCGACTATGTTTACTTCATCAACGGCTACGAGCTGAACACCGCCGACAACACCTTCGGCACACCTTTAAAAGGCTCCATTCAGCGTATCTCTAAAGCAGATATTGCCGCACGCAACTACACCGCAAGCGAAACAGTCGTCCCTCTGGTAGCTTATTCCGCTTACTACTATGCGGGTATATATATCTATGGCGACAGGATATACTATTCCACGCCTTCGACTGCGCGTAACAGTTCCGGCGAAATTCAGAATTCCTATCTTGAATTCAAGAGCAGCTCGCTTGACGGCACCGAAACGATGTCCGATTATTACTATCGTTCCACAAGCACATCGCTGGAGTACAGATACGTTCAGCCCGAAGAGGACGGGGACGTCTATCTCCTCTATGTCATATCGGAAACTCTGTTCGACGAATCTTCCTCGGTCACTAACATTCACTCTATAAACACGTCTACGGGCGAAGATACCCTGCTCGCATACAACGTGTCCGATTACTTGTTCGACACCGAAGACCCCACCAATCCCTATGTGTTCTACACCATGGATGTAACCTATCTTCTGGGCTCGGATAACAGTGTGGATGAAAGCTATAACCAGCTCTTTGTGGTCAGGGCGGACGCCACCGAGGCCAAGGAATATGACTTTTCGTATGTAAGCGACTATGACGCCGACGAAGATCCCCTCTATATCAACTGCGGCGACCTCGTTTACGACGGCATAGGCATTGAGGCCTACAATAACCGCTACAACCAGTTCAACTATGGCTACGGCGAAGATAATACCTATAGCGTCACCCGTACAGATACAACGTATGCCCTGTCGTACTACAAGGACGGCGTGCTGACTTTCACCGCCCAGGAAACTCTCGATTCCTCCGCAAGCCTCTACAAGCTCACCACGTCCGAAATTGATTCCGACAATGACGGCTCTGTCGACTCCTCGTGGGATGCCATAGACCAGAACGCAGAACTTATCAGCCGCCGTCTGCTCATAGCCGATGACGAAGTAGACTACAACTTTGTTACCATTGACGGAGAGGAGTGGGTACTGTATAACGGCGACGACGGTCTTGAACTCGCTCAGTTCAATAATGGCGAACTTGAAAACGCGTTTGCAATAACCAACAGCGGCACGGCAACCATCCTCGCCATCAGGGAGGAAACCACTGCCACCGAAAGCGGCACAGGCACAGAAACGCTTACCTATGTATATTATTCGCTGACGGGCGGCAATGGTTACACATTCTACCGCATAGCGCTCAGCACCAATCAGGATAATTACCGTACCAACATGCTTCCGTATTCGGATGTCTACACCTATTCCGAAGTACGCATCCTCGACCTCGACGCATATTCAAGTTGGTACCTCCCCGAATTTGTAGACAACACAATTCTCTTTGCTTCCGAAACGGAGGGCATGGACGAATATAACTACATCATGGCGTGCGACCTCTCTTCCGAAGACGGCGACATGATGTCCAACGCCGAACTCAACGACTACAACGAAAAGTACGAAGCTGTCAGCGAAAAGATAGCCGAATATGACGAAGAAACCAATTCCGACGGCTCTCTCGCCTATGAAAATCTTTCCGACGCTCTCACCTACGCCTTCTATACGGGCGACGAAGGTTATCTTGCCGAACTCATCCAGGCGTATGTAGATATCGAGGGCGAGGACGAGGAATATCTCTATTCCACGCGCAGCGCAGAAATTTATATTGAATTCTGCACTGTAACGGGCGATTGGGAGGAATATGCCGATGATTACCGCACGGTAAACGGCGAAACCGTTCACGCCAACAGACAGCAGTACTATTACGCGCTCTTCGGTCGCATGACCGAAGACGACGAAGAGGGTCTTATCGAAACTCTGCGCGCGTCGTTCATGCAGGACTATCCTGAAGATACTTCCACTTGGTGGACAAAAATGGGTACGGCATGGCAGGTCGTATTTATCGTGGCAATGTGCCTTGTGGGCTTGGCTGTAATCAGCGGCGCGGTAATAGTCACAATCTGGCTCATCCGCCGCAAAAAGAATACTCCCGAAGATGACGGCGATTCAAACGATATAGATATCACCGACGACAAGAACATCGATGTATATGAAGAAGAATAATTCTTCTTATACCTACGGCGCGGCATTTGCGCAGTGCCCACATGGAATATAATCCCAATTAAATAAAAACAGCGGGCGGCTTTTTTAAAGCCGCCCGCTGTTTTTTTTGCCGGCATTTGCGCGGCCATTCTTTTTCAGGTTAACATCATCAATTAAATATTATTATTATTTTTGTGATTTTTATCATTATATCATTGACAAAATGATTTTTGTCTTGTAAAATAATTACAGAAACGCTGAGAAATGGCCCCGAAAAGTTGATAATAACTATCAAATAGGTGAAAATAACTTTCAGGAGGAGTCTTCACCGCATAGTAAGGAGCGTTTTTCCGTTTCAAATAAACCCTATGGGAGACATTATTATGATTTACACTTCCCACCTACGCGCGAGGAAAGTAAGTTTAGTTCTGCTTTCACTCGTGTTAGTAATTTGTATGGCGCTCGGCATTTATTTTATACTGCCGAAAGCCACGGCAGGCGCGGATGACTTCAGTCATACCGCCACCGACGGTCACACCGATTGGACTGAATTGACCTCAGATCTGGTCGATTCAACGGATGGTAAAACCGCGGGCTATATAGTCGGCTCAGATACAGAGGGCGATACGACTAATTATTACCTCTATAACGACGTAACTCTTGGAGATTATAACATAACCATAACGGGCAACGTCGTCCTCTGCCTCAACGGGTATGTTCTTAAAGGCAACGGCAACGGTTCGGTAATTACCGTATCGAGCGGTGCAAACTTCACCCTTTGCGACTGCAAAGAGGGCGATACAGACTACGCCCATAACTATTATGTGAACAGCGACGGTCTGTATGTGTTCTCCGAAGATTGCGAAACTGACTGCACGGAAGAAGGTCATGAAGCCCACGGCACAATCACAGGCGGCGTAATCACGGGCGGTAACGCAACCGACGGCAACGGCGGCGGTGTGAGTGTATATGGTACATTGACCATGGAAGGCGGCACAATCTCGAACAACAGTGCAGAATATTACGGCGGCGGCGTGTGTGTAAACGGCGGCACGTTCACCATGAACGGCGGTGAGATATCGGGTAACAGCGCAGAAGATGGTGGCGGCGTGTATGTGTACGAAAGCACGTTCACCATGACGGACGGCTGCCTCGACGGGGAAATTAGCATAAACAGCGGCACAGTAACCATATCGGGCGGCTACCTTTCGCAGAGCGCTTACAGCTCGGTTTCGGGTTACATAGCAGATGGTTATGCGGCAGTATATACAGAAGACGATACATGGCCGTATGCCGTAGAACCCGTGCAGCATGATCACAGTGGTACAGAGTTTACTCATGCACTCACCACGGCAGGCGGCACGATTGCCGGCGGCGAAACAGCGGAGAGCATGGAATATTACTACCTTTCCATAGATATAACGCTTACCGAAAATATAGTTATAGAAGGCCACGTTACGCTCTGCCTCAACGGGTATGTTCTTACAGGCAACGGCAACGGCTCGGTTATTACCGTTGAACAGAACGCAAGCCTTACCCTTTGCGATTGTCAGGAAGGCAATGTCACCAACGAAATAAACGATGTTGAATATGACAGCGGCGTAATCACGGGCGGCTATACA
>CAYURN010000024.1:0-10535 GCA_964447305.1 uncultured Clostridia bacterium
TGGCAAGCCGGCGCCCCTTATAAAAAGGGGCGCCTCCAATAATGAGCCTCCCCTAAGCGTAGGACGAGCAAGGTGTTTTCAAAACAGTGGACACTCCAAGAGCCTCCCCTAAGCTTAGGGGAGGTGCTGAGTGAAACGAAGCGGAGGGGTAATTTAAAAATCAATCAACCCCTCAGACTTGCCGCCGCTAACGCTATGGCAAGCCAGCGCCCCTTATAAAAAGGGGCGCCTCCAATAATGAGCCTCCCCTACGCTTCCACAATATAGCCTCCCCTAAGCTTAGGGGAGGTGCTGAGTGAAACGAAGCGGAGGGGTCAAATTGCGAGATAAGCGCGCGCCAAAGCGCGCGGGCAGAGGGGAAGGGTCTTTTTCGGTTGCGGCAATTTATTTGATTTAATTGATATTTAGTGCTATAATATCCGCATGGATAAGGCGTTTTTTCGCACTTCGCTTCTTTTTGGCAGCGATGCGATTGAAAAACTTAAAAAAAGCCGTGTGGCCGTATTCGGCCTCGGCGGTGTGGGTGGGTACTGCCTTGAAGCGCTCGCCCGCAGCGGCGTCGGCTCGTTTGATTTGGTGGATGGCGACGTAATAGACGTAACCAACATAAATCGTCAGGTTTTAGCCCTGCGTTCCACAGTCGGTTGTTTTAAGACAGATGTCGCCGCAGAGCGCTTGCACGATATAAATCCCGCCGTACAAGTCAATAAATACAATATCTTTTATACTAAGGAAACCTCTCAACTGTTCGATTTTTCAGTATATGATTATATTGTCGACGCTATAGACATGGTGACCTCAAAGGTACTTCTCGCGCTTTCCGCGCAAGCGGCGGGTGTTAAAATAATATCGTGTATGGGTACGGGCAACAAACTTGACCCCACCGCATTTGAAGTGACCGATATTTACAATACCGCCGTATGTCCGCTCGCCCGCGCTATGCGTTCTCTGCTCAAAAAGGCGGGCGTGAAGTCGCTTAAAGTGGTATATTCAAAGGAACTGCCTGCTAACATAGACAACTCCGCCGCCGAACTGCGCCCGTCGGGCAGACCTGCGCCGTCAAGCTGCTCATTCGTGCCGTCTGTTGCGGGACTGATAATGGCGGGGGAGATTATAAAAGACCTCATTAAATCTTAAATCATGGCACGGGCGCTTGACTTTTCTTTTTTATTCGTCTTATAATATATAAAAACATTTGTTTATGATATTATCATGCAATTTAAGTTACATTCAAAATTCAAGCCCACGGGCGACCAGCCTCAGGCAATAGAACAGCTTTCCGAAGGCGTGTCAGACGGAATCCGCACTCAGGTTCTCGTAGGCGTTACAGGTTCGGGTAAAACTTTTACTATGGCAAACGTTATTGCCAATGTCAATCGTCCCACACTTGTCATTGCCCACAATAAAACGCTTGCCGCACAGCTCTGCAACGAATTTAAAGAATTTTTCCCTGAAAACAGGGTGGAATACTTTGTTTCGTATTACGACTATTACCAGCCCGAAAGCTATATTCCTTCAACCGATACTTATATCGAAAAGGATATGAGTTTGAACGACGAGATTGATAAACTGCGCAATTCGGCAACAAGTTCGCTCGGCGAAAGGGAGGACGTAATTGTCGTTGCTTCGGTATCCTGTATTTATGGCCTTGGCGCACCGGAGGAGTATTTTCGGTTGGCAATATCCATGCGGCCGGGAATGGAGTTGGAGCGGGATGTGCTTCTACGCCGCCTTGTTGAAATTCAGTATCAGCGCAGGGACATTGATTTCCAGCGTTCGTCATTCCGCGTGCGCGGCGATATTGTTGAAATTTTTCCCGCATCCAATTCTGAGGTGGCAATACGCGTCGAATTTTTCGGCGACGAAATAGACAGAATATGTGAGGAAGAGGCGCTTACAGGTAATATTATATCCGAGCTCAAACATGTACTTATCTTTCCCGCAAGTCAATATGCCGTCGGCGGAGATAAAATGCAGTCGGCGCTGTCCATGATAGAATGTGACATGAAAAACGAGGTCAAGGCCTTTCGCGACGAGGGAAAAATTCTTGAAGCCCAGCGCCTTGAACAGCGCACAACATACGATCTTGAAATGATGAGGGAAATCGGTTACTGTTCGGGTGTAGAAAACTATTCGCGATATTTCGACGGCAGAAGTCCGGGCGAACCGTCTTTTACTCTGCTTGATTATTTTCCCAAGAATAATTTTCTTGTATTCATCGACGAAAGTCATATAACAATTCCGCAGATACGCGCAATGTATCACGGTGACCGTTCGCGCAAGGAAAACCTTGTCAACTACGGTTTTCGTCTTAAATCGGCTTACGACAACAGGCCGCTTACATTTGAGGAGTTCGACGCGCGCGTTCCGCAGCTCATCTGCGTTTCGGCTACACCCGCGCCGTATGAACTCGGCGAGGCTGGTCAGGTGGTTGAACAGCTCATCCGTCCCACGGGTCTTCTTGATCCGCTCGTGGAAATACGTCCTACAAAGGGTCAGATAGATGATCTTTTTGGCGAGATAAATAAGGTGATCGCAACGGAGGGACGTGTACTCGTCACCACCATGACCAAAAAGATGGCGGAAAGCCTTACCGATTACTTTAAAGAACACGGCTTGAAAGTGCGGTATATGCATTCAGACATAGACGCGCTTGAACGCATTGATATTATAAATGGTTTGCGCTCCGGCGATTTCGATATCCTTTGCGGCATAAATCTTTTAAGGGAGGGGCTTGACTTGCCTGAAGTAAAGCTTGTAGCCATTCTCGACGCCGATAAGGAAGGTTTTCTGCGTAGCGAAACCTCTCTTGTGCAGACAATAGGCAGAGCGGCGCGCAATGCTGAGGGCAGAGTTATAATGTATGCCGACGAGATGACTGGCAGCATGAAGAGGGCCATTGATGAAACTTCGCGCCGCCGCTCCATTCAGGACGCATATAATAAAGAACACGGCATCGTCCCCAAAACCATTGTCAAGGACATAAAAATAGATTTGGGCATAACCACAAAAAAGAAAATGGGCGACGATATAAAAATACAGGATATCCCTGCAGAAATAGAAAAATTGAAAGCGTTGATGAAAGTCGCGTCTTCACAGCTGGATTTTGAGCGCGCAATAGAGATACGCGATACTATTTCGCAGCTCAAAAAGCGCATGAGCATGACGGGTAAAACTCTGCCCAAAAAGGGGAGCAAATAATTTTAATGGACAACACGCATAAATTTTCGGGCAAGGCAGAAGTGTATTCGGCTGCCCGTCCGCACTATGCGGAGGAATTGTTTGAAATTCTTGCCGGAGAATACGGCCTTAAAGATGTGCCGATAGCTGATATCGGCTCTGGAACGGGCATATTTGCCGAAGGCCTTTTGTTGCACGGGAATACCGTATATGGTATAGAGCCCGACGACGGCATGCGCGCCGTGGCGGATAATAATCTTGGTAAATGCTCCCAATTTATTTCCGTTAAAGGAACTGCCGAACATACGTCATTACCTCAAAATTCCGTCTGCGCGGTAACGGCGGCGCAGGCTTTCCATTGGTTTGACGCAGATAAGTTCCGTGCCGAATGTTGCAGAATATTGTACGGTAAACATGTGATTATCGCCTATAATTCGCGCGCAAAAGCCAAACTGCACGGAGATGTGGAAGAGGTGAACAGGGCGCTGTGTCCCAAATTCAAAGGGTTTGAAGGCGGTATCACCGAAGAGAAAATTTCAGGTTTCTTCGGCGGAAAATATAGAAAGTATGTATTTCCCAATAACCTTGTAATGGATTCAGAAACTTTTGTTAACAGGTGTCTTTCATCGTCCTATACGCCAAGGAAAGGCGATGAAAGTTATGGTCGCTACGTTTCGGCCATGCAAAGCATCTTTGCAAGCTATTCGCGCGGCGGCAGACTGGAATTTCCCCTTGAATCTAAGGCATACATAGGTAAAATAAGGTAAACAGAATATGAAGGAAGAAATTTTTGTAAAAGGTGCAAAGGAAAATAATCTGAAGAATATAGATGTCTGCATACCCCGTAACACATTAACCGTGTTTACGGGGCTTTCGGGCAGCGGTAAATCTACGCTTGCTTTCGATACCATCTTTGCCGAGGGGCAGAGGAGATATATAGAAAGTCTCTCGTCCTATGCCCGTCAATTTCTTGGTCAAATGGAAAAACCCGATGTGGAATCTATAGACGGCCTTTCGCCTGCCATTTCAATAGATCAAAAAACTACTTCCCGCAATCCGCGCTCGACCGTAGGCACCGTTACGGAGATTTACGATTATTTTCGTCTGCTCTTCGCCCGCGTAGGAATACCGCACTGTCCTAAGTGCGGACGTGAAATCCGCAGACAGTCGGTAGATGAAATAGCCGACAGGGTAATGCTCATGCCTGCGGGCAGTAAAATAATGGTTGAAGCGCCCGTCGTTCGCGGTAAAAAAGGTGAATATGTAAAGGAACTTGCTTCATATAAAAAGAGCGGATACGGCAGAGTAAAGATTGACAGCATAGTTTACGACCTTCAGGAGGATATCCGTCTTGAAAAAAATATCCGGCACAATATTTCTGTAATCGTAGACAGGCTTGTAATAAAGGAAGGTATATTGAAAAGACTTACTGACAGCCTTGAAAACGCGTTAAAGCTTGCCGACGGCCTTGTCGTCATTGATTGCGATGACAGGGAAGAACTCTATTCCTCAAAATATGCCTGCCCCGATTGCGGTATTTCCATTGAGGAGATAGAACCCCGTCTGTTCTCTTTCAATACTCCTTGGGGTGCATGTCCGGAATGTTCCGGTCTTGGTTTCACGCAGTCCATAGATCCCGATCTGATTTGCCCCGATAAAACCAAAACTTTGCGTGAAGGCGCAATAAAAATAAGTGGGTGGAATCTCGATTCATCTGCCGTTACGCAGATGCACCTCAATTCGCTGTCAAAGGCATACGAATTCTCCCTTGATGTCCCAGTCAAGGATCTCCCCGAAGGTATTTATGATATGCTGATGTGGGGAAACGGCGGTGAAAAAATAGCCATGAACTATTCATCCCGCACTTTTTCAACCAGCTATAAATCTGCATGGGAAGGTTTTGCCGCAAATCTGCAACGCAGATATAACCAGACTCAGTCTGAAAGTGTGAAATGGGATATTGAGCGCTACATGCGCACGTCGGAGTGTCCTTGCTGTCACGGAAAAAGACTTAAAAAAGAAGCTCTTGCCGTTACTGTCGGAGGAATGAATATTGTCGAGGTCTGCGATATGTCCGTCGACGATTTGAAAAAATTTTCCGATTTTTCGTTCTTCAACAAGACCGAGCATATTATTGCCGACAGTATAATCAAGGAGATAGACAGCCGCATAAATTTCCTTGAAGATGTAGGGCTCGGTTATCTCACTCTGTCCCGCAGTGCGGCAACTCTTTCAGGCGGAGAGAGTCAGCGTATCAGGCTTGCAACGCAGATAGGCAGCGCGCTTACAGGCGTTTTGTATATTCTCGACGAACCCTCTATCGGGCTTCACCAGCGCGACAACGCAAAGCTTTTGCGCTCTCTTGAAGGTCTGCGCGATTTGGGAAATACTCTTATTGTCGTCGAACATGATGAAGATACCATTAAGGCGGCCGATTACATCGTTGATATAGGTCCGATGGCGGGTGTACACGGCGGCGAAGTGGTTGCCTGCGGCACCCAGCAGGATATAATGAATGAACCTAAGTCAATAACAGGTGATTTCCTTGCGGGGAGAAGAAAAATCGAAGTCCCCGCTTTCAGAAAACAGCCCGACGGCAGATGGTTCAAAGTTCATGGTTGCCGCCAGAACAACTTAAAAAATATTGACATATCCGTTCCTGCCGGCTTGATTACCGCCGTTACCGGCGTTTCCGGTAGCGGTAAGTCATCTTTTGTAAACGAAATTGTCTATCCGTATCTTGCAAACAATTTAAATGGCGCCCGTCAGAAGCTTGGCGACGCCGACTCGTTCGAAGGTATAGAATATTTCGATAAAGTAATTGCTATAGACCAGCAACCCATAGGCAGAACGCCGCGCTCCAATCCGGCAACATACACGGGTGTGTTTCAGCCCATACGCGATTTGTTTGCCGCCACTCCGGATGCAAAGGAGAGGGGGTATAAAGCGGGCAGATTTTCATTCAATGTGGCGGGCGGCAGGTGCGAACATTGCCAGGGCGACGGCATACTTCAGATAGCCATGCACTTTTTGCCCGATATCTTCGTCCCGTGTGAAGTGTGCGGCGGCAAGCGTTATAACCGCGAAACTTTAGAAGTAAAATATAAAGGCAAATCTATTTCAGATGTTCTGGATATGACGTGCGAGGAGGCGGAAGAATTCTTTAGGCCAATAACCTCGATACACAATAAAATTCAAACGCTGTGCGATGTAGGTCTGGGATATATAAAACTCGGACAAAGTTCCACAACTCTTTCCGGGGGAGAGGCACAGAGGGTAAAGCTCGCCACCGAGCTTTCAAAACGTTCTACGGGCAAAACATTCTATATTCTCGATGAGCCTACCACAGGTTTGCACAGCTATGATGTAGACAAACTCGTAAAAATTCTTGCCCGCCTGCGGGAGGGGGGGAATACCGTGCTTGTCATAGAACATAACCTCGATGTCATAAAGACGGCCGATTATATAATCGATCTTGGTCCTGAGGGCGGTGACGGCGGCGGTACAGTCGTTGCCACGGGCTCGCCCGAGGAGGTTGCTGAAAATCCTTCAAGTTATACGGGGCAGTTTTTAAAGACAATACTACGGCAATAAATATCAAGTATTCTGTTTGACATAGTTGATATGTTAAGTCTCTTTCAAGGGCGGCGCCTTTCCTGGCGCCGCCCTATGCGCACAAAAACAGGCGCTCTTTGAATATTTTGGTAGTAAAGTCCGATTTAATCAAGGAGTAATTTTTTATGCCTAAACCTCTCATTGCCGATAAAGCCTATCCAACCACGGACGGAATATCTCACGACTGTCGCGCTCTTCGCATAATATCTCCCGCATACGCTTCATCTACAGGAGAAATCAATGCCATATTGCAGTACAACTATCACGCGGTAATGTTTGTGGGGAGGGGACTGGATGAATACGCCGAGCTGTTGGACAGCATTGCCGTTGCCGAGATGATTCATTTAAAATTGCTTGGTAAGCTCATTTTAGCGCTCGGCGCCCAGCCCGTTTATACGGCTCTGCCTCCCGCGGGATTCAATTTCTACTCCACAAAATTCGTTGCGTATTCCCGCTCGCTTAAAAATATGATAGAGGATGATATTATCTCCGAAAGGCATGCGATAATGAGCTATGCGTATATGTTGGATCGTCTGCGCAATGACCGTGTAAGCGAAATAATTAGCCGTATTCTGGAGGATGAAAAATTGCACCTAAAATCTCTTACGGAACTTCTGAACAAAATAAGCGATTGACATTATATTCTTGTTATTATAAAATATAACCATGCAGAAATTTGATGTGGTTATAGTCGGAGGGGGAGCGTCGGGGCTTACCTGTGCGCTCATGCTTAAGCGAATAAACAAAAACATATCTGTTGTTATTATTGACGCATGTGAGCGCCTTGGCAAAAAGCTCGCCGCTACAGGCAACGGCCAGGGCAATGTGTCAAACAGTAATCTTGCGGCCGAAAATTATCATGGCGGCGGCGCCAGGCTTGCCTACGAAACAATCGGGGGCGACTATGAGCTGCCGCTTAAGATTTTTAACTGCCTGTTTGTCGAAGACGAGCAGGGCCGCGTCTATCCTTCCGGCAGACAGGCGTCGGCACTTGTCGATAGTCTGTTGCATGAGCTTAAAGCATATAATGTCCAGTTTATAAATCCAATGCGCGTCACTAAAATGGAGGCTGGTTTCAGATTATATCTCTCTGACGGCCGTACAATAAGCGCAAAAAAGGTTGTGCTTGCCTGTGGCGGTCGTGCGCAAAAGCAATTTGGTACAGATGGCTCTTCATATCATTTGGCTCAAAGTTTTGGTCATAGACTCACAAACCTCTGTCCGTCGCTTGTACAGCTGAAAACTGATACGGCGCATATTAAAACTTTAAGGGGATTGCGTGCCGAATGTCGGGTAACGGCATTCAGTGGTGATGTTGTTTTTGGCAGCGCTTGTGGTGATGTCATATTCACCGATTATGGTGTGTCAGGAAATGCAGTATTTAAAATATCGTCACTTGTTTCAGGCCTTGAAAATGTCACACTGAGCCTTGAATTTGTGCCGCATATATCCGAATGTCAGATTGTTGAGGATATTATAAAAAAACAAAAATTGGGTTATGCCCGTAGCGAGTTGCTCTCCGGGACATTACATAATCAGATCGGCAGGGCGATAATAAAAAGAAGCGGAAGTTCACCGCAGGATATTGCCCGCAATGTAAAAAATTTCACTCTCAACGTTGTAGGTACTCTCGGTTTCGACTACGCGCAGGTTACGCGCGGGGGCATTGACTGTGCCGATATCGGCAAAGATATGCAGAGCAAGCTCGCAGAAGGTTTGTATCTTGTCGGCGAATACGTCGATGTGGATGGCGATTGCGGCGGGTATAATTTGCTATGGGCTTTTGCAAGTGGTCGTCGTGCCGCCGAAAGCATTGCGGTGGGGTTATGATAAAGCAGTTTGATAACATAAAAATTTCAGTATTGCGCCCGCAGTCAGATTTGCTGAAGTTGGCGGAACGCAAGCTTGGTGCGCATATAAAATATTTCAGAATATTAAAAAAATCACTCGATGCGCGCGATAAGAATAATATTTTTTGGGTTTATTCTGTCGCTTGCTCAGATGAAGAAGTGAAAGAAAAGCCGACTGTTTTTGAAAAAATAAGAAAGAAGCCCAAGGTTTTGGTCGTTGGCGGCGGACCTGCGGGCTTAATGTGTTCGTTGAGATTGATTGACCGCGGCTTTGAACCTTTGATTATTGAACGCGGACAACCTGTTGAAGACCGCCGTATAACATGCGAAAAGTTTTTTTCTCAGCATATTCTCGATCCCGAAAGTAATGTTCAATTCGGCGAAGGCGGCGCCGGCGCCTTTTCTGACGGAAAACTCAATACTCAGACGCGCGATGGGTTTAATCGCGATGTTTTGAATTATTTTGTAAAGTTTGGTGCGCCGGAAGAGATTTTATACCTCAATAAACCTCATGTCGGGAGCGATAATCTCTACAATATACTGCAAAATATGCGCGCCTATATAATTGCTAACGGTGGCAATTTTTTATTCAATACGCGCGTCGATAGCTTAGAAATATGTGCCGGCAATCTTATTGGTGTTTTTGCTGTCAATACGCGTAGTAAAGAAGAATATCGTATAGGTTGTGACGCCGCGGTGTTCGCTGTGGGTCATTCCGCAAGGGACACGTTTAAAATGCTTAACGATGCGGGCGTACAGATGGAGGCAAGGGACTTTGCCGTAGGCGTCAGGATAGAGCATCTCGCTGAGCAGATCAACTTTTCGCAATATGGCAAAACTTTCAAACAGTTGCCTGCTGCCGACTATAAGCTTGTTTCGCATGCGCATGAGCGCACGGTGTTCACGTTTTGCATGTGTCCGGGCGGCGTCGTCATTCCTGCCGCCAGCGAGGTTGGAGGTGTAGTTGTAAACGGCATGAGTCTGTATGCGCGCAATGGGGTAAATTCCAATTGCGCCTTGATGGTACAGATGAGGAAATCGGATTTTGGTGGCGATGACCTCTTTGCCGGCGTGCGCTTTCAACAGACAATTGAACATAACGCTTATGTTGTAGGAGGTGGAGGATATAGGGCACCGGCTATTGCATTTGGCGATTTCGCTTTGGATAAATTTTCCGGTTCGTTTGACGAGGTGCAACCAACATATTCCGCCGGTGTAACCTATGCTCCGTTGAATAATGTTCTGCCAAAGGTCGCTGTTGAAGCACTCAAAACGGCCATACCCGATATGGATAAAAAGTTAAAAGGTTTTGCCTCTCCTCATGCTATTCTGACGGGCGTCGAAACGCGATTTTCTTCCCCTGTCAGGCTGTTGAGGGATTCTTCTATGCAAAGCGTTTCTCTGAAGAATCTGTACCCGTGTGGAGAAGGCAGTGGTTATTCAGGCGGAATTACCTCATCTGCGGCGGACGGGATACGTGTTGCCGAAGTTCTTTTTGAAAGATTTAAATAAATATCATTGTGTTTTCATTAAAACTACACAATGCTTTATTATAATAAAGCCATAAAGAAGATACATTTTAACTAAAACCACCCACACTTAACTTTTTTCATATTCTCTCTGAAGGGCGCGCACCGTAAGGTGCGCGCCCTGCTTTTAAAGGCACGTCATTTGATGGAGGCGGACTTGAAATACGATTACATAAACATTCTGAAAGAACATAAACTGTTTTTTGAAAATACTTGTTGAAATTGATAAAATAATTAAAATTGATATGTTTTTTTACTTGCAAAGTCTGTGGTAATATGTTATAATCACAAAGCAAAAAAGTTTTAGGCCTTGTGGTCAAGCGGTTAAGACGGAGCCCTCTCAAGGCTCAATCCCGGGTTC
>CAYURN010000025.1:0-10238 GCA_964447305.1 uncultured Clostridia bacterium
CCACCCTGCTCGGTGTCGTCACCCTGCTCGGTGTCGCCGCCCTGTTCGGTGTCGTCACCCTGTTCGGTGTCGTCACCTTGTTCGGTGTCGTCACCCTGTTCGGTGTCGCCACCCTGTTCGGTGTCGTCACCCTGCTCGGTGTCACCACCCTGCTCGGTGTCGCTACCCTGTTCAGTACTGCCACCTTGTTCTGTTCCGCTTTCAGTACTGCTGTTGCAAGCTGCAATGCCAAAGGTAAGGCAGATTGCAGAAATTACTACAAGAAAGATAAGCAGTAACTTTCTTTTCATAAAATTTTCCTCCTTAAAATTTTTTATGAGTTGCGCTTAACAAGTATAGCATACACGGACAGGTTTTGCAAGAAGCACGCCGCATTTTTTAAAAAAAGAGCGTCCGCAATCAAGAGAGCAGCTTTGACGACTGAAAAATGCCCGCAATGGCGGGCAATACAGAGCAAAAAGATTAAGGCGTGGCTTTCACGCCTTAATCTTTTTGCAACACCTTTACCTTAATTCCCTATCGGAACAGATGTTATGCGCCCGCCTCCGTTTCACCCAAACCAATGGTTGCGCCATGCGCAGGCAAGCCCGACGCTTAGGACAGGCTGAGCCTGACCTGCGTGCTGCCGCGGCCCGCGCCAAGCAGTTCGCGCAATTCGTCAGACGAATACCCGACTATTTGGGCTATCCGCGTAAAGTTCCAGCTGTTTGTACCGTAATACAGGCAAATATTTGAACCCTGATAGAGAATGACGTCGCCTGCAGAGACCGAAATATATTCGTCGCAACGGGGCAGAGTGTGGCCTATGTCGCCAACCTTTTCAAAATTGCCGTAGTCGTCTGCCGTATAGGTTATATCGCCTTGGGCGAGCAGGCTTGCAAGGGCGCGCGCAGACTCGTTGTCGGCAAGGCGGGCTTCGAGTCGGTTGTCGTAAATATAGATATACATTATTTCTACCTCCGAAACAGCCGCATCGCCATCGGATTTGGAGCCGATATCGGTCTGCGTGCCTGAACACGAACAGACTGCGGCAAGGAGCGCTGCGGCCATTATTAAAAATAAAACTAATTTTTTCATCAGATAAATTTTATTACCTTTGCGGGAACGCCGCCCACCACCGCTCTTTCAGGGACGTCCCTGTTGACGACTGCGCCGGCGGCTATTATAGCGCCGTCGCCTATGGTTACGCCCGGCAGTATTGTGGCGTGAGCGCCCACCCAGACGTTATTTCCTATACGCACAGGCGCGGCGGTCATGTCGCCCCGACGCTCCGGGTCAGATTCGTGATTGAGCGTGGCAATGACGACCTGATGGCCGATGAGAGCGTTGTTGCCGATGTAAATACCGCCCTGGTCCTGAAAACAGCAGCCGCTGTTTATGAACACGTTGTCACCCAGAGTGATATTCATGCCGTAGTCGGTATAAAAGGGCGGAAACAGGCCGAAGTTTGCGCCTGTTTTGCCAAGCGTAAGTTCGCTGAACAGCGCGGCGAGTTCCTGAGCGGAGTTTGTGCCGCTGTTGATTTTGCAAGTTATGCCCTGCGCGCGGCGGGCGGCTTCGTGCATGTGAAGATGTTCCTGCGAACCCGCCGATATATGCGGATTTGTTTTGAGGGAAAGAATATATTGCTGACTGTCCATAAGTTTTACCTCCCGCCATTATTTTAACTGCGCGAAACTTTTATGTCAATTACTTATAATTTATACAATTCTATAATTGACAAGCATGCTTTGCAGTAATAAAATATATTCGGACACACTGAGGTGAGCTATGGAATTGAGAGAACTTAAATATTTTTTGGCGGTTGCGCGGGAAGAGAGCATATCACGCGCGGCGGAAGCCATGTATGTGACGCAGCCCAACCTTTCGCGGCAGATGAAGAATCTGGAAAACGAAATAGGCAAACCGCTGTTTGAGAGGGGCAGCAGAAAGATAACGCTGACCGAAACGGGCAAGCTGTTAAAAAAGCGGGCCGAAGAACTGTTTGAACTGTACGACAGAACGGAGAGCGAGCTTAAAGCGCCCCTTGACAAGGTTAGCGGCGAGGTGAAAATAGGCGGCGGTGAAAGCCGCGCCTTTACACTGATTGCCCGCGCAATATGTGCCGTTCAACAGCAATATCCTTCGGTGAGATTTGATATTTACAGCGGCGACAGCGAGGCCGTGGGCGACAAACTTGACAAGGGACTTATTGACTTCGGCGTATTTATTGAACCGACGAACATATCGCGGTACGACAGTCTGAAATTGCCCGTCAGGGACAGGTGGGGAGTTATTATGAGGAAGGACTGCCCGCTGGCGCAGAAAGACGGCGTGACGGCCGACGACCTTAAAGGGTTGCCGCTGATACGTTCGCGACATTCGCTGGCGGACGATGAAATTTCGCAAAAGCTCGGCGGCAACAAAAATATAGTGACGACATATAATCTGCTATACAACGCTTCGCTGCTGGCCGAGAGCGGCGTAGGCTACGCCGTGTCGATCGACGGGCTGATAAATACCGAGGGCAGCGAGCTGTGTTTCAGGCCTTTCGTGCCGGAAATTAAATCCGATCTGAACTTAGCGTGGAAAAAATACCGCATGTTTTCGCCCGCGGCCGAAGTGTTTTTGAACGAGATAAAAAAACTGATAATAGTTTAACAGCCATACAAAATTGCCGCAACGCTTTAATATATAAAAAAACACCGCCGCAGCGGTGTTTTTTTCATATATATGCTAAATTTGTGAACAATCAGGCTTCAGCATAAGATTTTATGGAACGGGCGATATTGTTCATGTGGTCGCCTATGCGCTCCATATTTATGGCGAGCTGAAGATATACCGAACCGGCTTCGGGCGTGCAGGATCCGTCGTTGGTGCGGCGGACATGGGACTGTTTCATATTCAAGCACATGTCGTCGACGGCGTTTTCGGCAAGCTCTATGTTCTGCATATAGCTTAAATTGTGGTTAGAGAATGCCATTTCGACATATTTATAAAGTTCGCTGAGGCGGGTGTCCATCTCTTTTATTTCGGAGATAGCGTGTTCGGAGAACTTTGCGCCTGTCTTTATCATCTCCTCAGCGTACTCCACTATGTTTTCGGCATAGTCGCCTATACGCTCGATATCGCTGGCGACATGATAGAACGAGGACACCTTTTTTTCATCGGTATCGGATATCTCCTCTGACGAAAGTTTGACAAGGAACTGCGTTATGTACTTATTGAGATCGTTGATATGCTTTTCGTTTTCGGCAAATTCGGGCTGACGGGATATATCGTTATTGAGAAGCATTTCTATGGCGAGCTTGTAGTTGGCGAAAGCCGTTTTGCCCATCTTTACAAGGCCTTTGCGGGCCTGACCGACTGCGATTGCAGGCATTTTGAGGAAACGTTTATCAATCATATCGTCGCCTGCGCTATCGGCAACGGTCTGGGCGGCGCCCTTCTTGTCGCGCACGAGAATACATGCAAGTTTGACGAGGCAAGGTATGAACCACATAAGTATAAACGTGGTAGTGAAATTGAATACAAGGTGGAATATGGCAATCTGCCATGTGACGTTGCCGGGCATAAGCCACTCAAGGAATTCGGATATCTGGCTGCCCCATATTATCGTGGGAATGGCAAATAATATACTGCCGATTATGTTGAAACAGAGGTGTATGCAGGCGGCGCGCCTGGCATTTGTGGAAGTGCCTATGGAAGATATGACCGCCGTAAAACATGTTCCTATGTTGGTACCCATGACGATAAACATGGCCATTTGCAGGCTGATGAGCCCTTCGCTTGCCAGCGTTATAACTATTGCCGTAATTGCGGCGGACGACTGCATTATGCCCGTGAGTACAAGTCCGAGAAGGAAAAGAACGAGAATTTCCCATGTAAGCGTTGTCTTGCCATAGCCTATAACAGTGAACATGTTGCGTATGGCGACGGCCACCTCCCCATCGCCTTCGGTGAGGTTGCTGACCGTGAACGACATGGTATACATGCCGATAAAAATCATACCCAGACCGGCGAGGATATAGCCGATGCGCTTTGTCTTTTCCTCACGCGCGAGAAGCGTCATGAGTATGCCGACAAATGAAATGAAGGCGAATACCGCCGAAATTTCAAGGTCGGACCCACCCAACGACAGAGCCGAGATGAACGCAGAAATTGTAGTGCCGATATTTGCGCCCATGATTATGGATGTGGCCTGAACAAGCGTCATGATGCCGATATTGACAAAGCCGACGATCATGACGGTGGTTGCCGACGAGCTTTGTATCAATGCGGTGATGACAGTACCCGTGGCTATGCCGACGAATTTGTTCTTTGTGGCTTTGCCGATCAAACTGCGCATTTTACTCCCGGCGGCCTGTTCGAGGTTGGAACTTAAAATTTCCATACCGATCATAAAGACCGTTATGCCGCCGAGAATATAGAACAGAGCGCTGACTATCTGCAATACGCCTTCTATACTCATATTTAATTTCTCTCCATATATGTTTTATCCACATAATTGTAACAGTTCAGCAATAAACTTGTCAATTAAATGTAAATAAATTTTATTTCTTGCGGAATTTGTCTTGCGAAGTCGGACGGTTTGTTATACAATAAAGCAGTATTGTGAATTTTGATAAAAAATGGAGAAAGAAGTGTTTAATATTGTACTTGTAGAGCCTGAAATACCGCAAAATACAGGAAACATTGCGCGGACGTGCGCGGCAACGGGATGCCGCCTCCACCTTGTGAAACCGCTCGGATTCGAGGTGAGCGACAGATATCTGAAGCGGGCGGGATTGGATTATTGGAGCTATGTGGACGTTAAATATTGGGAAAACTTTGACGAACTGCAGAGAGCATTTCCGCAGGCGAGATTTTTTTACTTTACCACCAAGGCGCGGGCATGCTATGCCGACGTGAAATACGCCGAAGGCGACTTCCTGGTGTTCGGCAAAGAGACAAAGGGTCTGCCCGAAGAGCTGCTGAAAGCCAATGCAGGAAACTGCGTGAGAATACCCATGTACGGCGATTTACGCTCGCTCAATCTGTCCAACTCGGTGGCTGTGGCCGTGTACGAAGGGCTCAGGCAGGAAGGATTCAGGGACATGACCAAGGCGGGCGAACTGCATACCATGAAATGGGATGAATGAATTTTACGCCCTATCCTTTACAATTGGGATTTTATATAGTATAATAGTGGTATGGAAGCGAAAAGGAAAATTGTTGTTGCAAGCGGCAACGCGCATAAAATTGAAGAAATAGCCGACATACTTTGCGGCTATGAGATAATTTCCATGAAGGACGCGGGGTTCTGCGGCGACATAGTTGAGGACGGCAAGAGCTTCAGGGAAAACGCATTTATAAAAGCAAAGACCGTAGCCGACGCGCTGAACGTGACCGCGCTTGCAGACGATTCGGGGCTGTGCGTAGACTTTCTGGGCGGAGCGCCGGGGATATACTCCTCCCGCTTTTCGGGCGGAGATGACGCGGCAAACCGCAGACTGCTGCTGAAGAGAATGGCGGACGCCGACGACAGGCGCGCGCACTTTGAATGTGCGGTATGCCTGTATTCGCCAGACGGAACGACGCTGTTCGGCACGGGCGCGACCTACGGCAGCATACTGCGCGAGGAGCGCGGCGACAGAGGGTTCGGATATGACTGTCTGTTTTATTCGGACGACCTTAAAAAGAGTTTCGGCGAGGCCGGCGAAGATGAAAAGAACAGCGTTTCGCACAGGTTCCGCGCGCTTAAAGATCTGGAGAGCAGACTTTGAAAAAAATAATAGTGCTTTCTGACACGCACGGAAACCGTGCGGCGGTTGAAAAATTATATCCACTGTTTTCCGAATGTGACCTTATTTTTCATTTGGGCGACACGTCGTCGGACGGAATGAGAATAAAAAATGCCTTTCCTGAAAAGACGCGTCTGCTGAACGGCAACTGCGACTTTACGCGGCTGGGCGAGGACGAGCTGCTGACGGATGCCGAGGGCGTTAAAATTTTTGCCTGCCACGGGGACAGATACGGGGTAAAGCGCGGCATTTGCCAACTTGCCCGCACGGCCGCCGAGGCGGGTGCGCAGGTGGCGCTTTACGGCCACACGCATGTGGCGCGCGAGGACGTGCAGGACGGCGTTACACTGTTCAATCCCGGCACGCTTTCGCGCTATGCCGCAGTAAAGAGCTATTTATATCTTGCCGTATACGACGGAAAATTTACAGGAAAAATAGTTGAACTGACATGAAATACATAATAGACACATTGAAATATCTGAAGGGCAACCTTTTACTTTTGCCCGCACTGGCGGTGGCGATACTTGCGTTTGCGCCTGCTATCGACTATGCCGCCGTGCAATATATTCTGGATTCCTACGATGCCGGCAAGCTGACGCCCGAATTTTCGGCATGGTTCAAGCTGTTCATGCCATTCAATTCGGAGAGCGGACTGTCCATAGCGCTGAGCATTGCGGCATATATAGCGCTCGTGCTTGACGTGGCGTTCATACACTCCATGGTGGACAAGCATATAAGATTCGGGAGCAAGTCCTTCCGCTCGATAATTTCGAGTTTTACTATAAACTTTATATACGGTCTTATCACCATGGCGGTATTATTGGCGGGCGTGACCATTCTGGCGCTGTTGATGGCGCTGATAATGGCTGCATTTTCATTGGCGCCAGCATACGTGTTCATTACGGGCATAATATTGTGCGCGGCGCTGTTGGTTCTGGCCGTATTCATTTCGGCGCACTTCTTTCTGTGGCTGCCATGCACGGAGATAACGGGCTATAAGATGGGCGAGGCGCTGTACTCCTCCTATGCGCAGGCCAAGACTATACGCGGCAAAAATTTTGTGGCAATAGGTCTGCCGCTTCTGGCGGCGTTGGTGATAACCACTCTGTTCTCCCTGACGTTAGGCAATGCGGCAGCTATTATAAGCGGCGCGATATGCTACGGCTGTGCATACATGCTGATTGTCGTTTCCAGCTACATGGCTTACGCCGATGTGGAGGGCATAGAGCGCGAGGACTTGAGAAAATATTGATTTACGGGGCTGACTTATGAAATTCAAACATGCTTTCAATGTATTTATAGACAACTTTATTGTAACATACAAGGTGCTGTTGTACAGAGTGATAATACTCATATTCAGCATGTGCCTTTACACGGCGGTAATACTGCCCTTTATACACAGCATAAGCGACACTACGCCGGTTATAGATCTCACCGAAGCCGTAAGCGAATTCGGCTCGGCGTTTGTAAATCTGGACTTTACAGCCTTGCAGAACGCATGGCAAAGTATCGGCAACGCATTTGACGAGCTGTTGCAGCTGCTGAGGGCGAGGGTCGGTTCAATAGTGCTGACCGTTGTCATACTCATTCTTGTATATCTTATACAGAGGTTTCTGTCCGGCCTGAGCAACTACACCGCCGCGGCTCTGATAAACGACAAGATGGCCATGCGCGCAGACTCCTCGTTCATAGGCACGCTGATAAAAAATCTTGGCAAGGCAAGCCTTTACAACGCAATATATGTCCCCCTTTCGCTTGTGTACGACATAATTATCTTTACCGTTATGACGGCGATATTCATCGGACTGATGAATGCCAGCGCCCCCCTGCTGTTGCTGATTGCGATGTTTTCAACGTGTATAACATTCCTGTTCGTAATAAAGATGGCGCTGACTACCGACTGGCTGCCCGCACTCATTTACGGAAAGATGACAAACAGGGGCGCGATAATGTACTCGCTCAACTACAAGGCCAACAACAAGAACTTTTTATCGGCGCTTTCCAACTACGTCGTGTTGGTGCTGGTGATATTTGCGCTCAATGTTGCCGCGGTATTTTTGACTTTCGGCGCGGGACTGTTGCTGACCATGCCGGCAAGCTATGTTCTGTTGATAAGCTTTGAGTTTGTAAACTACTGCGACAACAACGAGATAAAGTACTTTATGGACAAAAATACAGTCGTCAAGCCCGAACGCGAGGCCGTTATGACGCGCAAACAGTTCTTTAAAGGCGAAAATAACGATTGAGCAAAAAAATAGTTTAAAATTTATTCGAAAATATTTTGCCTCCCCCTTTACAAGGGGGAATTTTTTTTGTATAATATAGGGGTAATAGTGTGAAAAGCACGTTAAACATTATTAAACATGCCGCCGCAAACGAACATTTTGCGGAGGACAGAACTAAAAAATTATGGGGGGATCACTATGGACTATAAAGCGGTTTACGAAAGCTGGCTGAACGACGGCCGGCTGTGCGCCGAGGGCAAGCAACAGCTTGCCTCGATTAAGAACAACGCCGAAGAGATAGAATATTCCTTTGGCGCGGAGCTTGAATTTGGTACTGCGGGCATGCGCGGGATAATAGGTTACGGTACGAATAAGATGAACATTTACACCGTAATGCGCGCCACGCAGGGACTTTCGGAATTTATCAAAGGTTTAGGCCCCGAAGCAATGGCAAGGGGCGTTGCCATATCGTACGACACGAGATTGAAGAGCGACGTGTTCGCCGGCGCCGCCGCAAAAGTGCTGGCGGCAAACAACATTAAAGCATACCTGTATTCGAGGGAGCATCCCGTTCCCATGCTGTCGTTTGCGGTACGCGAACTGCACGCCATTGCAGGCATAATGGTGACGGCTTCGCACAATCCCAAGCAGTACAACGGCTACAAGGTATATGGCGAGGACGGCGCGCAGATGAGCCCGGAGGACACAAAGATTGTTGTTGAAAGTATCAAGAAGATAACCGACTATCTGGGAACACCCTCCCCCACTCCCGAACAGGAGAAAAAGTATATCAAGCCCGTGCCTGCTTCCGTAGACAAGAAATATTACAAGGCGCTGATAAAGCTTACGCTTTCCAAGAAAGCAATAAAGGCCTGCGGCAAAAACCTTAAACTTGTATATACGCCCGTTCACGGTTCGGGATATGTACCCGTGACGACTATTCTTAAAAAGTTAGGCATAAATGCCACGGTAGTTGAAGAACAGACCAAAAAAGATCCCGAATTTTCCACCGTGCAGGTACCCAACCCCGAATTTAAGGAAACGCTTTCCATGGGTATAGCTTTGGCAAACAAGATAGGCGCAACGGTGGTATTCGGCACCGACCCTGACAGCGACAGGCTGGGCGTGGCCGTAAAGAACGACGACGGCGAATTTGAAGCGCTTTCGGGCAACCAGGTTGGCATACTGCTTTTGGACTACATACTCACCCGACTGAAAGAGGACGGCAAACTGCCCGCAAACGCGGCTGTGGTGAAGTCCTTTGTTACGACGGGCATGGCAAAACCTATATGCCAGAACTTCGGCGTGGAGCTGTTTGAAGTACCCGTCGGGTTCAAATTTATAGGCGAAAAGATTAAGCAATGGGAAAAGGACAACAGCCATACGTTTGTATTCGGCTTTGAGGAGAGCTGCGGTTATCTGCGCGGCACGCACGCGAGGGATAAAGACGCGGTTGTTGCCTCTATGCTGTGCGCCGAGATGGTCTGCTACTATACCTATAAGGGTACGACCGTGTTCGACAGGCTGAATGATATATATAAGAAGTACGGCTATGTGCTTGACTGCAATGTATCCATTCAGTATAAGGGTCTGAACGCGATGAAGGAGATGAACGCCGTTGTTGACGGACTTAAGACCGCAAAGGTGAAAAAGTTCGACATATTTGAAATTGCCAGCGTGCGCGATTATTCCAAGGACGAAAAGACAGACCTTGCCACAGGCGAAGTTAGCCCTATCGGTTCGCCCAAGACCAACTGCGTGTATTACGAACTTAAGACGGGCAGCTTTGTATGCGTGCGCCCCAGCGGCACCGAACCCAAGCTGAAGATTTACTACTCGGTAAAGGCGAACAACAAGGAGGACGCCGAGGCCGCCCTTAAAAAATTGCAGACCGCTGTAGAAGAACTGCTGAAAAAAGTCAAAAAATAAACAGCATATTTGATTAAGTTAGTGCGGCCGCCAGAAATGGCGGCCGCACTACATATTTTTGGAGGCGCCCCTTGGCTAAGGGGAGGCTTGGGGGAGGCTTTCCGCATTGGAGGCGCCCCTTGGCTAAGGGGCGCTGGCTTGCCGCAGCGGCAGCAAAGGCAAGTCTGAGGGGTAAAAATTGAACCCATACGCATTGCGCTCATAAATTCGTGCAAATTGACCCCTCCGCTTCGTTTCACTCAGCACCTTTCTCGCGCGGCGTAAGGAATATCGCCGCGCTCGGTCACCGCTCGGGCGGACTTTTGCCCTCGCTCATCTCGCA
>CAYURN010000026.1:0-9118 GCA_964447305.1 uncultured Clostridia bacterium
GAACCCACGCAACCAGCTTGGAAGGCTAGTGTTCTACCATTGAACTACACCCGCATATTGCGCGCGTAACAAACGCACGGGCGGATTCCTACGCACAACTCAATGCTAAACGATTATATCAAATAGCTTTTTTTATGTCAACTCATTTTTAACTCTGATTTAACAAATTTAATTATTTTTTAGCGGCAAGAAAATCGCATACGGAGTGAGCGGCCACATTGCCCTCCCCCACTGCTTTGGCATATTGATATGGTCTGCCCGTGCAATCGCCTGCGGCGAACAGACCGCCGAGATTTGTGCGGCACTGCCTGTCTACGACGACATGCCCTTCCTGCGCGCTCAGTCCGGGGACGAGCGAAGAAGGGGCAAGAGCGCTCTTCAACATGAACACGCCGTCGCACGATATCTTTTCATCCCTGAACATGACATATTCCACGCGCATATTGCCGCCTATTTCAACGGGCATACCGTTTTTAACGCGGATATTTTCGCCTTTGAGGAGCGAACCCTTGAACAGCGGCACATATATCACTTCCGAGGCGAGCGAGGCGAGATATTCGGCTTCCTCTTCCATGTCCTTTGCGGTGCAGACAACGATTATTTTTTTGCCCTTGTACAGGAGTCCGTCGCAGGTGGCGCAGTAGCTTACGCCGCGGCCGAGAAATTCAAGTTCGCCGACGACGGGCTTGACCGCCTCCACACCCGTGGCGAGAATTATGGTCTTTGCCTCGTAACTGTCCTGACCGCACAGCACGCCGAAGTAGCCGCCCATATCGTACACGCCCGTCACCTGTTTTTGCGTTATTTCGATCTGCGCGCGGCTGAGATGATCCAAAAGCGCGGCCGAAAAATGCTTGCCGCTCAGTTCGGGCAGACCGGGATAATTGTTTATTTTTTCGGCAGAAGATATCTTTGCCGACAGCGTGCCGCTGCCGATGAGCAGGAAATTTTTGCCCCTTGCCCTGAGTGTGAGCGCAGCGGAGATACCTGCGGCGCCCGTACCTACAATAATGCAATCATACATAAAAATTTTGCCTCACTATTATTTAATTGCGCACCCTTGCGGCCTTAACCGCCGTGTGCCAGCCTTCGAGCAATTCCGCGCGCGCCTCCTCGCCTATAGAGGGAACAAAACAGCGTTCGGTATTGCGGTTGGCACGCAATTGCTCTACACCCGACCACATACCCGACGTAATGCCCGCAAGATAAGCCGCGCCGAGCGCAGTTGTTTCCACTACGGCGGGGCGCAGAACTTTACAGCCGAGGATATCCGACTGAAAGGCCATTAAAAAGTTGTTTGCGCACGCACCGCCGTCGACGCGCAGTTCGTCTATCTTAATTCCCGCGTCGCGCTCCATTGCCCGCACTATATCCGAAACCTGGAAAGCGATTCCTTCGAGCGTGGCGCGCACGATATGTTCGCGCCTTGTGCCGCGAGTTATGCCGACGATGGCGCCGCGGGCGCGGGCGTCCCAATAGGGCGCGCCGAGTCCCGTGAACGCGGGGACGACGTACACGCCGTCAGACGTGTCCGCTTTTGAAGCCAGAACTTCGCTCTCTTCGGCAGAGGAGATTATGCCGAGTTCGTCGCGCAGCCACTGCACTGCCGCCCCGCCGACAAAGACGGAGCCTTCGAGTATGTACCCCGGTCTTTCATTCACACCGGCGGCGAGGGAGGTTATGAGTCCGTTACTGCTTTTGACGGCAACATCGCCCGTGTTCATGAGCAAAAAACAGCCCGTGCCGTATGTATTTTTAATGTCGCCCTTATCCGTGCAGAGATGTCCGTACAGCGCGGCCTGCTGGTCGCCCGCAACGGCGCAGATTTTAAGGCGGCCGCCGAAGTAAGAGTCGGCCGTAGTACCGTAAAAGTGGCCTGATGGATATACTTCGGGCAGCATTGAACGGGGAATATCAAACAGCGAAAGCAGTTCTTCGTCCCAATCGAGCGTATGGATATTGAACAGCATTGTACGGGCGGCATTGGTGTAGTCAGTGGCAAACACGCGCCCGCCCGTAAGGGCATACAGAAGATAGGTATCGACCGTGCCGAAGCGCAGCCGACCCGCCTTTGCAAGCGACTTTGCCCCGTCCACGTTGTCAAGTATCCATTTGATTTTTGTGGCGGAAAAGTACGCGTCGGCAATAAGGCCTGTCTTTTGGTATATAAGGCCGTCCAACCCCTCCTCACGCAATCGGTCGCACATATCGGCGGTGCGGCGGCACTGCCACACTATGGCGTTGTACACGGGTTTGCCGGTGAGGGCGTCCCATACGAGAGTAGTTTCGCGCTGGTTTGAAAGGCCCACCGCCTCCACGTCGTCTATGCCTGCGCCTGCACGCACGAGGGCTTCGGCTATTACGCCGACCTGTGACGAGAGAATATCCTTGGGGTCGTGTTCGACCCAGCCCGCGCGGGGATATATCTGCCTGAATTGCTGATAGGCCTTGCCCGCCACATTGCCATGCTGGTCAAACAGAATGGCGCGCGAGCTTGTTGTGCCTTGGTCGAGGGCGAGAATGTATTTCATAACCGCTCCTTGCATTTTGATTTATTATAATTATAACCCATCCGCACACAAATTTCAACAGTATTTTAATTTTTAATCGCCGTCCTCGCCGAGCAGCTGCCTGATGACGGCAGAACCTATCTTTCTGCCTATGCGCATTTTAATCGATTCTTTTTTGGGCTTTTCGATTACCTCGATAGAGCCTTCAAGATTGAGGTCGCGGCAGGGATCTGAACTGATATAGTTGCATTCCGTGGCATATTCAAAGACATTTTTAAGTATGCCTTCAACGGTGGCACGGTCGGCGGGCCGCGCGATATCCGCCACGGCGCAGATGAGATTGGCGCCGATAGAGCCGACCTTGCGCTTGCCGAGGTTGGGAAGAATATATGTATCTATACATTTGCCGATATGGTCGAGTTTTGCCTTTTCGACCCTCTGCGTGGAAGCGAATGCCGACGAGGGCGAGGCGGCGTATTCATACCATTCCAGAAGGACGGAGGAAAACTTTTTATTTGACTGGGTGGGCTTTAACAGCCAGCGGGCCACCCCGCCTATTCCGCCGAATATGAGCGGTATGAGCGAGATTATAATGGATATTACCGAGATAATCAGCGCAACAGTGCGCAGGGCAAGATTCATTGTGTCCGCACCCGCCGATGATGATACCGACACGGCAAAGATACACATTACCAGCCACGCCACGCGCACTAAAAAGCGGAAAATTTTTAACACTCTGCCGTTGCGCCTGTACGTTTTTGAAGTGCCGCGCCCCGCTACAGCCGAGCATATACCGAGGGCAATGACGAGTACGGCGTAGACGCCGAGAATAGTGCAGACGGCGATCTTCCAGCCCTGCGACAGCCTCTGCGTTATGCCGAGGTAGAGCATAAGCCCGATATAAAGCGCGGTGAATATGAGCGAGGATGTCAGATACAGCGCGTTGAGCCTGCGCGCAATGCGGGCGCGGTTGGAATAGATTTTTTTGATGACGCAGCGCACGTCGTAGATATCCTTGGCAAGGGTGAAAGTTTCCTCGCTGGAAATTGTGTGACGTATTTCGCGGACGCGGACTTCCTCTTCGGGAGAGGCCGCGGAGTTCTTTTCTTCATTCATAATTTTACCTGCCGTTAACTGAGATATTGTCCGTATTGTTCATACAGTTCTTCTATTTTTGCTCTTATGCCGTCCAACCGGGCGGCGACTTCAGCCGACTTTTTGTAGTCTGAAAGCACTTCGGGACTGACAAGGAGGGCATTGAGCCTGCGTTCCTCATCCTCCGCCGCAGAGATGTCGGCTTCGAGTTGTTTTATCCGTGCTTTTTTTGCGACCTCCGCCGCGCGCTCCTTTCTGGAGCGGTAGCCCTCGCGCTTTTCATGCTCGTAACGCTCCTGCGCGGCGAGATCTTCCGCGCGGCGGCTTGCCGCCAAGGCGGCCTGCCTTGCCGAAACATAGCCTTCGTATCCGCCCTGATAGACGTTGAGGCGGCCGTCCTCTATGGCCGCTACGCTGTCGGCTATGGCCGAAATAAAGTATCTGTCATGCGAAACAAAGATGACCGTGCCGTCAAATTTTTTAAGGGCGCTTTCCAGACTTTCGCGGGCGGGGAGATCGAGATGATTGGTGGGTTCGTCCATAACGAGGACGTTGCCGCGCTCGTTTTCAAACACGCACAGGGCGAGTTTTGCGCGCTCGCCGCCAGACAGTTCGCACACCTTTTTATCCATATCCTCAGGCACAAGGCCGCAGCGCGCCAGCGAGGCGCGAACTTCGGTCTGGCCATAGGCGACATGCCGTTCCCAAAGTTCGGCAAGGACTGTGTTTTGTCCGCCGAGATTGGAATTTTCCTGGTCGTAGAAGGCAAAGCGGACATATCTGCCCACCTCCACCGCGCTGTCACCGCCGATAATATGCTTTAACAGCGTGGACTTACCCGCCCCGTTCGGGCCGATGACGGCAAGTTTCTGACCGCGCACAACCGAGAGGCTGCCGCCTGAGATGAGTTGCTTGCCGCCGACGGAGAGATTGAGATTGGCGATGGTTAGCACACGCTCGTAGGGCGGATTGTCGTATTCGAAACTAAAACGGGGCGGCGCGGGCGGCGTGTAAGGCTTTTGAAGAACTTCCATGCGCTCAAGCTGTTTGACTCTGCTTTGGGCGGACTTTGCCGTAGTGGCGCGCACGATATTTTTATCGACATACGTCTGAAGGCGGCGGCGCTCTTCGCACTGCTTTTCGTATTCCTTGAGGGCAAGGGCGTAGCGTTCCGCCTTTAAAATCTTATACTTGGAATAGTTGCCGGGATATGTGGAGAGCGTTTTGTTTTCAATTTCAAAAGTGCGCGAACATACCCTGTCGAGAAAATACCTGTCGTGGGATACGATAAGCACCGCGCCGGGGAAGTCCTTTAAGTAGTCCTCCAGCCAATCGAGCGTGCCTAAATCGAGATGGTTTGTGGGCTCGTCCAGAATGAGCAATTCGGGCTCTTCCAGGAGCAGACGGACGAGCTTTAAGCGGGTCTTTTCGCCGCCGGACATTGTGCAAACGGGGCTGTCGTAAAAATTTTCAAAGCCCATGCCGTTGAGGACGCGCTTTATCTTTACTTCGGCATTATAGGAGTCGCGCGCGGCAACGAGCTTCTGGGTCGATTCGAGTTTTGCGGCAAGCACGGAGTATTCGTGCGAAGCCGGGTCACATTCCGCAAGCGTGCGCGAAAGCTGAGAAAGCCTTTCCATGGCGGAGAAATCTTCGGCAAACACATTCAGCATTTCGCCGTAGACGGTGTTGTCCGACTGCAGACCGCCGTTCTGTTCAAGATAGCCGACGCGCAGACCGCTTTTGCTGTTGATTGCGCCATAGTCAGGGGTCAACTGACCTAAAATCAACTTTATGAAAGTAGTTTTGCCCTCGCCGTTGGCGCCGACGAGAGCGACTTTTTCGCCCTCGTTTATGGCGCAGGTCACACCTGAAAATATTAAGTTGCCGCCATAAGAAAAGGCAATATCCTGTGATGATACTAACATTTAAAAATCCCAATCCGGAATATAATTTTTGCCCGAACTGTCCTTATCCTGCAAAAAGACGTTACTCAGGCCGCACTCCTCCACCGCCGCCAGAACCATGTTATATTCGCGCCGTGTTATGGGGCGCTGAAGTTCCTTGAAAGACTGTATGTCGCCGAAGGGCGTGTATTGGCTCATGAGGCTGAAATATACGTCGCGGGGGAGCGAAGATATAAATCTGACGATATTTACGCTGTCGTATGCGGCGAGGGGCAGAATGAGATGGCGCACTATACAGCCCGACAGCATTTTGCCGTCCTCCCTGAACTTCAACGGCTTCTGCGCCATAAACTCTATGGCGGGCAGGGCATATTCGGCGTAGTCCGCCCTGCCCGTATAGCGCTTTGACAGGGCGGGGTCGATAAACTTTATGTCTGGGAGATATATATCCGTAAACTCGTCAGCAATGCGCAGCGACGAAAGTTTTTCGTAGCCGTGAGTGTTGTATACTACGGGAATACGGGGACGGTAGACGGACATGGCCTCGGCAATGTGCAGAATGTAGTGCGTAGGGTTGACGAGGTTTATATTGTCTGCGCCCATGTCCTCCAGACGACGGAATATATCGGCAAGTTCGGCGGGGGTGATATCCCTGCCGCGCTGAACGCGGGAAAGTTCGTAGTTCTGGCAGAACACGCACTTTAACGAACAGCCGCAAAAGAACACGCAGCCGCTGCCCGCGGAAAAGGATACGGGAGGTTCTTCGTAGGGGTGAAGATAATATTTGGCTATTTTTATGCCCGATACGCCGCAATAACCCTTCGAAAGCGAGCGGTCGGCCGCACAGCCGACGGGACAGAGAGTGCAGTTCATACACACATTATATAATAAAAAACACGCAAAGGCAAATAAATTATTTGACAAAGAATTACAAGGCATGTATAATGGATAAAACATCAAGAGTGTGCGAGGGAACGGCCCTGCGACCACACAGCAACCTGCCGAAGGCAAGGTGCTAATGCCGTGCCGATGGGAAAATTCAAGTAATGACGGCCCGCTTGGCACGAGCGGGCCGTATTTTTATCCGCAAACGGCACACATAAGGAAGAAAGAAGAAACATGAAAAAATTTTTTACAAGCGAGAGCGTTACCGAAGGACACCCCGACAAACTTTGCGACAGCATTTCCGACGCGATAGTTGACGAAATTCTTGCCGCCGACCCCGCGGCAAGGTGCGCCGTGGAGTGCTGTGCGGCATACAACAGACTGCTGATAATGGGCGAAGTGACAACTTTTGCCGACGTAAACTACGAGCAGATAGCCCGCCGCAAGATAGCGGAGATCGGCTATGACTTCGGCAACTTTGCACATGACAAGTGCAAGATAACCGTGGCCGTACACGGACAGAGCGCCGACATAGCCATGGGCGTGGACAAGTCGTTGGAGGCCAGGGACGGCGAGGGCGAACGCGAGGACGAAATAGGCGCAGGCGACCAGGGCATGATGTTCGGATATGCCTGCCGCGAAACGTCTGAACTTATGCCCCTGCCCATATCCCTTTCGCACAGGCTTGCAGCGCGGCTGACGGCCGTAAGAAAGAGCGGACTGCTGCCCTACCTCCGCCCCGACGGAAAGACGCAGGTGACGGTTGAATACGACGGGCGGACGCCTGCGAGGATAGAGGCCGTGGTGCTTTCTTCCCAGCACGACGAAAATGTTACGCAGGACAGGCTGAAAGCCGACATAATGAAGCATGTGATAGAGCAGGTCATTCCGCAGGAGCTGATAGACGGCGACACGAAATTTTTTATTAACCCCACGGGCAGGTTTGAAATAGGCGGCCCGGAGGGCGACAGCGGTCTGACGGGCAGGAAGATAATAGTTGACACCTACGGCGGCAAGTGCGCGCACGGCGGCGGAGCCTTTTCGGGAAAAGATCCCACAAAAGTAGACCGTTCGTCAGCATATATGGCGAGGTATATCTGCAAAAATCTTGTAGCCGCCGGGCTGTGCGACGAAGTTGAACTGCAAGTGGCGTACGCCATAGGCGTAAGCCGTCCCGTTTCGGTATTCGTGAACACATACGGCACGGGAAAGCTTTCCGACGGCGAGATAGCCGACATAGTTGTTGAAAATTTTGACCTGCGCCCCTACTCCATCATCAAAACATTGGGACTGCGCGCGCCCATATACTCACGCACGGCGGCGTACGGACATTTCGGCAAGGACGGCCTGCCCTGGGAGAGGTGCGACATGGCCGAAAAACTGAAAAACTATCTGAAATGAAGAGCGCACTTTTAAAGGCCATAGCCGACAGTCTGTTCCCGCGCAACATTACCTGCGATATATGCGGCCGCGAAACCTTTGACGGAAGCAATCTTTGTCCGCAGTGCGCAATGACCGTGACAAAAAACGACGGGCCGTGCTGTCCCGTTTGCGGAAGAAAGACTCAATCCGACGGGCTATGCCTTGAATGTAAGGCGCACATACCTGCTTACGACAGGGCCGTTTCCGCACTTGTTTACAGCGACGGCGGAATGAGATTGGCACTTAAATTCAAGCGGGGCGGAGCCTACCTTAAAACTTACTTTGCCGACCTGCTTGAACCGAAGTGCCGTCAGTTTGAAGGCGCGGACGGAATATGTTTTATACCCATGACGACAAGGGCGGAGCGCAGGCGGGGATATAATCAGGCGGAACTGCTTGCAAAGGAACTTGCCGAAAGGCTTAACCTGCCGATACTGCCCGTACTGCAAAAGGTGAAAGAGACCGAGGAACAGAAGTCGCTGACCAAAAAAGAGCGGGCAGACAATATAAAGGGCTGTTTTTCCGCCCATAAGAGCGAGGTTAAGGACAAGAGTTTTATACTTGTAGACGACGTTATGACGACAGGCACGACTGCCGAGGAGGCCGCCGCGCTGTTAAAGAAAAAGGGCGCAAAGGCAGTATATTTTGCCTGCGCCGCCTCAGTAGAATATAAAAACGAACTTTAACATAGTCCGACACATACAGGCGCCGCCCGAACGGGCGGCGCCTGTAAAATAATATAATTAACCGCCATAATATAAATACCCGCCGTGGCGGCAGCCACGGCGGGTATTTTTTTGTGTTTTAGTGTTATACAGTTTACGTCACTGTTATACAATTCCGTCACCGTCGTTCGGGGCGATTATTTCTTCAATGCGCTTCTTTGCTTTTATTGCAAGTACAACGCCCGCAGCGCCCACGGCAAGAGCAACTATCGCTACTACCACACCTATCCACGCGACCACCGTAAGAGTGTTAATGTCGTCGGTGTTGGCCGCCACGTCTGCCTGCAACGCCTCTATTGCCGCCCAGATCGCCTCGTCTGCCGCCTTATAGGCGTTTTCGAGTGTGGTTATGCTTGAAGAAAGCTCCTCGCTCAGATCTGCAACACTGCTGTTGATTATTGTGTCTGCCGCCTTGTATGCGTTTATCATCTCTTCGAGTGCTTCCGCAAGGTCGCTTGCACTGCTTCCGATAGCCGAGTTCACCGCGCTTACGGCCTTTTCAAGAGCCGCGTCGATTGCGTCGATTGCCTCCTGCAACGCTTTGTCTGCCGCCACGAGAGTATTTTCAAGCTCG
>CAYURN010000027.1:0-6832 GCA_964447305.1 uncultured Clostridia bacterium
ATGTCGCCGCGCTCGGTCACCGCTCGGGCGGACTTTTGCCCTCGCTCATCTCGCAAGGCAAAACAGTGGGTGTCCACTGTTTTGAAAATACCTTGCTCGTCCTACGCTTAGGGGAGGCTATAATGTTGTTTTGAGCGTGCCTTGCTCGTTCTAAGTTGAGGGGAGGCTCATCGTTTGAGGCGCCACTTAGTCAAGTGGCGCCTATTAAAAATGGGTGCAGACGGTGAAGTTTAGTTTTATACAATAAAATATATATTTTTACACAAACAGTCACTCGGCGCGCGGCACGGCGGAGTATAATGCGACAAAAAGGAGTGTGCAATGGCCGGATACGTCAAGCGAATAGCATTGGTAAAAACTTTAAAGGCGGGATATTCTTCGGACGGCGGCAGTTTAAAGGGCATAGTCCGCTGCGAAGCCTATGCAGGCTGTTTCAGGGCTGAAGCTTCGCTCATAAACTTTGCGCCCCTCTCCGAAGGCTGTTTCCGCGTCGGCCTGACCGACGGCAACACATCGGTCATATTCGACCCGCCCATGTTCGAAGGCGACTGCCCGCTGAATCCCGCGGAGGGCTTTGCCTGCCTGGTGGCGTTCTGCCATGCGGGCAGCGTTCTGCCCGTTGCCTCGGCAGTATGCGGCGACAAACTGCACCTGCTCGCCTCATTGCAACACAGCATGGAAAGCGAGGAGAGCGCTCAGCCAGCCTATGACGACGAGGCCATTGCCGACAGCAACTACTATGAGTCCGTACATGATAAAGACGGCAGCGGCGTATGCGGCAATAAAAAAACTGAGGCGGGACAGGACGCTCGTCAGAATGAAGATGATACTCACCCTGTCGAGGGCGGAGAATCGCCCCCGCCCCCCTCGGACGGACAGCCGCACGCAGAGATAAAATACCCCACGCAAGCCTTCCGTATATGCGGCACGCCCGTCGGCGATGAGGACAGTCAGTCTGCAACTGACGAAAAGTGCGATTCGTCTTCGGACGAGGCCGCTCCGCCCCGTCTTGCGGGCGGCGGGTTCTTCGAGCGCATGAGCGGCGACATTAAGAACATTTTTTCGTCATATCCCCGTCTGAGCGGGCTTGAGGAAGTTATAGAAGATTCCCGATGGGTAAAAATTTCATACGGCAACGGCGCGCACTATGCGTTCGGCGTGATATATTGCGGCGGCAAAGCCAAGTATATATGCTACGGCGTACCCGTTGCCGCACAGGCGCCCTGCCCCGAAAGTTTGCAGGGCCGCGCCTCCTACATACCCGTGTCTGACGGCGGCTATTGGGTGATGTATCAGGACGCCGCCACAGGCATAAGCGTTGCAATAGAGTGCGAATAAAAGTGTGAAAGCGCGGGCGGTTTAAAAAACCGCCCGCGCTTTCACCGCCTTTTCACCTCTATGCCCTTGCGTTTTTTTTTGCAGGGGTATATAATAAACTCAGTAAATTGCGTGCGGAGGCTGTCGTATTTTGGCGGAAGAGAGCGAAAAAACTAAAAAAAGCCCGTTAAAACGGCTGCTCATAGTCGTTCTCAGTATAGTTTTTTTCTTCGTGGCAGTCTTTGCGTTTATGCTCATATCCGACGCTGTCGCCCACAGCATGGCGCGCGTCGTGCCTGATTATGAGATGGACAGCGAGGGTCTGGCCGCCGTCCTTGAAAAGGACAAGGAAGATTGGACGGACGACGATTATGAGTTTATTTACAGTCAGACGGGCCTCACCCGCGCCTACTTCGACAGCGTAACAACGGTAAACACGACATTTGTAATGAACTGTCAGGCCGATTTATTTTATGACGCCGAAGTTGAACACGACTCGTATTTTGCTTTCAGCTCGCACGACTATTTCAAAGGCAACTATTTCCACATGGTCGACCTCAGGGCGGGCGACGTGATAATATCCTCCTCTGTTCACACCATGGGTTGGCGCAACGGCCATGCCGCGATTGTAATAAAGGGCGGCAGCAGCGGCAGTGCGACCATTGCCGAAGCTGTTTGCGTCGGCACGGACTCGCGCATCAGCACCACAAGCTGGTTCAGGCAAGCTTCAAACTTTATTGTCCTTCGTCCCAAACTATCCGCCGATGAATCGGCCGAAATAGCCCAATGGGCGGCGGATAACATGATTGGTATTCACTACTCTCTTGTCACGGGAATATTCAATGCAAAGGATCAGACCGACGACGTTCAGACCACGCAGTGCGCCCATCTCGTCTGGCAGGCATACAAGGCCTTCGGGTACGATATAGACAGCACTGGCGGCCCCGTCGTCACTCCCAGAAATATAGCCAACTGCGACCTGTTTGAAGTCATTCAGGTCAACGGCTTCGACCTTGAAAGTTTATGGAGCTGACGGTATATATAATAAAACGCCCTGGCGGCGCAGGTTTGCGCCGCCAGGGCGTTTTATTTTCCCCCTCTATTTCAGTCCTCTGTACGGCCTCAGCACGGCCAGCGCATAGGCAAGAAAGAGTGCGCTCGCCCCTCCTGCCGCCAGCACGGCGCTCACGGCCGCCGCATTTCCCATGCACAGATAGTTCAGAAGGTCGAATTCCGTCAGCGCCTCTACGCCGCCGCATATACCGATGAAAATGAGTATTACAGAACAGATGATGCACGATAATCGCATATATACAGTATGCCTCATCCGCCGCATAATATTTAATCGGCGCGGCTTTTTAAGCCGCGCCGCCATTTTTACAGCAATATGTTTTCAAGAACAAGCCTGTCAAAATTCACCGATTCAGTAAAATCGCGCGGAATAAACTTGACAGTCCCGAACTTTGCATAGTTGAATATGTGCGTCTTTAACAGCACGGGGGTGGCTATGTCCAGCTCCGCGCATATATCGGTCAGATAATTAAAAAACGACGAATATGTAAACTTATCCGTGCGCTCGTATATGACCTGTTTTACTATCTTTCCGTCGTCAATTACCTTGCCCCAAATCTTGAACATACCTGTATTTTAACAGAATTTGCCCCGCTTGTAAACGCTTTTTTCAAATAATATTGACAAAATGTCGATAAGGATATAAAATAGTAATAATATAATATTGCGGCGCGGCGCTTTGCGCCGCGCCTTAGGGAAAATCTTATGGAAAAAATCGAACGCGACATAGTAGCCATACTCACCGCCGACTCGCGCGCAGGCGCGGGCAAGGTTGCCTCCATGCTCGGCATATCCCAGCAGGAGGCCGCTCAGCACATTAAAAAACTTGAATCGGACGGCGTTATCGTCAAATATACCGCCATCGTAAACGAGGACGCCTTTGAAGAGGACAACGTTGAAGCGCTTATCGAAGTCAAGGTCACCCCTCAGCGCGGTACGGGTTTCGACGCCATTGCCGAAGAGATCGCCGCCCACGACGAAGTTAAAAATCTCTACCTTATGTCCGGGGCCTACGACCTCGCCGTCATCGTCGCGGGCAAATCGCTCAAATCCATCTCCCGCTTCGTGTCTGAGCGCATCTCCACATACGACAGCGTCCTCTCCACCGCCACTCACTTCATCTTAAAGAAATACAAGGTGGAAGGCGCCCTCATGAAGGATATGTCCGATCCCGAACGCCTGTCCGTCCAGCCATAACCCACTGCGTACACTCCAAAGTATTTATTGTATGAGAAATTTCGTCAACAATCGTTCGGCACAGCTCAAGCCGAGCGGAATAAGAAAATTTTTTGATATAGTCACCGAAATGGACGACGCCATATCCCTCGGCGTGGGCGAGCCTGATTTTGTCACGCCCTGGTCCATACGCGACGCGGCCGTCCGCTCCATAAAGCGCGGCCTCACCCAATACACGGGCAACCGCGGCCTGCCCGAACTTCGCAGCAATATTTGCAGGTATCTTGGCGAGCGCTTTTCCGTGCCTGCCGACCCCGAACACACAATCGTCACCGTCGGCGCAAGCGAGGCGATAGACATCACCCTGCGCGCTATATGCGAGGAGGGCGATGAAATTCTCGTCCCCGAACCGTGCTATGTTTCCTACGCCCCCTCCGTCGCACTCGCGGGCGGCACGCCCGTGGGCGTTCATTGCGTGGCCGATAACGACTTCATTCTCACGCCCGAACAGCTCAGCGCCGCCATCACGCCCAAAACCAAGGCCATAATTTTGGCCTATCCCAACAACCCCACCGGCGCAGTCATGACCCGCGAACAGCTTCAGGCCATAATTCCCGTCATAGAACGGCACGATCTTTTGGTCATCTCCGACGAAATTTATGCCGAACTTACCTATGTCGGAAAGCACGTTTCCATAGCTTCGTTGGGCAATATGTCCGCACGAACGGTACTTATAGGCGGTTTTTCCAAGGCCTTTGCCATGACGGGCTGGCGCGTTGGCTTTGTGTGCGCTCCTCCTGAAATCGACGAGGCAATGTTCAAAATTCATCAGTACACAATCATGTGCGCGCCCCGCGTCAGCCAGCACGCTGCCAATGCGGCTCTCTCCGAAGGCTTTACCGACGGCTTTGCCGTCGTTGAAGAGATGGTCGAAGAATATGCCCGCAGGGGCAGGTTCCTCGCCAACGCTTTCAACTCCATGGGTCTCAGATGTTTTCAGCCCAAGGGCGCGTTCTATGTCTTTCCCTCCGTTGCGGCTACGGGCATGGACGGCGACGAATTTGCCAATGCTCTCCTCCGTTCGCAAAAGGTGGCTGTCGTCCCCGGCACCGCCTTCGGCGACGCAGGCCTGTATCACGTCCGCTGCTCCTATGCCACTTCGATGAACATGCTCTCCGAGGCGATAGACCGCATTTCGGCTTTTATCTCCTCAACAGGGCGCTGAAAGGCCGCATAAGGCAGAAATTTACGCTTTTAATACTCTTTTGTGCGGCGCGCAAATAATTGACAAAGACTTTCATAAAATATATAATAGTGTAAGCAAATGCAGATATGTGGAGGGACTTTGCGTTCAGCCACATATCTTTGTTTATATATGCAACCATAGCCATAAATATCAAAAAGAGGTATAAAAAATAAAAATGTCAGAACAATTTGTAATGACCCAAAAGAATCTTGACGACTTAAAGGCAGAACTTGAATATCTTGTCAAGACCAAGCGTCCTGAAATTATCGAGCGCATTGCCGAGGCGCGTTCCCACGGCGACCTTTCTGAAAACGCCGAATACGACGCCGCCCGCGAAGAACAGCGCTCCAACGAGGGCAAGATTGCCGAAATCGAGTATCAGATCAAAAACGCCGTAGTTCAGGAGGAAATAACCGATAATTCTTATGTTCACCTCAACTCCGTCGTCACCGTCTATGACGAAGAATTCGGCGAGGAGGAAACTTACACCATCTCCTCCGTCACCGACGTGGACGTAATGAACAATAAGATATCTTCAGAATCCCCCGTCGGCTCGGCCCTCATGCGCCGCAAGAAGGGCGAAGTAGTGCTTGTCGCCTCTCCCGAAGGCGAATATAAGCTCAAGATAATAAGCATAAGATAATTTTCAAGAGGGCGCGCACGGCCAATATCCGCGGCAACGCCGCAAACAGTGCAATGAGTATTTTAATCGAGGAATAGTATGGAAGAGAATAAGGTCAACAACACCGCCGAAGACGAGGCTCTTGAGCTTGCCGAACAGGCTCGCATCCGCAGGGAAAAACTTGCAAAACTCATATCCGAGGGCAATAACCCCTACGAAAAGACTGTATATAACGTCACTGCCGATTCCACGTTCATCAAACGCAATTTTGACGAACTCGACGGCAAGGAGGTCTCTATTGCCGGCAGACTCATGTCCCGCCGCATAATGGGCAAGGCCTCGTTTTCGCATATCTCCGACCGCGACGGCCTCATCCAGATATACGTCAGGCGCGACGACGTGGGCGAAGGCGACTACATGGCCTATAAAAAGGACTACGATATAGGCGACATAGTCGGCATAAAGGGCTTTGTGTTCAAGACCCAGACGGGCGAGATAAGCGTGCATTGCACTCATATAGAGATGCTTTCCAAGTCCCTCCGTCCCCTGCCCGAAAAGCAGCACGGTCTGACCAACATGGACATCAAGTACCGCCAGCGCGACCTTGACCTCATAGTCAATCCCGAAGTAAGGAATACCTTTATCGCCCGTTCAAAAATTCTCCGCGAAATACGCGCCTATCTCGACGCGGCGGGCTATCTCGAAGTGGATACCCCCGTACTCAACACAATAGAAATCGGCGCGGCCGCCCGCCCCTTCAAAACCCATCACAACGCCCTCGATATAGACATGTATCTGCGCATAGAAACAGAACTGTATTTAAAGCGTCTTATAGTCGGCGGGCTTGAGCGCGTGTACGAAGTCGGCCGTATCTTCCGCAACGAGGGCATGGACGCCTTCCACAACCCCGAATTTACCACGGTTGAAATGTATCAGGCCTATACAGACTACAAAGGCATGATGGACCTCATCGAGGATATGTATAAAACCATAACGCAGAACGTCTGCGGCACAACGGTCATAACCTATCAGGGTACGCAGATAGACATGGGCGCAAAGTGGGCGCGCATGACCATGAAGGAGGCCGTCAGAAAATACTGCGGCGCAGACTACGACAGCTGGGCAGACGACGCCGCCGCCCGCGACTGCGCAAAAGCCCTCGGCTGCGAAGTCGCCGAAGGCGCCTCCGCCACAAAGGGCCACGTCCTCATAGCGTTGTTTGAAGAATATGTCGAGGGCAACCTCATTCAGCCCACTATAATCTACGACTATCCCGTGGAAAATTCCCCCCTTGCCAAGCGCAAGGCCGCAGACCCCGCCTTTACCGAAAGGTTTGAATACTTCATCTGCGCCCACGAATTCGGCAACGCCTTTTCCGAACTCAACGACCCCATAGACCA
>CAYURN010000028.1:0-6226 GCA_964447305.1 uncultured Clostridia bacterium
GACACCGAGCAGGGTGACGACACCGAGCAGGGTGACGACACCGAACAGGGTGGCGACACCGAACAGGGCGGTGATACAGACGAAGGCGAATCTGATACGGATGATGAAAACCTTGTTGCAACAGAGGGGTTGCAATACGCATTATCTTCCGACAAAACTTATTACACTGTGGTAGGTATCGGCACGGCAACCGAAACAGATATTGTCATCCCTTCCACATACAACAATCTGCCAGTAAAAGCAATTGGCGGTTCTGCGTTCTACAATTGCACCTCGCTTACAAGCGTGAACATTCCCGACAGCGTTACTGAAATTGGTAAAGGGGCATTCTATAATTGTTTATCCCTTAAAAGCGTGAACATACCTGAAGGCGTTACTTCCATTGGCAAGGCAGCATTCTACAATTGTTTATCCCTTACAAGCGTGAACATACCTGACGGTGTTACTTCTATTGAAGATTATACGTTCTACAATTGCTCATCCCTTACAAGTGTGAACATACCTGAAGGCGTTACTTCCATTGGCGAGGCAGCATTCTACAATTGCACCTTGCTTGCAAGCGTGAACATACCTGAAGGCGTTACTTCCATTGGTTATGCGGCGTTCTACAATTGCACCTCGCTTACAAGTGTGAACATACCCGACAGCGTTACTTCTATTGAAGATTATGCGTTCGAGGATTGTACCTCGCTTACAAGCGTGACTATTGGCAATAGCGTTACTTCCATTGGCTATGCGGCGTTTTATAATTGCACCTCGCTTACAAGTGTGAACATACCCGACAGTGTTACGACTATTGATGAGTGGGCGTTCGGTTATTGTTCATTGCTTACAAGCGTGACTGTTGGCAATGGCGTAACTTCCATTGGCGAGTATGCGTTCCGTGAGTGTACCTCGCTTACAAGCGTGATTATTGGCAATGGTCTTACTTCCATTGGCGATAGGATGTTCTACGAGTGCACCTCGCTTACAAGTGTGACTATTGGCAATAGCGTTACATCCATTGGCTATGCGGCGTTCTACAATTGCACCTCGCTTACAAGTGTGACTATTGGCAATAGCGTTACTTCCATTGGCTATGCGGCGTTTTATAATTGCACCTCGCTTACAAGCGTGAACATTCCCGACAGTGTTACGACTATTGATGAGTGGGCGTTCGGTTATTGTTCATCCCTTACAAGTGTGACTATTGGCAATGGTGTTACTTCCATTGGCGGTTATGCGTTCTACAATTGCTCATCCCTTACAAGCGTGAAAATACCTGCAGGCGTTACTTCAATTGGCAATTATGCGTTCGCCGGTTGCTCTAAGCTGACAAGCGTGACGTTTGAGAATACTGAGGGGTGGTGGTATGCAGATAGCTCAACGGCGACGAGCGGAACAGATATCACGAGCAGCGACCTTGCAGACTCCGTCAAGGCAGCAACGTATCTTAAGCGTACATATTCAAGTTACTATTGGAAACGCAGCTGATTTAAGGCGGCAAGGCAAAATTTAACGGGCGGCGGGCCCTTTCGGCCCGCCGCCCTACCTAACATAGGCGCCCTTTTATAAGGGGAGCTGGCTTGCCAAAGCGCTAGCGGCGGCAAGACTGAGGGGTTTGTTGATTTTTAGATTACCATTCCGCAGTTTTTGTTTATGCCGAAAAAAATCATTCTGTCGCTTCAACTGCCTTTGTGTGCAACTAATCAATTGACAATCCGGCAATTTAAGTATATAATTTGGCGGAATATATAATGAGGTTTATATGGAAGATTTATTCGAAAGGTTTACTGTCAGTATCTTAAAACTCAATAAACTTGTGCAGAGGATAAAAGTGTACGAGATGAAAAAATTCAATTTAAAGTCTGTTCATGTCATGTGCCTTTATTATATGTATTCTCATAACGGCGTCACTTCAAGCGAGCTTGTAAAACTCACCTTAGAGGATAAAGCCGCCATATCCCGCGCCCTTGCAACCATGCGCGAGCAAGGTTATGCGGAATATGACCCCGCTTCGCACAACGCCGTCGTTAAGCTCACGCCTAAGGGTATGGAGCTTGCCAAACATATTGTCGTCAGGGCGGAGGCCGCTGTCAGCGCAGGCAGTGCAGATTTTTCGCCTGAAGAACGTGAATTTTTTTATAAATCCCTCATTACCATTTCAGATAATCTTGAAAAATATTATTCTGAACTCAGTAAGAATTGACTTGGTGTGCTTATTATGATAAAAATTTTGATAGACTCAGGATGCGATGTCGAAGAAGACCTGGCCAAACAGCTCGGCATAACCGTCCTGCCCTTTCCCGTCCGCTTCGGCGACGAGGAGTACCTCGATGGTTTTACCCTTTCCCACAGGCAGTTTTTTGAAAAACTTATAGAAAGTTCTGATCTTCCCCAGACCAGCCAGATAAACGAGTTTGTGTATGACGAACAGTTTGCTGCTCTCACTGCCGACGGCAGTCAGGTAATAGTCATAACGCTTTCATCAAAATTTTCCGGCACGCACGCCTCGGCCGTCAAAGCGGCAAAAAAATATAAGGACAAAGTCTTTGTCGTCGATTCCTTAAACGCCTGCATAGGCGAAAGAGCGCTTCTCGACTACTGCATCCGCCTCGTCAATCAGGGCAAAATGTCCGCCGAACAGATTGTCGATGAACTGAACGCGGTAAAGGGCAAGATTCGTCTGCTCGCCGTGCTCGATACTCTCAAATACCTCAGGAAGGGCGGCAGAATATCCTCTGTAACCGCAATCGCTGGCGAAATGCTCTCCATCAAACCTGTCGTGACGGTAGCGGAGGGGGACGTAAAACTCATCGGCAAGGCTATCGGCACCAAAAACGGCCACAATCTTTTAAATCAACTCATCGCCAAGTTCGGCGGCATAGATTTTACCAAACCCTATGTCCTTGCATATTCGGGCTTGTCCGATTCGATTTTAAAAAAGTACATCGCCGCCAGCGGTTCGCTTTGGAAGAGTGCCTCGCAGGAAATTCCTTACTACCTCATAGGCAGTACAATCGGCACCCATGTCGGCCCCGGCGGAATAGCCGTTGCATTCTTTGAAAACCGATAATCATTCAATCCTCCCCTTATAAAGGGGCGCCTCTGATGATGAGCCTCCCCTACGCTTAGGACGAGCAAGGAGTTTTCAAAACAACATACAAGCCTCCCCTCAACTTAGAACGAGCAAGGCGTGCCCAAAACAGTGGACACCCCCAAGCCTCCCCTACGCTTAGGACGAGCAAGGCGTGCCCAAAACAGTGGACACCCCCAAGCCTCCCCTACGCCTAGGGGAGGTGGCGCGGCGGTGTATGCCGCCGCAACGGAGGGGTCAATCAACGCAACACTAAACAAACCCCTCAGTCTTGCCGCCGCAGACGCTATGGCAAGCCAGCTCCCCTTATAAAGGGGCGCCTCTAATGCGGAGGGGTAAATAAAATTATAACTAACAGCGGCCACGCACAATCGTGCGTGGCCGCCTTGTTTTCCTTACTTTTCTTCGCTGTATTCGATATTGAAATCAAAACATATATCCTTGCAGACAATGGTCAGGTATCCCAGTCCGTCCTCGCTCAGCAGTATATGCGCTTCGTATCCGTCTTTCGTCCTGTACAATTCCTCATACAGCCACACGCAGTACGAATCGCAGCTCTGTCCGTCAACTTCAATCTGCCTGCGCTCAAACTTCAAATTTTCATCCCGCTCCACAATCTCTGCGTCTTTGAACGTGACCTTGGTATAGGCGGTCTGCCCTTCGTAAGGCACGCAGTCCTCGTGTATCAGCATAACGATATCCCCGCCGACCTGTTCAAACGCAAGTATTTCGCTGTCGTGCAGAACAAAGTTTTCGGCTATCTCGTTCGGAATGTCCTGCTTTTCAAGCTTCCGCTTCGCCTCGCTGTTAATCGCCTCAAAAAGTTGCGCGTTGCGTTGGCTTTCAGCCTCAAGATCTTTATAAACGCTTTCGGGCAGATATCCCATGGCAATCAGCCTTATGTCAACCGCCTTTTTAACCCATTCGGGGAAGGGTATATACCCGTATTCAAGCCCGCTTTTGTACCGCATTTTGAACCGCTCTATAGTGTCCGTCGGGTCAAACGGCGGCCGCGAATTGAACTGTTCAAGGCTCTCTGCATACATGTCCTCAAAGTTCTTTTTTACTTCTTCCATAGAAGTCGCTTTTTTCAGTACGCCGCTCTTAACGTCCAGCGTTACAAAATCTTCGGGATCGTACTCGTCAAAGTTTATTTCCGCTTTCTCAGGCGGAGTGTCGTATTCCTTGCGGTCTTTTTCAATCTCCTGTTTTATCCTGTCGCTGCAAAGCTTTGTCAGTTCGGCGTCTGTGTATTTCTTGTCCTCTATTACCTGCATCCCCGCCGTGTAGTTCAGTTGCTGCATAAGCACATACCAGTCTTTTGTGTAATATTTCATCGTTATACTACCTGTATTATTTGTATTACTTGTATCATCTGTATTATAATTATTTGCCCGATTTACCTTTTTCAGTCTTTTTCGGATAGAGCATTTCGTCAATTTTTGCCTTAATTTCTTCGGGGTCGGTCAAATATTTAACCCTGTAAAGGTTGTTGCGCTTATCAAAAATTCTCAACCCTCCGCGGTCGATTATCGAGCGCATAGTGGTGTAGGGGCTCATCACCATGCCGTTTGTCCTTACTTCGTCAATTTCGGCAAAACTAAGACTGCGCCACTTGCGGCCCGACCAAAAGAAAATGCCGTTTTCGCTCCGCTTCACGCAATCTTTTGGCGTCAGCAAAAAGTTTATTGCCTCCCAGCCGCAAACTACTATCAGTGCGGCGCACACAACTATCAGCAGCAAAAACAGCCCTGCGGAGTTATTGTAAAGCCACACGCAAACGGCAATCAATGCCGCCCACAATATTATAAAGAATACTATCGTCGCCAGATATTTGTTGCTCTTTTGGCCTATGCACTCGGCCTCGGCAACGGCGTTCAAATCTATGTTTGTTTTCATTTATAAATAATTATAAGTCTTTTATCCTTTCAGTCAAGTAAATCGTGTACAAATTTTAAAATTGAACTCTGTCGTATCTCTGTATTTTTAGTTCGGAACAAAAATATCATATATACGCGATTTTTTTGTTGTTAATATCATTGACATTGTGATTATATTTTTGTATAATAGAATCAAGTAGAATTGTAATTTTCCCATCAAAATTGCAATTTTCCCACTCAAGCCTCCCCTTTTCTCAGGGGAGGCGCGAAATTCCTCCCGTAACAGTGGGGGTAAAAAAGAGCGACTATGCCGTAGAAAAATTTTTCTCCTCCTGATGCCTCCACCCCTGTAACGAGGGGTGGAGGCAACCCATTTAAAGCCCCTCCTTGGAAAGTTGAGGCAGTAATAGGGCAACTCACTCAAGCCTCCCCTACGCTTAGGGGAGGTGGCACGCTTTAGCGTGACGGAGGGGTGGGGTAAATAAAATCAATCAACCCCTCAGACTTGCCGCCACTAACGCTACGGCAAGCCAGCTCCCCTTATCCCAAGGGGCGCCTCAGTTGCGGAACCCCCAAGAGCCTCCCCTACGCTTAGGACGAGCAATGAGTTTTCAAAACAGTGGACACCCACTGTTTTGCCTTGCGAGATGAGCGAGGGCAAAAGTCCGCCCGAGCGGTGACCGAGCGTGGCGACGTTCCTTGCGCCGCGCGAGAAAGGTGCCGAACAAAGTGAGGCGGAGGGGTCAATTTGCAAGATTCGCGAGGGCAAAAGTTCGCCCGAGCGGTGACCGAGGAAAGCGTAGTCCTTACGCTTTCCAAGATAGGTGTCGCGGCGGCATGAGCCGCCGCGACGGAGGAGTAAGGAATTCTCAAAACAACATTTAAGCCTCCCCTGTTGCAGGGGAGGTGTCGCGGGGGGCATGAGCCGCCGCGACGGAAGGGTAAATGTAAAGAATAATAATGCGGAGGGGTAAATAAAATAAAACAACCCCTCAGACTTGCCGCCGCTAACGCTACGGCAAGCCGGCTCCCCTTATAAAGGGGCGCCTTTGATTCGGAAACCCCAAGAGCCTCCCCTTGAAAAGTTGAGGCAGTAATAGGGCAACCATTGGCGAACCGCCTGAATAAAATTTCGTCAATGCGTCAATAACAAAGCAATAAAATGGCAAAAAACAAACCGTCCCATAGAACTTTCCAAGGGACGGTTTGTTTGTAGTGGTGAAGATGATAGGACTCGAACCTACGACCTCTACCATGTCAAGGTAGCGTT
>CAYURN010000029.1:0-5919 GCA_964447305.1 uncultured Clostridia bacterium
ACCGCGGACCGATCGGTTATGAGCCGACTGCTCTAACCAACTGAGCTAAAGGCCCGAAATGACGCCTCTGCGTCACAACGCTTGTATATAATAATATAACCGCGGAATTTTGTCAAGCATTTTTTTAAATATTTATAACAGTTTTTTTATCTTTTTTTTGGACGGCTCAACTGCCCTTCCTCCACCATTTTTGCAAATAATTAACAAGAAGGAATTTTTACATTACTGCAAACATTTGGAATTGACTTTTGGGCGCAAATGGGTTAAATTATATATGTTAATTCAGCTGTCTTTATTTTATTCCGACTATTATGCTTTACACGATTACATTCAATCCTTCTCTTGATTACTATTTAAAAGTAAATAATCTAAAAAGCGGATTCGTCAATCGTGCGGTCAGCGAAAAACTTATCCCCGGAGGGAAAGGAATAAACGTCAGTCTTGCCCTTAAGGAGCTTGGCAACGATACCACGGCGCTCGGCTTTGTGGCCGGGTTCACGGGGAACGCCATACTCAACGAGATAAACAAGATGGGACTGAAAAATGAGTTTATCGAAGTTGAAGGGCAGACGCGCATAAACGTAAAGATAAAGAGCATAGCCGAAACGGACATAAACGGCAACGGAGCCAATGTTGAAGCAAAAGATGTTTCGTTGCTTGTTAAAAGACTGAAAGCCACTCTTAAGAGCGGCGATTGGGTGATAATATGCGGAAGCACACCCCCCTCGCTGCCGACCACGGCCTATTCGGATTTTCTGGACGAGCTTGATCCGCCGAGGGATATAAATATTGTGGTTGATTCGAGCGGGCGGCTGCTGACAGAAAGTTTAAGGCACAAGCCGTTCCTGATAAAGCCGAACATATATGAACTGTGCGAAGTGTTCGGCATACCATACACAACCGACATAAGAAAGATAACCGAGTGCGCGCAGAAGCTGCAAAATTGGGGCGCGAGAAATGTAATAGTTTCGATGGGTGCGGACGGAGCCGTGATGGTGACGGAAACATATCAATCGATGTATGTCCGCGCGCCGAGGGGTCAGCTTGTAAATTCCGTCGGCGCGGGCGACGCCATGGTTGCAGGATTCATTCACGAATATATAGCGACGGGCAACTATTTTAAGGCGCTCAACTTTGCAACGGCGGCGGGCAGCGCATGTGCGTTCACGGAATTGTTGCCCACGCGCGAACAGATAGAGTATGTTGAGAGCCTTATGTTATGACCTTTTTTTGTCTTACACACAACGACAACCTTTACGCAAAGGCAGCCGTGATGCTGGACAGATATCTGGGCTGCAAAGGGACGGTAGAAATAGATTTTTCCCAGCCAAAACCGCGATTAGTCGGGGCATATTACGGGGTGTATGATTTCAGCATAGCCCACAGCGGCGAAGCCGCCGCCATTGCCGTGAGCGACAGAAAAATCGGGTGCGATATCGAACTTTACCGCGGCAAGAGCCGCCGTGCCGTGGCTGCACGGTTTACCGCACGCGAGCGCGCGGCCGCCGGAACCGAGCGCGGGTTTCTTGAAAACTGGACGGCCAAGGAGGCCTTTATAAAGCTGAACGGATACGCGCTTGCCACTCATCTTAAGCAGTTGGAGTATTACGACGGCAACATATTCATGAACGGCGAATTGCAGACGTGCGGCATTGTTCACATTCCATTTGCGGACGGCATGGCCTGCGTGTGCGGCGACAACGATATAAAGATAACAGATATTTAAAGGCGAAATTATTTTCGCTTTTTTTATTGCCTTGAGTTGCGATATCTGATATAATATTTACATGACAGTTTTTGTGATAGCAATGTCGGGCGAAGCGCAGACCGTGCTCGACAACATGAATGATATTGCGCAGGCTACAGTCTGCGGAAAAAAGATTTACAGGGGCAAGCTGTGCGGCAGAGATACGGCGGTGGTCGTTACGGACGTTGGAAAGGTAAACGCCGCCTGCGGCGCGCAATATGCAATCGACGCGCTGGGAGCCGATAAAATTATAAACATTGGCGTGGCGGGCGGTCTGAACGACGGCACGCGCGTAGGGCAAATTTACGGCATTTCGCACGTTGTGCAATACGACTTTGACCTTGCGCAGTTAAACGGCACTCAGATAGGCACGCTCAACGAATTTGAAGAACCCTATCTGCCGCTTGCGACCATACCGCTGTATGAGCTGAAAAAACTTGGAACGGGCGACCGTTTTAACGACAGCACGGCAGATTTTGCTCTTCTTACGCGCGAACTGAAAGCCGACGTGCGGGACATGGAGTGCGGCGCGATTGCTCAGGCATGCGCTCATGCGGGAGTAAAGCTTTACTCGTTCAAATCCATATCGGACGCAGCGGGCAGCGGCTCCACCACCGAACAATACGCGCGCAATCTTGAGCTTTGTTTTAAAGAGCTGACATCGGCAATACCCGAAATTTTCAAGGGAGTTGAAAATGGATAAGATACCTTCCTTTCAGAAAGACCACGACGCGCTGGAGCCCGGACTGCACAAATGCACGGTTATGCACGGCGTTACCACCTGGGATCTGCGATTTAAAAAGCCCAACGCGGGCGATTATATAAGTCCCAAGGCACTGCACACGGTGGAACACCTTCTGGCCACCACCCTGCGCAACTCCGCGCGAAAGGACGATATAATCTACTTCGGACCCATGGGATGCCGCACGGGATTTTATCTTCTTACTACGGGCATGGAAAGGGGCGAAGTTGCAGAACTTTTGAAAGTGCGCTGCAAGGAAGCGCTTGAACAGGACGAAATACCCGGCAGCCGCCGCGAGGAGTGCGGGAATTATCTTGAACACGACCTTGAGGACGCAAAGCGGCAGATAAAAAATTATCTCGATTTATTGGATACATTATGATAAGACTTGAGGGCGGCTGGGACGAGGCGCTTGCGCCGCTGTTTTCGGACGAGAAATACTTAAAGATAAGGGAATTTCTGAAAAAAGAATATTCAACGCATGTGGTCTACCCCGACATGTACGACATATTCAACTGCTTCAGATATACGCCCATGGCGAACGTTAAGGCCGTGATATTGGGGCAAGACCCCTACCATGAGCCGGGTCAAGCTCATGGACTGTGTTTTTCGGTCAAACAGGGCGTGGAACTGCCGCCGTCGCTGAAAAATATCTTTAAAGAGATAAAGGATGATTTGGGCATAACCGAGCCCGCCTGCGGCGACCTTACAAAGTGGGCGCGCGAGGGCGTGTTGTTGCTGAACACCACGCTGACCGTGCGCGAACACGCCGCAAACAGTCACGCCAACTGCGGTTGGGGGTGGTTTACGGGCGAGGTTATAAAAATAGTTTCGGACAAATGCGAAAACGTTGTATTTATTTTGTGGGGGCGCAATGCGCGGAGCAAGGCTCCGCTGATTGACGCGCAAAAGCACCTTATACTGCAATGCGCACATCCCTCTCCCCTGTCCGCCCACAACGGGTTTTTCGGGTGCAGATTCTTTTCAAAGACCAACGCATACCTGAACATTCACGGTCGGGGCGGCATAGATTGGGATTTAAACTGAAAATTTTTGACTCAATATACCTATATATATATGGTACTATATATATGGTACTAAAGGGGGAGCAAACCGCTGAAAGCGGTTTGCTCCCCCTCTGCCGTTGCCGACGGCCATGTCAGGCCTGCAAGCTCTTTATCTCCTTTTTGAATTTGTCGTTTGTCTGATCGATAAGCTGTTTAGTGGCCGGGGCGGGAACATAGTAGCCGCGCGCACCCATCTGCGTGAACAGGTTATACTGACTGTTTGCAACCGCGTTAAGATTGGCGGAAAATTCCTTGCGGACCGTTTTTGAACTGCCTTCAAACAGGGCGGTGGCATACAGAGTCATCAGCTGTTTTTCGGCGCTTATCATGTCCTGAAGGGCGTCTTTTTCATTGAGTTGAGTATCAGATTTAGATGTTTTCATTTTAACCTCCTATAAGTTTGAGCAGCGCAGAATACCTGGCCTCGTGTTCGTCCGCAATCTGTTCCATGCAACCCGCGAGGTCGACGTCGGTGAGAGTTTTGGAATACATGCGCGCCTTTTTGCAAATAAGCCCCTCATAAGTCAGGGCGTCGCTTATCATGTTTAATTCCTTTGCCGTGATTTCAGTCATATAAAATACCTCCTCGCCGCAGTTATTGACAACCGCCAAAAAGATTATTCATATAAACAAAATTGAGCTTTCGCCAAAATAAGGTTATTCCGCGTTGTAGGCGCCCTTTTATAAGGGGAGGCTCTTGTGGGTTCCGCGTTGTAGGCGCCCCTTTTCAAGGGGAGCTGGCTTGCCGTAGCGTTAGCGGCGGCAAGTCTGAGGGGTTTGTTGAGTATTGTATTGATTGACCCCTCCGAGTCGCGCGAACATGTTCGCGCGACCCACCTCCCCTAGGCTTAGGGGAGGCTCTTGGGGGTTCCGCGTTGTAGGCGCCCTTTTATAAGGGGCGCTGAATATTTGCCAAATTTTCCATTTCCCTTGCAAAACTTTGCCGTATATGCTATAATGCAATTACCACACAAACTCAATAAAACAACTTAATGGATATGAGCGGCATTTCGTATCTCTATTTTCCGTTAAGTTGGAGTTTGCGTGGTAACAATCGGGGATACTAATGCAGAGCGTGTCCTTGGTTAAGGGCGCGCTTTTTTTGCTTTATAACTAATCTTTAAGGAGGAGAATTTGATGAAAAGAAAGTTACTTATTTTGCTTATCGCAATTGTAGTGTTCGTCTGTTTTGTCCTCGGTCTTGCAGCATGCAATAGTTGCGTTAGCTGCGATGGTTATATCGGCTACCTTTCTTTAAGCAGTTGTAGCAGTTGCAACAGCTCTGAAAATTCAGCCGAAAACCCTGATGAACAAGATGGAACCGAACAGGACGACAACACCGACCAAGGTGACGACTCCGAGCAAGTTAGTGGCCCAGGTTCAGAATCAGGCAGCGGCTCTGAAGAAGGCAGCGGTTCGGAATCGGGCAGCAGCTCTGAAGAAGGTGACAGCGCTGAAGAAGACGACAGCTCCGAAGAAGGCAGCGGCTCGGAATCGGGCAGTGGTTCAGAACACAGCCATAGCTATACGAGCGCTATAACCACACAACCCGCCTGTACGCAAGCAGGCGTTATGACCTACACCTGCTCCTGCGGTGAGAGCTATACCGAAACAATTCCCGCCACGGGGCATAGCTATTCCAGCTTATGGAGCTACAACGCAAGCGCGCATTGGCATGTCGCCATCTGCGGACATAGTGTAACTTCAGGCTATTCCGCACACTCTTTCAGTGACGGAGTCTGCACCGCCTGCGGCTATACACAGAGCGGCTCTGGTTCAGAATCGGGCAGTGGTTCAGGTTCAGGCAGCAGCTCAGAATCGGGCAGTGGTTCAGGTTCAGGCAGCAGCTCAGAATCGGGCAGCGGCTCAGAATCGGGCAGTAGCTCAGGTTCAGGCAGCAGCTCAGAATCGGGCAGCGGTTCAGAGTCAGGCAGCGGTTCGGAATCGGGCAGCGGTTCAAGTTCAGACAGTAGCTCAGAATCGGGCAGCGGCACTGAGGAAGTGGCCGCAGAACTTGAATATTCCCTTTCCAGCGATGGCAGCTATTATACAGTTACAGGAATCGGAACCGTTACAGGCAACAGCGTCACAATCCCTGCAACGCATAACGGCCTGCCCGTAAAAGCTATCGGCGAGGGCGCGTTCAAAAACAGCACAATCGTCAGCATTACCATAAGTGTAAACATAATCTATATCGGCGCAGACGCTTTTGCGGGCTGTTCCAACCTGATAGGCATATATTATGAAGGCACGATTGCCGATTGGTGTAATATTATATTTGTAAACATCAACTCCAACCCGCTGTATAAGGGACACCACCTGTACATAGGCGGCACTTTGGTTGAAGACCTTGTCATTCCCGA
>CAYURN010000030.1:0-5746 GCA_964447305.1 uncultured Clostridia bacterium
CTCGAAATCGGCGACGGCGTGTTCGAAGTTCTTGCCACCAACGGCGATACCCACCTCGGCGGCGACGACTTCGATAATAAGATAATCGACTACCTTGTAGAAACTTTCAAAAAGGAAACGGGCGTAGACCTTTCCAAGGACAGGGCTGCAATGCAGAGGCTCAAGGAGGCGGCTGAAAAGGCCAAGATAGAGCTTTCCGGCATGACCAACACAAACATCAACCTGCCCTTCATAACCGTCGTCGAAGGCCAGCCCCAGCACCTCGATATCGACCTTTCAAGGCAGAAGTTCGATAACCTCACCGCAGACCTTGTTGAACGCACTGTTGAGCCCATGAAAAAGGCAATGGCGGACGCAGGTCTCACATATTCCGATATCAAAAAGGTCATCATGGTTGGCGGCTCAACGCGTGTGCCTGCCGTATATGACAAGGTTAAATCAATAACCGGCAAGGAACCTTTCAGGGGCATCAACCCCGATGAATGCGTCGCCATAGGCGCGGCCATTCAGGGCGGCGTTCTCTCCGGCGAGGTAAAGGACGTCCTTCTTCTCGACGTCATGCCTCTTACCCTCGGCATTGAAACTCTTGGCGGCGTATCTACGCCCCTCATCGAAAGGAATACCACAATTCCCGTAAAGAAGAGTCAGGTGTTCTCCACCGCGGCGGATAACCAGCCCGGCGTTGAAATCAACGTCCTTCAGGGCGAAAGAAAGTTTGCGCGCGATAACAAGTCGCTCGGCAAATTCATGCTCACCGATATTCCTCCCGCACCCCGCGGCGTACCTCAGATAGAAGTCACCTTCGACGTAGACGCCAACGGCATAGTCAACGTAACGGCTAAGGACCTCGGCACGGGCAAGTCCACAAATATTACCATCACAGCTTCTACCAACTTATCCGAAGAAGAGATAGACAAGGCGGTTAAGGACGCAGAAAAATATGCCGAAGAGGATAAGAAGCGTAAGGAAGCCGTCGATAACAAGAACAATCTCGAAGGTATGATCGATTCGCTTGAAAAGACTGTAAAGGAAGCGGGCGACAAACTTTCGGACGACGATAAGAAGACAGTGGAGGACGCAATCGCTTCGGCCAAGTCCGAACTTGAAAGCGGCGACAACGACCGCATAAAGTCGGCGTTCGATAAGCTTCAAAGCGACGTTCAGCCCGTCATCGCCAAAATGTATCAGCAGGCTCAGGGTGCTGCGGGCGGCTCTTCGGGCAGCGACAACGGCGACGATACAGAATTTAGTCAGCACAACTGATGGCGCAGCCCCGCAGGGCAAGTCCATAAAATCAAGACTCCATGTTTAAAAAGCAGCGCGCCTCACAGCGCGCTGCTTAATACAGTTTAACACAGCCCTACCTCCTGCATATTCGGCGGCAGTTTTTATGCCGCATGGAGGCGCGGCAATAAATAAAAACGGAAATTTCTTATGGCTGAAAGTAAAAAGAATTACTACGAAATACTCGGCGTGTCAAAGAATGCCACGCAGGACGAAATAAAATCGGCTTACCGCAAACTTGCAAAACAGTACCACCCCGATTTCCACCCCGGCGACGCGGCCGCGGCTGAAAAGTTCAAGGAGGTAAACGAAGCCAATGCCGTGCTTTCCGACGAGGAAAAGCGCAAGCAGTACGATTACGAGCTTGAACATCCCGGCATGAGCGGCAATCCGTTCTCCGGCGGAAACCCCTTCTCGGGCGGTTTCAGCGATCTGGGCGATATATTTTCGTCCATGTTCGGCGGCGGATTTTCAAGTTCAGCCTCCCGCCAGGCCCCTGCGCGCGGCGCAAATATCGAACATACCATTCGTCTGTCGTTTCTGGACGCAATCAAGGGCTGCTCTAAGGAAATAAGTTATTTCCGCAACGAACCCTGCCGTTCATGCAACGGCACGGGCGCAAAGGGCGGCACTTCATTCCAAAAATGTACCAAGTGCGGCGGCACGGGCAGGGTAAAATACCAGCAGGATACAATCTTCGGCCGCACCATTCAGGTCGGCGTATGCCCCGACTGCAACGGCACGGGCAAGAAGATTATTGAAAAATGTCCCGATTGCAAGGGCAAAGGCTCCATCCGCAACCAGACAAGGTTCACTGTCAATATCCCCGCCGGCGTCGATTCAGACAGCTCTTTAAGAAAGCGCGGCTACGGCCAGGCCGCTCCCGCGGGCGGCGAACCGGGCGATTTGTACATCTATTTCCAGATAGAACCCCACAAAATGCTCAAACGCAAGGATAAAGATTTGTATGTCACCGTGCCTATCTCATACAAAACGGCCGTGCTCGGCGGTAAAATTCAGGTCCCCGGCATAGACGACACTCAGGAACTTGTTGTCCCCGCAGGCACATCTTCGGGTACGCGTTTCTGCATAAGGGGCAAGGGAGTGCGCACCGTCAACGGCACGGGCAACCTGTATGTAGACGTGCAGATAGATATCCCCGACAAACTCACCCGCGAACAGACCAAAAAGCTCAACGAGTTTGAAGATTCCATCCCCCTTAAATCGTGCGACAACATGCAGCGATACGCCAACAATATCTCTGCCCTGTACGGTCGTAACATAGATAAACAATAAAGCATAATAAAAATCCACCCGCTCGGGTGGATTTTTTTTGTGGTAATATTAAATGCTCTTTAAAAATTCAAGCAGTAAGTTGCGCTGTTTGGGCGTAAGGTTTGAAATAGCGGTCGAAAGCTCCTCCTGTTCACCCGATACGTTAAAAAACTCCATTAAAGAAATTCCCAAAGCGTCACATACAAGTTGCAAATGTCCGACCGTTATGTCAGCTGTTCCCAACTCTACACGCCTTAGGTGCGTTTGCGAAATTCCTGCTATATCCGCTAAGTAATTTTGAGAATACTTATTCTCTTCCCTTAATTGTTTTATACGTTTGCCAACTTCCATAATACACCCGCTTAGTCTTATATAAATAATTTTAAGCCAATTTTTTTATATTATTTAGTCTTATAGTGTTGCTTAGTTAGTCTTTTAATGCTAAAATTGTTATTGTATAAGACTAACCAAGGGTTAAAAGGGTAAAGGACTATGGCAACAAAACTTATGGATAAGGCTAAAAAGGAAAAGGCAGACGAATTTTATACCCAGTTAAGGGATATAGAGGCTGAATTAAAATATTATAAAGCGCATTTTAAAGATAAGATTGTTTTCTGTAATTGCGACGATCCTTATGAAAGCAATTTCTTTAAATATTTTGCACTCAACTTCAACCATTTGGGATTAAAAAAACTGATTGCAACTTGTTACGACAGTTCGCCCGTTGCCTTTACGCAACTTTCGCTGTTCGATTGCGGCAAAACTTTCCCAAACAAGAACAGAAAGGCGTATAAAATCGAAATAACAGAGGTGGACGATTTCAATGCCGACGGCGCGGTTGATTTGGCGGACGTAAGGTATTTGCTTCAAAATAAACAAAACGTGTTGACGCTTCTTAACGGCGACGGTGATTTCCGTTCCGAAGAGTGCGTTCAGCTTTTAAATCAAGCCGATATAGTTGTAACAAACCCGCCGTTTTCGCTGTTCAGGGAGTACGTGGAGCAAATTATTGAAAACGGTAAAGACTTTATTTTGATAGGCAACACAAACGCCTTAACTTATAAAGAGATATTTAAACTTTTTAAAGAAAATAAAATCAGAACAGGGAATACAAATTTTAATGTCGGTATGTATTTCTTCGTTCCTGACGATTATCTGAGGTTTCACAAAATCGTTGACGGAAAAAAGATGGTCAGAGTATCGACCTCTTGTTGGTTTACATCGTTGCCTGTAAAGAAGCATAATGAGTTTTTAACTTGTTACAAGCGTTATTCACCGGAAGAATACCCAAAGTATGACAATTATGATGCAATCAATATTGATAAATATACAGAAATACCCTATGACTATGACGGCTGTATGGGTGTTCCCATTACCTTTTTAGATAAGTATAACCCCGAACAGTTTGAAATAATAAAATTCCGAAAAGGTGATGATGATAAAGATTTACGTATAAATGGTAAGTGTCCTTATTTCCGAGTAATAATAAAAAAGAGAGTAACTAATGAAAATTGAACTTCACGAGATAACAATAAAAGAAATAGCAAATAGCTATGTGGATAACGCCGAAGAAGGCGTAAAAGGCTATGGCGGACTTTTAAATATACGCCCTAAATATCAACGTGAATTTGTCTATAATGAAGAAAAGCGTAACGCCGTCATAAGCACAATCGTTAAAGGTTTTCCCTTAAACGTAATGTATTGGGTAAAAAATGAAGACGGCTCTTTCGAGGTGTTAGACGGGCAGCAAAGAACTATAAGTTTTTGTCAGTATGTATGCGGTGATTTTTCCATTGATAACAGGGCTTTCCATAATCTTACTGTAACAGAACAAAACGAAATACTTGACTATAAGTGCATGGTCTATTTCTGTGAGGGGAACGATAAAGAAAAGTTGGAGTGGTTTAAGACAATCAATATTGCGGGAGAAAAGCTCACCGACCAAGAGCTGAGAAATGCTGTATATACAGGGGAGTGGCTTACCAACGCTAAGCTGAAATTCTCTAAATCTAATTGTGCGGCCTATAACCTTGCAAATAAATATGTGAATGGTTCGCCCATACGTCAGGATTATTTGGAAACTGCTATATCGTGGATAAACGACGGTAAAATTGAAGAATATATGTCAGTCCACCAGCACGACCAGAACGCAAACGAATTGTGGCTTTACTTTCTTGCCGTGATAAATTGGGTTGAAAGTACTTTCATTAAATATCGTAAAGAAATGAAGGGTATAAATTGGGGTGAGCTTTACAATAAATATAAAGATGTCAGGTTTGATACGGTAAAGCTTGAAGAGGAAATAACTCGTTTAATGGCGGATGACGACGTAACGAACAAAAAAGGTATATACTGTTTCATATTAACGCGCAACGAAAAATATTTAAACATACGCGCATTTACTGAAAGTCAAAAGCGCATTGTATACGAAAGGCAAAACGGAAATTGCCCGCATTGTGTAGCCGAACACAGAGAAAAAATTCATTACGATATATCAGAAATGGAAGCCGACCATATAACGCCTTGGTGTGAGGGTGGCAAAACTGAAATAGATAACTGTCAGCTTCTTTGTAAAGAGCATAATAGAAAGAAGTCAAGTTTTTGAGTAAATCAAAAGGCAAGTCAATTTGTTTGACTTGCCTTAAATTTTACATAGAAAAACGCAACCTGAATCGGTATTCGATCCAGGTTGCGTTTGGTGCAGTAATGCAATCAATATCCGAATTTTTTGCCGCTTCAATTTCGGAAAAACTAACCGTCTGCGTTCCGTCCTTAAAGTTGAATGTTATCGTCAGTTTGTCATCAAACAGATAAATGGCGTTTATAAATCCGTCTATCAGCCGACTTTTCCCTTCTTTTGTGGAGATGTCCAGCTTTTTGAATTTCTCTATGCCGTACCGTATCTGCTCTTTCGTAAGGAACGGCTTTTTTATTTTCTCCTGCAAAATGGCGATTTCAAGTTCTTTCTGCTTGCTTTCAAGCTGCGTAAGCCTGCTCTTTGTGTTCTCCGTTATAATGCCCTGCTCGATGGCGTCCATTATGTTGCCTATGCGCTTTTGCGTATCTTCAAGCTGCGCCTTCAAGTTGGGTATTCTCGGATTCTCCTGCCCCTGCAATTCATAAATCGTGTCAGTGAGGTAGCTTATCAGCTTTTCATCGTTCAGAATTTCAAGTGCTTTCTTCACGG
>CAYURN010000031.1:0-5115 GCA_964447305.1 uncultured Clostridia bacterium
TTGCCCAGCCCGAATTTACCGTTCCCGTAGCCGCATAGTAACCGCCGAAGAATATGCCCGCCACCACGATAAACAGCGGCAGGACGTGCAGACAGGACCTTTGACAACCGAAAAGAAACAGCCATAAAAACGCCGCGCCGAGAAAAACCGAACACGGCAGTAAATTGCGCGCCATTATCAGTCCGAAAACAATTATGAAAAGTCCTGCAAGAATGGCGACGATGGGATAGAGTTTTTTATTCCACAGCGCCATTACCTTTTCATGACTCCCGACTTTTTAAGCTCGCGCGAGATTATCATCCCGATAAGCGCGCCGACAAAACATATTGCCAGCACGGCAATGCTCATGCCGATCGCCACTCCTGCCGAGGAGCCGATGAAAGCGTTTACCGCCTCGCCCTCTTCGCCCGTCCACGAATACATGAACTTATAGTATATGTATAAAAAGGGCAGCGTTACGGGGAAATAGAGCGTGCCCGCGAACAGGCAGGAGCCGTCCCTTTTGTAGCCCCTGAAGATGAGCAGGACAAGCCCTTCCGTGATTACCGCGCAGATGAGAATACACACAAACATGACGGTATTCATGAACACGAGCACCACGCCGCAGCACAGCGACATGAAGAGCAGTGCGCCGGGTTTTCTGACCTTCATCATGCCGATTACGGGGAAGATGGAAAATTGCAGCCCGAGGCAGACCTGTATTATGCCGAACACGGGGATCTGCCCGACGAGCGGCATTATAGCGCCCGTAACCAGCATACAAGCCGCCATTATGGCGAGGAATACTATATCCTTTATCTTGTATTTGCGGAAAATTTTATCTTCGTCCTGCTCTTCCTGCACGGCGGGCGCAGGTTGCTTTTCTGCCGTTGCGGCCGCCGCTATGTCCTCTGAGTTGGAAACAAGTGCCTGCGCCGCCTGTTCTTCAATGGTTTTCTTTTCTTCGTTCATATTTTTACCTCGCTCATAATTCCGCCTTCAACGCGGTATATCCTGTCTGCTATCGCCATGGTAGATTCCCTGTGCGATACCAGGATTATGCTCTTTTTGCTCTTTTGTTCGGCGAGGGACTTTAATATCATGCCCTCGTTTATAGAATCGACATTGCTTGTCGGCTCGTCTAAAAGTATCAGCTCGCTGCCCTTTAAAAAGGCGCGGGCAAGGCCTATGCGCTGTTTTTCGCCTGCGGAGAGGTTGTCGCCCATGGCGCCCGCCTGAGTTTTATAGCCTTCGGGCAGGCTCATGATAAAGTCATGCACGGACGCCATTCTGCATGCCTTTTCAATATCCTCCTGAGTGGCGTCCGGCTTTGCTATGCGCAGGTTGTCCTCTATGCTCTCATCAAACAGGTAGGTAGTCTGCGAAACCATGGTCACGTTGTCCAAAAGGTTATCTGAATTGATTTCGTCCACGTCCGTGCCGTTATAGTTTATTTCGCCCCCGTCCTTTTCCCAGAAGCGGAGCAGGAGTTTTAAAAAAGTGGACTTGCCGCAGCCGCTTTCGCCGACAATGCCGATTATTTCGCCCCTTTGCGCGTGCATGCACACGTCTTTCAAAACGGGCGCGTTTTGCTCGTAAGCGAACGATAAGTCTTTGACGTCAAGATTTTCGTACACGAAATTTTTGCCGCCGACTACGGACGTTACGGCAGGTTTTTCTTCAAGAAGGCTGAGTACCCTGTCGCCGCTGGCGAAGGTCTGCGTGAGGTTGCCGGGCAGAGCCGAAACGGCCAGCACGGGGCCGAAACTGCCGAAGACGGTCACCACGCCGATAATCATTCTGCCGAGGTCGAGCATATTGAAATGCACGAGGAGGATACCGACGGCAAGCGATATTATAATAAACAGAGTTACTAAAAGTTCTGTGGCGGCGCCCGTGCGGGTGATGCCGTTTTTCATCTTTTTTGTTTCCGCAAGGAGAATATCCGAACGGCGGTTAACTTCCCCCTCCCTGTCCTTTTCGGCATTGTTGAGGACGATATCTTTGATGCCCTTTATGCTGTCGAGGAAGTAGGCGTTGAACGAGGCGAACTGCCTGCGGTAGTTGACGCCCGATTCTTTGAGCCTTGCCGACGATACGAGCGGCACTATTATGCCGATAACGGTGAAGCCTGCGAGCGCGACTATGGCGAGATACCAGCTTGAAACAAAGCCGACGAACAGGAATACCGCCGCCGACACGAGTACGGCAATGCAGACGGGGGAAATGGTGTGGGCGTAGAACACTTCCAGCGTTTCGATATCGGACGTTATCATCGCGATTATACTGCCCTTTTGCCTGCCTTCGAGCTTTGCGGGGCAGAGTATGCGGAGCGCACCGAAGATTTTATCGCGCAATACCGCAAGCAGTTTGAATGCGATATAGTGGTTGCTGTACTGTTCTAAATACCTCAATCCGCCGCGCACTATGCCGCAGCCGACGGCGAGGCCGATTATCCAGCCCCACGCCAGCTGAACTTCAGCGCACAGGCCGAGAATACCGAGCGCCTTTGCAACGCCCGCCGCGCCTGACACAGTTACGCCCATAGCGGCAATGAACCCGACCGAGCCGTTGATTACGGCAAGGACCATTATATAGGAAAGGCTGCCCAAAAGCACTATAAGGCTTGCCATGATTTTTGCGCCGCTTCTGCGAAGTTTGTTTTTCATGCGTTCACCTCCGCAGCTGCGCCCGTTATCTGCTTATAGCCCTCTTCAAGCTGTTTCTGCGCCGTATAGAGTTTTGCATAGCCGCCCTTTAAGGCCATAAGCCGGGCATGACTGCCGCTTTCCTTAACTTCGCCCGCCTCCATATAGTAGATATTGTCGGCGGGAACGACGTTGGCCAGGCGGTGCGAGATGACGATTACCGATTTTGTCCTGCTCATATTTTTGATATTCTGCATGATTATGGCTTCGCTTTCGATATCTATGTTGCTCGTCGCCTCGTCAAAGACATAGATGTCTTTGTCTGCAACGAGGTTGACGGCGAGCGCCAGACGCTGTTTCTGCCCGCCCGATACGTTTGCCGCGTCCTCGGTTATTACTTTATCAAGCCCGCCGTTTTCGCGAATGAATACGTCGAGGTTGACGGCCTTTAAAGCCGACCATATCTCCCCGTCGCCGACGTTCTTTTTTGCAAGTTCGAAGTTGGCGCGCACGGTGTCGTTGAAAATATAGGTATTGTAAGAAACGCAGGCAATGTGCGAATAGTACGACTTTCGCGAAACGCCTTCGATATTTTCTCCGCCGACGGTGACAGTTCCCGCCTTGGGGCGGTAAGCGCCGACGAGCATATTTACCACAGTACTCTTTCCGCAGCCGCTTTCGCCGACGATTGCCGTCAAGCCTCTTTCGGGAAAGAGCATACTGACATTTTTCAACACATCGCGCCTGCCGTCATACGAGAACGTTACGCCGTTTAATTCAAGCAGGGTCCCCTTGACTTCGCCCTCTCCCCAAACGGGGTCGGGCGCGTTGAGTAAAGAAATAATCTTTTTGCCTGCGCTGGCGCCGTTCATGGCGACGTGGAAGGCGCTGCCGAGCGAACGCAGCGGCAGGAAAAATTCGACGGCGACGAGAATTAGGAAGAGCGCGGGGACGGGGTCGAGCCAGCCGTTTATAAGTCCGACTATAGCCAGAGCTATGCCCGCGCCCGCGCCGCCGTACGCCACTAAATCCATAATAGTAGTGCTTGCAAGCTGCATTACGAGTACCTTCATGGTAATTTTGCGGAATTCCTCGGCGCTTTGGTTCATCTTTACATGGCGGGCGGCGTCGGCCTTGAAAATTTTCAGCTCTTTAAGGCCCTGAACGCTGTCTAAAAAGCTGTCGCCCATAGAGGTGTACTTGCCCCAATATTTTGCAAAGATTTTCTTTGCGTACCTGCTGACCGCCACTATTGATACGGGAATGAGCGGCACGCATGCAAGCAGCACGAGCGACGTGCGCCAATCAATTCCCACGCATATACAGAACAGAATTATGGGCGCGAGCATGGAATAGAAGAACTGCGGAAGGTACGTTGAATAGTACAGGTCGAGCTGTTCTATGCCCTCCATGGAAACCTGCGTGAGCCCCGCCATGCTCATGCCGTCGGTCGAGCGGACGCCGAGCTTTAAGATTTTATCGTAAGTACGTTCGCGCAGGTCCTTTTTTACTTTGCGGCCCAGCATATCTTTTAAATTGCCCGTACAGCGGCTTGTTATATACCGCACAGCTATCGCAATAACTGCCGCCGTTGCGGGATATATGTAGGCCGACGGCCCGTATCCCTCTATGAGAATATACACCGCCCAGCACACGCTTGCGGTGATGCCTATGTTGGCGAGCATGCCCGCAACCATCAGAAGGACGGTATAGACGACGTACTTTTTATTTCCGCCGATTAGTTTTAACAGCTCTTTATCGAACATCGGTTTTTGCCTTTGCCTCTTTTTTCAATTTTCGTTTGTAACCTATCATCTGAAAGACATGCTTAAACGCGAACGCGGGGTGCGTGAAGATCATGCGCGGCCCCGACCACTTCATTACGTCCTTTATTTTTTTCCGCATATCCGGCTTATAGCAATGTATTTTGCAGAATGAGCAGAATTTTTTGTTGGCCTTGAACGGGCATTTTTCGAGCCTGAACAGCGCGTATTCGGTGAGCGCGCGGCAATCGGCGCAGATGTCCTTACCCTTAACGCCATGCCTGCCGTGACAATACTTTTTTATCATCACGGGGATAAGCTCACGCTCCTTTTCCCACTCTTTCAGCTCCTTGGCCGTATTGTTGACTTGTGTTTGCATATATACGCCTCTCACACGGTTCAGGGGTTATTACCGAACGGCGGCCATTGCGGTCTGCCGTTGTCGAACGCCTTTATTACCATGCCGCGGGCATAGTCGCTCATAACGCACGCCATTTTCATTGCCTCGCCTTCGGCGACGGATTCTTCAAGCTTGCCGAAGTTTACAAGGTGCATACGCAGAAGCTGAACTATCTTCATGTATTCAGAGAGCAGCTGCCTGCCCTTTTCGGTGAGATGCACATCCTTCTTTTCGTCCTTTACGGCAAGACCGTTCTTTTCCAACCTGCCGAGCGCGCGGAATACGCTGACGCGCGTTACGTCTAAATTGCGGGCTACGTCTGAAC